>CAYRLZ010000100.1:0-4516 GCA_964425275.1 uncultured bacterium | reverse complement strand
CCCACCCCCCCTTATGTAGTATGCTTTAAGAAAGGTGAAATGTTTCACAGAAAGTGAGAAAAATATGACCCAACGCCTATTTTCGGCTAAACCATATTAAGGGGATTAAGGCATCACTAACCGAAGGTGAAGGAGAAAGCGGAGAGCGGAAATAACCTGTGGGGCTTTTGAAAGTCAATGGTGAATGGACAGCAGTTTCCCCTTGACAAATTTAGGATAATGAGTTAAAATATCTTATGCCATTGAAGGGCTCAATCCTAATGATGGTGGTGATCACTGGTTTTGGTGGGGGATTGCCTTTTGAATTGAAGGAGGAGCGGATATTTAGTGCGGATGTGGTTCTCCCTTTGGATATTAATGATGACCAAGTTGATGAGTTATTATTGAAGAGACCTTATAGTATGACGGTTTTAGAACGGAGGGGGCGGTATATTTGGGATTTCTATTTTTCAACACCAACCTTAAAAAGGTTTGTCTCGGTCGCTGACTTAAATCAGGATGGCCGAAAAGAGATTTTCCTGAATTATCCTGACCGCGCAGCCGGGACGCAGTCCTCAGCCCAGCGGCAAATCGTTGAAATCTATTCTGATACTGGTTTTCATCTAATTAAGAGACTGCCCACGGTTCTGACGAGCGACCGGAATAAAGATGGGGTGTGGGATGGATATGTTGTCGGAGTGGGCGGTATTGATGCCAATGATGATGGAAACCTTGATTTATTGCTCCGGTTTTCCTGTGGCTTTGATGGACAACCAAGGGGCCTGGCGGTTTATGATATAAAGACGGAGAAGGAAATCTGGCACTATTGGATTGGACCTCAGATTTACGATGTCCTCTTAGAAGATATAAATGGCGATGGTCAGGATGAGATAGTTTTTGGAACCTACTCGGTAAATAATGGTAGTGTGGCGAATAATGTCAGTGACCAGGGGAGTTATGTTTTTGTCCTAAATAGAAAGGGGAACTGCGTCTGGCAAAAGAAGATTGGCGATGAGTTCACTTATGCCCAAGTCGCGGTCTCGGATATTGATGCTGATGGCGAAAAGGAGGTGATTACCGCCGCCCTGGCCCGGGGTAAAACAAAGGAGAGAAATAAACTTTTAATCCTCTCAGGCAAAACTGGCCGGGTAGAAAAATTCATTGAAACCGGTGAGACCTTCTGGGGTTTGATCTGTGCCGACCTGAACAATGATGGTTCTGATGAGATAGTAACCGGTAATGTGGATGGTGTAATAAGGGTCTTTAATTCGGATTTGGATGAGATAAAGAGTTATCGGTATAAAACCGGCATCGGCGTCTTTTTAGTCCGGGATATTACGGGTGATGGGCGGAAAGAAATTATTGCCGGCACCGATGACAATAAACTGCTCATTTTTAATCGGAAACTAAAAAAAATCGCCGAACAAAACATAGCCGCAAGCCCTACTTATTATCTCCCATCGGAACTCAAATTCGTTAATCTGCTAAGAAAAACTAGAAACCGCAGCGGTCTTCTAATTACAATTCGTAAGGGGTCTAAGTCTGACTTCATCCTTTACAGTATTGTGCCCACCATCTTTGCCTCTACACCGATTAAGTGGTCTCTTATCCCTCTTTTTATCCTAGTTTTATTTTTCGGTTATCTTTATATCCGAAGGATAGTTATCTCCCAAACCGAGGCGATGAAGAAATCTTTTTTGGAGGGATTAAGAAAAAGGGGGTATATAATTATCAACCGGCGGGGTAAGGTTTTATATGCCAATCAAGCCGCGGCGGAAATTCTTGGATTAGAAGGTTTGGTGGGGAGTAATATTGAAGAGCGATTGCGTCCCAAAGGCTACTTAGAAACTTATCACGAATTATTGCAAAGGGTGCACTCATCAAAGATAATGGAAGAGGACCGGATTACGGTTGATACCCCAGAAGGAGAGAGGGTCTTGAGTTTCAGTATCTTTAAGCACCTGGGGAAGAAAGTTGTTCTAAGGGTTGAAGATATAACCCAGGAAGTCCACCTGAAAAGAATTGAAAGTTGGATACCCGTTGCCCAGAAGTTAGCCCACGGTATTAAGACACCACTGATGAATATCCAGCTTTCAACTCAACAATTAGAGACGCTCTGCGAATCAATTCAAGATATGAACCAACTCTCTACTGTCCGGGAGAAGACCCACAAATTTATTGAGGGGATAAGGGCGGAGGTGAAGAGATTAAGGAAATTGACCGATGCCATTATGCAATTCTCTCAACTTAAAACACCCACCTTGACACCCGAAGACCTGCCGGGGCTTTTGCGAAATTTAGGCGAGAGATACAAATTTTTCATACCCCCAGGGATCAAGATTGAATACAACTTAGCCGACTCCCTACCCAAAATCCTTATTGACCGAAAGGAGATAGAAAATGCCCTTTCCATTATCCTTGATAATTCAGTGGAGGCGATGGGTAAGAAAGGAATCCTAACCATCGCCTGCGCCTTAGAGCATAGATACGAAGGGCAAATCCGAGACTGGGCAAGGATTGAAATCACCGATACCGGAAGGGGTATCCCGGAGAGATACCTGGATGATATATTCAAGCCCTATTTTACTTATGATAAGCCAGAAGGCACCGGTCTTGGACTTACCCTGGCGAAGAGCATAATTGAAAATCATCAGGGGCAAATTGAAATCCGGAGTAAAGAAGGGGTGGGGACGGCGGTCTTTATTTATCTGCCGATAAAGTGAGATTGAATTAGAAAGATAATGGAACCACAGATGTTCTGCGGAACAGTGCTGTACGACGTTCTGCGAAGTCAGAACAAAGTCCCAGTCCAAGCCGGGACGCAGTCCAAGGCAAACACCAAGGGACGCGGAAGAGGTCCTAAATGCAAAACTCTAAATAGGAGACCAAAATATTCTCCTTTTGGATTTAGAATTTTGAAAGAACCGGTGTCCGGCTTTGCGTGCGAATTTTTAGGAAACAGTGTTTATCCGTGTTAATCGGTGGTTAAATTCTAAGACTTTCGGCAAATGTTAAGTTCTCTCAAACCGAGAATTCTAATTGTTGATGATGACCAGAGGGCGAGAGATTTCCTGAGTGATTTTCTTACCACCGAAGATTATACCGTTCTCACCGCCCCAGATGGCGAAACCGCATTAAAGACTATCCGGACCGAGGATTTGAACTTAGTTCTCCTTGATTTATTGCTACCCGATATCAATGGTATTGAGGTCTTAAAGAGAATCAAAGAATATTTCCCAACCCTGCCCGTAATAATGATTTCCGGTTTCGCCCAAATCCAAGACGCGGTGGCCGCAACCAAAGCCGGTGCCTACGATTTTTTGGAAAAAGGCAATTTTGATAAGGAGCGATTCATCCTCACGATAAGAAATGCCCTGGAGAGAGAACGGCTGGGAAGGGAAATCACCTATCTTAAAGAAGAGGCCTTAAAGAAATACCAGATGGTCGGGGTCTCCGAACCAATAAGAAAAATCTTTAATCTCATTGAAGATGTGGCAAAATCAAATGCCAGCGTGCTAATTGTCGGTGAGACCGGGGTCGGGAAGGAACTGGTGGCAAGGGCAATTCATAATAAGAGCCAAAGGAAAGATGGGCCATTTGTCAAGATGAACTGCGCGGCGGTCCCAGAAACCTTAATTGAGAGTGAACTGTTCGGTTATGAGAAAGGCGCCTTCACCGGTGCGGTATCTCAAAAGTTAGGGAAATTAGAGGTGGCTAATAAAGGCACACTCTTCTTAGATGAGGTCGGCGACCTCTCCCTTTCGGCCCAGGCAAAACTTTTAAGATTCCTGCAAGAAGGAAAATTTGAGCGGTTGGGCGGGACCGAAGTAATTGGGGTGCAGGCAAGAATAATCTCCGCCACCAATAAAAACTTAAAAGAGGAGATTGAGAAGAAAGGCTTCCGCGAAGACCTTTATTATCGGTTGAATGTGATAAATATCTATGTCCCACCATTGAGGGAAAGGAAAGAAGATATCGCGGTCTTGGCCGATTATTTCCTGGGCCGGTATTGTGAAGAGAACGGTGTCCCCAGGAAACATCTGACACCGGAGGCAATTAAATTTTTGCAAGGTTGCCCCTGGAAAGGCAATGTGCGTGAATTAGAAAATTTTATTGCCCGGGCATCAATCCTTATCAAGTCCCTTTCAATAACCGCCGAAGAACTCCTAACGATAATGGAAGAGGATGGTATTTCCCGACCCGACAGACCAAAAAAGACACTCAAATCCGCCACCGAAGAATTTCAGAGGGAATACATATTACGGCTTTTGGTGAAGAATAACTGGAATAAGGCAAAGACCGCCGAAGAGTTAGATATTGAGCGCACCCACCTCTACCGGAAGATAAAAGAGTTAGGCATCACCCCCTAAGGTTAGGTCTTAAATTGTGCCGACTGGTTTGAAGGCGATATAAGAATAATATGTCCCTTCCCCCTCTTCATTGTTTGGCACCCATAACGCCTTTCTCTTCTCTAAGGTCTGGTCAAAGGTTGCCACCGAGAGATAAAAGGTGAACCCCTGAATCTCCTTTATCCCTG
>CAYRLZ010000099.1:0-10773 GCA_964425275.1 uncultured bacterium | reverse complement strand
GAAATTATTTCTGGGGTCTTTTATGGTATGGCACCTACCCAAAGGCAATATTTCGCTTTTTGAATTGGATTGTTGACCTCTTCTCCCCAAAGGGGCTCAAGGATTTCTTCGCTTCTTACTACCCTTTTGATTGTGTCGTCTCTTGTCATGCCTTGTTTAATTACTTTCCTTTGAAGGCCTTGCGGGAAAGTCCTTATAAAAAAAGGCCGTTTTTTATCGTGGTCTGTGATTTGGTCTCTCTCCATACTGGGTGGTTTTGTAAGTCGGCGGATTTTGTATTCCTCCCAACGAAGGAAAGTGAAAGTATCTTCCGCAAAAAAGGGTTTGATAGCCAACGAATTGGTGTCTATGGGTTGCCCCTAAAGAAAGAGTTCGCCATCCGATTGGATAAGGAGAAAGTGCAAAGGCAGATAGGGCTTTTCGGTAAAAAGGTGGTTCTAATAATCGGTGGCGGGGAAGGGATAGGTAAGATTAAAGAGATTGCCGACCAATTTATCAGAAATACCGAATACCAAATTATCATAATTGCTGGTCGCAATCAGGAACTATTAAATAAACTATCACAATCTTATGGGCGGGGAAAGCGGGTTTTGTTATTCGGTTTCGTTAATAATATGCCGGAACTTCTCACCGTCTCGGACCTCTGTGTGACAAAAGCTGGACCGGCGACGATTATGGAGGCAGTCAATAAGAGAGTCCCAATAATTTTGATGAGTTATGCCTACGGGCAAGAGGCCGGAAATGTTCATTGGGTAGAGAGCAAAGGGGTTGGTTTTTATGAGCCGTCGCCAGTAAATATTGTCAAAAAGGCCCAGGAGATATTAGAGACCGCATTAGGGGAAAAGATAAGGCGCCGGATGGAAAAAATTGATGTAACGAATGCCGCGGAAAAGATTAGTGATAAAATAGTTGAATTGCTTTATTACAACCGCAACTTCTAACGGGATTGACAGCACCGCTTTTTCTTATAGAATAGTAAGTCGGTTAAAATGAGATTTGGCGAGTTTGAAATCTATCCACTCTCTGATGGCTATTTTGCCCTTGACGGTGGAGCGATGTTTGGTATTATCCCTAAGACCTTTTGGGAAAAGACCAATCCCCCAGACGAGAGGAATAGAATACGACTGGCGCTACGAACCCTGCTCATTAAAACCCCTTATGATGTAGTATTGGTCGATACGGGGATTGGGGATAAGTTTAATTCTAAGTTTTTAGATATTTATCGGGTTGATAAGACGAGGACAATAGAAAAATCCCTCTCAGAGTTAGGAATTTCTTTAGACGAGGTTTCAATTGTTATCAATACCCATCTTCATTTTGACCACGCCGGCGGTAATACCCGCCAAGACCAAACAAGGCGGGTTACACCAAAGTTTCCCAAGGCAAGATATTTTATTCAGAGCGAAGAATGGATAGCAGCCAATTCACCGGATTTAAGGTCGCGGGCAAGTTATTTAAGGGAGGACTTTCTCCCATTAGAAGAAAGCGGGAATCTCTGCCTCGTGAGTGGGAATTGTGAGATTACCAAGGGGGTAGAGGTGATTAAGACCGGCGGCCATACCAAAGGACACCAGATAGTTCTGGTTCGTTCAAACGGTATGCCTTTTCCGCTTGTCTATTGGGGAGATTTAATCCCGACCACTTCTCATTTGAAAATCCCCTATATTATGGGTTATGACCTATTTCCCTTAACGACAATGGCAGAAAAAGAGAGGCTTTTGAAGCAGGCATTGAAAGAAGGGTGGCTTATGGTATTTGAGCACGACCCGGAGATTGCCTTCGCCTTCTTAGAAGAAGATAATAGAATAAGGGTTTATGAAGGGTGAGAATATTAAGATTGATAATTTAAGGTATATCTTCTCCCCTTCTTCCATCGCGGTAATTGGTGCCTCGGCCCGAGAAGGGAGTATCGGTCGAGCAACCTTTGCCAATATTCTCTTCTCCGGTTTTGCCGGTGTTGTCTATCCAGTAAATTATCACCAGAAGAGTATCCTGGGGGTTAAGGCCTATCCTTCGGTTCGGGATATCCCAGACGAGATAGATTTAGCGGTGATTATTATTCCGGCGCGGGATGTGCCGATTGTAATGGAGGAATGCGGCATAAAGGGAGTGAAGGGTGCAATTATTATCAGTGCCGGCTTTAAAGAGATTGGCGAAAAGGGACGGCTTCTGGAGATGAGGGTGAAGGAGGTGGCGGATAAATATGGGATTTCAATAATTGGACCAAACTGTTTTGGGGTAATGAATACCGACCCGGCGGTCCGGCTTAATGCCACCTTCGGGCGGCAAACTCCTCTTTCTGGAAATATCGCCTTCATCTCTCAAAGCGGTGCGGTCGGTGGCGCGGCACTGGAATACTGCGAAGCGGAAGAGATTGGTCTCTCAAAATTCGTCTCAATCGGTAATAAAGCGGATGTCAGTGAAAATGAACTCCTCTGGTATTTAAGGGACGACCCTTTGACCAAGGTAATTCTCTTATATTTAGAGGACTTAAAGGATGCGAAGTCTTTTCTCACCATCGCCCGGGAAATAACCGATAAATACCAAAAACCAATCCTGGCGATAAAATCCGGAGTAACCCGAGAAGGCGCCAAAGCTGCCTCTTCCCATACCGGTGCCCTGGCTGGTTCGGATGAGGCATTCAATGCCTTTTTTGGTCAGTGCGGGATAATTAGGGTTGATAGCTTGCAGGAACTTTTTGAATGCGCTAAGGCATTCTCAAAACAGCCGGTGCCAAAAAATAAAAATGTGGCCATCGTCTCTAATGCCGGAGGCATCGCAATTATGGTGACCGATGCCGCGGTGCGCCAGGGATTAAAATTAGCCGAATTAACTGATGAGACAAAGAAAAAATTAAAAGACCTCTTGCCGCCCACGGCTAATATCTCTAACCCGGTTGATACGATTGGTGATGCGGATGAGAAGCGATACGGTGCGGCATTAAAAATCGTCTTGGCGGATGAAAATGTCTCCGGGGTAATTGCCTGCTGGACACCCGCCCTTACCGCCGAGACCATAGCCATTGCCCGAACTCTGGCCGAGGTGCATAAGTCGTCCGGTTTTAGTAAACCACTCCTTGGGGCGATTCTCTCCTTAAATGGCTATAAAGAAGTGGGGCAGGAGTTGGAGAAGGCCTCAATCCCTAATTATCGTTTTCCGGAAAACGCCGCGCGGGCCTTAGGCCGAATATGTGAATACGGCGAATGGTTAAACCGGCCCAGAACCGAAATAAAGACCTTCACCGATGTTAAGAAAGATAAGGTGAAGGAGATACTAATCTCCTCAAAGGCAAAGAAGTGTGAGTGGCTTTTGGAGCCAGTGGCTTATTCACTCCTTTCCGCTTATCATATCCCGGTCGCCCCATTTTTCTTCGTTCAATCCTTGTCCGAAGCTGAGGCGGCCGGCGAAAGATTGGGCTATCCGGTTGTCTTAAAGATTGTCTCACCCTCAATCATCCATAAGTTTGATGTTGGTGGCGTTATCCTGAATATCAAAAATCCGGAGGAATTAAAAAGCGCCTATTCCCGCCTTATAGCCAATGTGCACTCTCTCCTTCCTGATGCGGAGATTCATGGTGTCCTCGTGCAGAAAATGGTCAGCGGGGGGCGAGAGACAATTATCGGAATGAAAGAGGACCGACAGTTTGGCGCAATTCTTCTATTCGGAATGGGTGGGACCTATGTTGAGGTTTTCAAGGACGTCTCATTTCGGATTGCACCGATTCGGGAACTCTCGGCCCAAACAATGGTGCAAGAGATTTTGGGCTATAAAATATTAAAGGGCTTTCGGGGAGAGAAGCCATCGGACATAGAAAAAATTGTTGAGGTTCTGGAGAGATTATCGCAACTGGTTAGTGATTTTGATGAGTTTGCCGAGATTGATATTAACCCCTTCGTTGTCTTTGAAGAGAAGAAAGGAGGGGTGGCCTTAGACGCCCGAATAAGATTGAAGACGAAACCCGAATGATTTTTCGTGTTGAGGTAAGGAAAAGAGGAGAGAATAAAGAAGGGCACGCCCTTTTAAGTGAGATTTGCCAATCTACCCGGGGCACAAAAAAGTTGCTCGGGATTGAAGTTATCCGCCTTTACTTCATTTCGGGCGCGCTTAAAAGAGAGATACTTAAAAGTCTAACCGAAAAGATTTTTGGTGATGAGGTTAATTGCCAAGTCAAAGTCGGGAGATTCCCGGTCAAAGGGGTAAGTATTGAAATTTTGTATAACCCCGGTGTCTCTGACCCACAAGAGGATAGTATCCAAAAGACCTTTGCCGATTTTGGTTTAGCGGATGTTAAAATCAGAACCGGTAAGCGATATATTTTTAAGGGCAATCTTAAAGGAAAAGAGGTGCGAAAAATAGCCGAAGAATTTCTTTACAACCCATTAATTCAGCATATCGCAAAACCAAAAGAGAGGGTCTTTACTTCGGGGCAAGAGTATATCTTTAAGTTAGAGGAAATACCAATCAGGAGTTTGACAATAAAGGATTTAGCGGAGATTTCCAAGATGAGACTTTTGGCTCTTTCGGTTGCCGAGATGCGGGCAATTCAAAGATATTATCAAAAATTGGGTAGAGAGCCAACCGATATTGAATTGGAGACCTTTGCTCAGACCTGGTCCGAACACTGCAAGCATAAGACACTACGCGGTGATGTCCTCTTTACCGACGACAAAGGAGAGGAGAAAAGGATAAGCGACCTCCTTGGCTCAACCATCTTTAAGGTAACCGAAGAATTAAAGCGTCCCTTCTGCCTTTCGGTATTTAAGGATAACTCCGGGGTGATTGAATTGGATGGCGATTATGGGGTTACTTTTAAGGTTGAGACGCACAATCATCCTTCGGCATTGGAACCTTATGGCGGTGCGGCAACCGGGATTGGCGGGGTTATTCGGGACTGCTTAGGAACCGGGAAAGGGGCAAAGCCAATTTTAAATACCGATGTCTTCTGTTTTGCGCCACCAGACTTTCCCAAGAAGAATCTTCCGAAGGGAGTTCTTCCACCAAAGAGAGTATTATTTGGGGTTGTCTCTGGTGTCAGGGATTATGGGAATCGGATGGGGATTCCAACTGCGAACGGTGCCTTGTATTTCCACCCAACCTTCTTGGGCAACCCCTTGGTCTTCTGCGGGACATTGGGTCTCATACCAAGAGATAAGATAAAGAAGGAGATTTCCCCTGGGGATATTATTTGCCTCTGCGGGGCAAAGACCGGTCGTGATGGTATTCATGGTGTCACCTTCGCCTCCTTGGAACTATCCGAGGATATTTCCTCTTCGGTTGTTCAGATTGGCAATCCAATTGAAGAGAAGAAGTTGACCGATGCTGTCATTGAGGCTCGGGATAAAGGTTTAATTAACGCCATAACCGACTGCGGCGGCGGGGGCTTATCAAGTGCGGTTGGTGAATTATGCCGGGATTTTGGCTGTGAGGTTCATTTAGAGAAGGTCCCCTTAAAATATTCCGGTCTCTC
Organism: uncultured bacterium; assembly: GCA_964425275.1. GTDB lineage: Bacteria > Hydrothermota > Tepidihabitantia > Tepidihabitantales > JBDRVQ01 > CAYRLZ01. The sequence continues at coordinate 5,306 of CAYRLZ010000099.1, read as the reverse complement.
ATATACCGAAATCTGGATTTCCGAATCCCAGGAGCGGATGATTATCATCACCGCACCGGAAAAGGTAGAAAAGTTGATAAGATTATTTAATGCCTACGACTGTTCCTGTATGGTAATTGGTCGGGTTGGTAATGACCAGAAGTTGCGTTTATATTACAAAGAGAGGCAAGTCTGTGAACTGGATATGGATTTTTTACACAAAGGAAATCCGAAAATAGTTAGAAGAGCAAGATTTAGGGAAAGGGATTTTCCTAATCCTTCTCTTCCTGAACCAAAGGACTATAACAAAAAACTTCTCTCCCTTCTCGCCAGTTATAATATTGCCAGTAAGGAATGGGTTGTGCGGCAATATGACTTTGAGGTTCAGGGGAGGACCTGTATCAAGCCAATCAGTTCGGACGGTTGCGTCTTAAAGCCCCTTTATAATAAAGATTATGGAGTGGTAGTTGGTTGTGGGATTAATCCAAGATATGGGCTTCTGGATGCCTATTGGATGGCAGCGTCAGCGGTGGATGAGGCGTTGAGAAATATCGTAGCCAGCGGTGGCGATATAAATCACACCGCTCTTTTGGATAACTTCTGTTTCGGGAATCCCAAGAAACCAAGGGTTATGGGGGATATCTTACGTGCCTGCCTCGGTGCCTCGGAGACAGCACTCGGCTATCAGGTTCCTTTCATCTCCGGAAAGGATAGTCTATATAATGAATATAAGATAAAGGGGAAAAAGACAATCTCTATCCCACCGACACTTTTAATCTCCGCGGTCTCGGTGATTCCCAATCTCTCTTTAGCCCTTACCCCGGGTTTTAAGCAGGAAGGCTCTTTGATTTATATTGTTGGCGAGACGAAGGATGAGTTGGGAGGTTCGGAATATCTTAATTTATTGGGGAGGTTAAAAGGAAGAGTCCCGAAGGTAGATACAAAATTGGGGGTGGAGATATTTCGGAGGATTTTTGAGGCAAATAAGATTGGTCTTTTACTTTCCTGCCATGACATTGCCGAAGGTGGCATTGGCGTGGCAATTGCTGAGATGTGTATCTGGGGGAAAATCGGCTGTGAGATTTCCCTAAAAGAGATTCCGGGTGCTGATAAAATTAAAAGGGACGATTTCTTATTATTCTCGGAATCAAATACCCGATTTATCTGTGAGGTAAAAAAAGGATTAGAGGAAGAATTTGAGAAATTATTCTCCGGTCTCCCTCACGCCTTAATCGGTAAGGTGAAGATGAATAAAGAGAATTCTCTTAAAATAACCGGCCGAGAATGTCAGGTCTTTCTTCCAGTCGCGGTCCTCACTGACTGCTGGTCAAACTCCTTGAGTAAGGTCCTTTCGGCAAGCAAGGGTTTTTAATAAATTAGAGTTCAAATCGGTTTTCTGTTCTTTATAGGATGAGATTAAGCAGACCGCCGATGCTCAGCCCAAATAAGAATTGAATTGCCACTATCTTTATCATTTCCTTTAAGGTCAATTCTCTGGTCAAGATGAAAAGGGTGGAGAGGCAAGGGAGGTAAAGGGTAAGAAAAATTGATGATATAATCTTTTGTTTTAGGGTTAATCCGAGTGGGAAGAGAAGGCCAATAGAAACATCCTTCCTTAAAAATCCGGTCATTATTACCCCAATTGAGTTCTTTGGAAGTCCGAGAAGATAAACGACCGGTTTGCCAAGAAATTCACCAAGAAAAGCCATCACCCCTAAGAGTTCTAAAAGACCGATAAGAAAGAGACCAGCGATAATCAAAGGGATTGCCTCTTTAATGAAGGAACTGAGGCGCAGCCCGACCTTGGCAAAAAGGGTTGAAAGATAAGGTCGACGATAGGGAGGAATCTCTAAGAAGAGTTCAGGTGTCTCACCTTTAAGGAGTCGGCTTAAAAAAAGACTGGTAATAAGTGATAGGGAAAAGAGGAGGCCAAATACCAAAAGGAGAAATTTGGTGCCGTAGGGGGCGATTAAACTGACAATCATTGCGCTCTGCGGTAGACAGGGTGCACTCATTAGGATTAAGGCGCTGGTAATTATCTTCTCCCGTTTGGTTTCTAAAATCCGGGTGGCGAGAACCGCCGGAACCTTACAACCCAGACCTAAGATGAGAGGAATCGAAGAATAACCATGAACCCCAAGGCGATGAAGAAAGGTATCAAGAAGGGTGGCTAAACGGGGGAGATAGCCAATGTCTTCCCAAAAACTGAGGATGAGGTAGAAAGCGAAGAGATAGGGGAGGACAATAACAAAAGGGATGTAAAGTCCAGTGGTGAAGAGCCCAAAACCAGCCAGCGGCTCGGCGGTCTTTCCGAGGAGAATTTCGGAAAGGAATTGGGGCAGGGGTTGAAAAATTCGGATTAAGAAAGGGAGATAGAATTTATTAAATAAAGGGTCAAAAATATAAGTTATCAAACCTTCGCTGATTAACCGGACAAAGAGGAAGGTGAGATAGAGGAAGAGTAAAGCCAAAGGTAAGCCAGTCGCCGGTCTTATTGTGCTGTCGCCCAATTTTTCTAAAAGGGTATGGTGCCGATGACTCACCTTCTGCACCTCGCTAATGATTCGACCAATCTCCGGCCATCTTTCGGTAATTTTGCATTTTCCTTTTCTCGCTGACTTTATTCTTTCCTTTAATTCCCGAATCCCTTCCCCGGTGATAGCAACGGTGGGGACGACGGGTATCCCAAGAAGTTCTTCTAATTTTTTATAGTCAATTGTAATCCCAATGTGCCTTGCTTCATCCCAAAGATTTAAGGCGATAAGAAGGGGGATGTCTCGGGTGAGAAGTTGTAAAGTGAGATAGAGGTTTCTCTCTAAATTGGTTGCGTCAATCACCTGCAGGGCAACACTCTCTTTTTCTTTAATCGCGGAATCTAATATCTTTACCGCTACCTCCTCAGCGGTCGTGGTTGGTTCTAAGGTGTAGGTTCCCGGAACATCAATCACCTCCACCTTCTCACCGTTTAATCTTATGTACCCCTTAGTGAATTCCACGGTTGTGCCTGGATAGTTAGCGGCGATAACCGAGGTTCCAGTTAACCGGGAGAAGATGACACTCTTTCCGACATTGGGATTACCAAAGAGAAGGATTTTTTTCATTCCCTTGATATTGATTTCTTTTTCTCAACAATAATCTTCCTGGCCATACCGAAGCCGATGGCAATCTGGGTATTGCCGACCTGAATGATTACCGGTCCGCGCATTAACTGGCTGGAGACCTTTTTTATCTCCGTTCCTTCTCTTATTCCCAAGGCAGACAATCTACTTAAAAGACCACACCCCCCGGAGAGTTCAACGACAATCCCTCTTTCCCCTTCCTTCATTTTGGTCAAGTCAATCCTTTTCACCGCTTCTCCTTATCCTCTTGCCTTCTTCGGCAATGTTGACAATAACCATACAGTTCTAATTTGTGTCGGACGATGGAGAATTTGTGCTCCTTTGCCACCTCGCTTTGCAGTCTTTCAATCCGGTGATTTTCAAATTCAATAATCCGCCCGCATTGCAAGCAGAGGAGGTGGTCGTGATGCTCTTTTTGATGAACCGGCTCAAATCGGCAGTTCTTTTCGTCAAATTTTCGCTCGTAGGCTAATCCGCAAGCCGCGAGCAGTTTTAAGGCCCGGTAAACAGTGGAGAGGCTTATCTTTGGATTTATCCGCCGAAGTTTCTCGTGGAGTTCTTCTACCCGATAATGGCGGTCGGTTTTCAAGAAGAAGTCAATTACCAAATTCCTCTTCTCGGAATTTTTCAACCCCCTATCTTTTAGGAGGTCCGCTAAACGGTCATCGGTCTTTGACTTTTTGAAGTTGAATTTCATTTTCAGATTATAAGACAGATTTTAGGAAAAGTCAAGGGTTCATTGGTTAATTGCTATAGACCAAAAAAGTTGAGGAACTTTACAAAATAAAAAACCCTCTTATAATAAAGGTATGGGAAAACGAGACGCCCTTCGCCGTGTTAAGAAGTATCAGGCAAAGGTCGAACCAGAAGTGGTTCGGAAAAGATTTGCGAAACGTAAGAAGGCGATTGTTGACCAGATGACCGCCTACTTCAATGAGATTTACGAGGTGGAAGAAAAGGCGAGTGCCGTCCTAAATCAAGAGGATGCCCCAATCACCTTCACCCCATCTTATTTATGCTATGCCCGGGAACTATGGCGCCTGCAAAAGAAATATGCGGGCAAGAGATTATTCCGGGAGATAAGGGTCTGCGAAGAGAAAAGGGAAGAGAAAAGGCAGCGAAGGGGATTAGACCAGAAAATCTTAGAGAACCTTCGGGTAAAAATCTTCGGCATTGAACTCCCTTGAAAAAAGAGGAATACAAAAAGCGAGAAGAGAGGCGCCTTGAAAAGATTGTCAGGAAATACCATCTAAAACGAGGCGCCGATTTTCCAAAGGCGACCGCTAAATATAAGAGAAGTATGGCAGAATATCTCCGCTTAGAAGGAGCGGTCAAGGAAATACTTGATCGAAGAGGTGAATCGGTCGTCTTGCGCTGGGCATATTTAGCATTTGCCCGAAAGGCATTCCGATTGCTAAAAGAAGGGAGTGAGAGTGAAGCCATTTCTTTGCTTTCGGAATGGGGAAAGAGGGGATTAAAAGAAAAGGTTTTGAAGGAGATATACAAAAAGTGCCGGGAATTAGTTAGAGGGGAGAAATAAAACCGCTTCAATCTATCTCCCGTCTCCTTTTCTTAAAGCGGACTATATATAGGGGGTGGGCAGTGGATGGGGTGGACGATACAGGGGGTGATACTCTGGAAGATATTCCGGGTAATATAGAGGGCGATATTCTGGGCGATATTGGAGATGATATAGAAGGCAATATAGGAAGTGATATTGGGAATGATAGAGAAGGCGATATAGAGAGTGATATTGGGGGTGATATTCTGGGCGATATAGAGGGTGATATAGGAGGCGATATAGAGAGTGATATTGAGGGTCATATTGGGGGCGATATTCCGAGCCTAACTGAGAAACGCCTCCCTTACCCTTACCAATTACTGCCGAAATAGAGCCCCTTGGTTAACCCTTTTTACCGAATAATCAGTTTCTGGGTGAATTCCTTATTCTGGGCTATTTTTAAGATATAGACCCCTGCCCTTATTCCTTTTGGGGAGATTTTTGGCTCGTTGGGAGAAGAAGAGAGACCAATCTCTTTTACTAACTTTCCCGAGACATCATAGATTTTAATATCTTTTACGGGTAACGGAGAACGGATAACGAAGAACGAACTTGCCGGATTGGGATAAATTTCCGGCGTTGAGCGTTTAGCGTCAAGCGTAAAGCATTCTTCAATCCCGGTAGCATCCCGAATCACCGAGATACTT
>CAYRLZ010000098.1:0-7773 GCA_964425275.1 uncultured bacterium | reverse complement strand
AAAGGTTAATATCCAGATTCTAATGGATAAAGTTTCCTGTGGAGAAACCTTTTTATCAGGTCATTTTGCCTTTAAGTTTTTGATTTTACAGGACTTATCGGATTTTTCCTTTCTTTTAGGGTATCGTTCCCTGGATGCCTTACCCTACCCCTTACTTAATGCCTTACTAGGGCTCTTATCCTATCCTTTACTCTATCCCTTCCTTAACCCCTTTCTCTGCCTCTTACTCTTGCCCTCTCTCTTGCCCTTTCTTAGTGCTTTCTTCTATCTCCCTCTAATACGTTCCCTGATAGGCTCTCTAATCCTATTCCTGTATCTCTCCCTTTATCCTATGGGGGATGGTATTAAAAGCACTATTATCTTTCCCATAAACTACGAAGTAAAGTGCAGAGCACTCACCTTAATAAGTTTCTCTTTGAAGACTATTTTTAAGAGAGATAGAGCCTAAGGGTGATTAAATAAAATTATGGGCGGGGAAATTTTCCCCGCCCACTCTCCCTTGTTTTCCCCCGGATACATAGAAGATGCCAACCTTTGAGCCTAAAATGCTTTTTGATACCTCTGCGCACCGGGGAGGCATCTATTTACTCGTTTTTGGCTCGGTGCCGCCAGATAAGGCAAGGAGAAAGGGCGATTGCGAGGAAATATTAAAAAATCTTTCCCGGTTCCCAAAAACAACCGGTTTAACTGGAAAAATTAACCTCTTCTGCCTATTAAATAAGTATGAATTACTTATTCTGCTCTGTCTCTCTCGTCTCATCAGGATACGTTAAAAAGATAAGCAAAATTTATGCCAAAGAATTATGGTTTCATTATTTATAATTATTGTAAAATCAATGACTTAGCTTAATTACAATTTACCCAAAAGGTTATCTATATCATTTTTAAGAAAAATTGTATTAAAAAGGAGACAAGTATAAAAAGAAGTGGCTTTATCTATTGCAAGGCAGCGGTGATAAACCATCTCTTATTTTCTTTTATGAGAAAAAGTATTAGTGGTGAGGCATAGATTAGGTCCTCACCATCCACAACACTCCTTCCCCTAACCCGAACGATTAGACTGCATTGGGCAAAGGGATATTCAAACACTACCTTCCGAAAAGGGACGAATACTTTTATATCGTCATAGATTCTAAAATTATTCCTCAAAAATTTGACTAACCGCTGATAGTCATGCCCCCAGGCATCATAATAGTCTTTATCAATAAGGGAGGCAATTCTTGTAATATCTTCATCTTCTACTGCTTTTCTCCCCTTTTCAATCAATCGGAGAACCCGTTCTCGCTCCGAAGGAAAGAGGTTTCTTATAAGGATTAAGGCAAAAAAGACGATTAAGCCAAATAGGATAAAATAGGTAATAAGGCGAGACACTTGCGCAATCTTTAACGGGGTTTAGTCAATATTAGACTCCCCAAGGAGACATCATCCAAAGAATACGGCGGCTGGAAAACAAGGAATTTGCCTTCGGTCTGGGAATAACGGAGGAAATTAAAGCCAATCAGTCGGTCTCTCTCATAAACACTTTTGGGCAAAGGCAAGGCCATTTCACCTTGCCAGTAACCTTCACCAATTTTGGTTTTTAAGTAATACGAACCCGCCCATTCTCGTCTTCGGTAACTCTTTTTCTCTTTTATATATCGGGCATCTAAACTAAAACCAAGGGGATTGAAGGTGATTTCATATAAAGTATCCAGGGAAAAGGATATTAAAAATGAGCAGTGGTCGTCTTTTTTTATTGCCCCGGCACTTCCCCGAACCTGTGCGGTAATTTGCTTTTCATAATTTACTACCCCGATATAAAGATTAGAAGTGTCATAACCCAGGTAGAGTTTTGAATTTAATCCCGCCTCCCCACCCAATTCATTGCCGAAGGTGGTAATACTATCCAGAAACTCTTTTAGTTCACCATCCAGGGTTATCGGCGGCAAAACTGGTTGGACTTTTATTTCTCTAATGATGTTAAGTCGGCGGGTAATTAGTCTCTTCTCTCTTTCCTCATTGGCAAAAGAAGTGACTAACTCCGGGAGGGGGAAAAACCCCTGCGCGGACCGGGGGGCAAGGTTAAAAGTGAAATAACCCGAACTCTTTGGCGCCAGGTAAAACACAGCCTTTGGTGGCGATATCTCCCAGGAGTATTGCCGCCATAAGAGTTCTCCTTTTAATTCTTCAAAGAAAGGGTTTTCAATCTCAACCGAAACCGTGTCTGATGAATTCCCCCGGAGGGAAAACCTGGAAATCTTTATCCCAATCTCTTCAATTTTCTTGCGCGCCTCCAATTCTTTAAGGCTTATCTTTTCTTTTGGGAAGAGCGACCCCGGTTTTATCACTAAGATATTAACCCTTTTTTTCTCCACTTCAATCAAGAGATAATTCGGGAAGGACTCCTCGGTCTCTTCTTTAAGGCGTGCCCCGGATGGTCCAACCTGAATGTAGTGGACACTGTCCATAAGGTGATAGAGATAAAAACAACCGTGTCCGGAGAATAGATAGTCAACACCATAGCGGACAAACATTTTATGTAAACCCCACTTCTCTTTCAGGGTCCGCCAGTAGGGGCGATGGGCAAAGACGAAGGTAAATTTCGCCCGCCGGGCAAGATACAAATCATCCCTTAACCAATCAATCATCTCCTTCGGCACCTCCTCATATCTCGGAAAACGGGAGAAGTCTAATACAACAAAGTGGCAATTTTCGTAATTAAACGAATAATAGGTCCGATTGAAATAACGGAGATAAATCTCTTCGGACTTCTCATTTAAGATATCCTCACTCCCCGGGCAGAAATAATAGGGAACCCCTAATTCCTGAAAGGTCTTAATTACATACTCCCATTCCATCTTAATTTTGACGGTATCGGAGATATGGCCTTTTATTAGATTCCCGAGGTGAACAATGAAGTCGGGGGCAAGAAGTTTTATCTCGTTTAAGATTCTCTCAAAAGTCTCTTTACCGGTCTTGGGGTCTAAGGGGGTGCGGTCACCTAAGACAACAAACTTAAAACCAAAGAGAGGGCGGGAAAAGAGAAAGAGTAAGAGTAAGATTTTAAGAACGCAATACTTTTTATCCATTACGGGTATCCGCCTCAAAGGTTAAGTTAGAACATCCCGCCATCAATCCGAATCACCTGAGCAGTGATATAACTCGCATAATCGGATGCCAAGAATAGACAGAGGTTTGCTACCTCCACCGGCTCGCCGGCGCGGCGGAGGGGGATACTTTTAATATATCTCTCTTTTATCTCCGGGGGGAGCGATTCGGTCATCGGGGTAATGATAAAACCCGGGGAGACGACATTTACTGTTATATTCCGCGCGCCGACCTCTTTGGCCACTGACTTCGTAAATCCGATGATTCCGGCCTTGGCCGCTGAATAATTTGACTGTCCGGGATTACCCATCTCACCGACAACCGAGGCGATATTTATTATCCGCCCCCACTTTTCTTTAAGGAGATATTTTAGAACGGAGCGGGTGAAGTTAAAGACCCCTTTCAGATTTACGGCCAAGACCCGGTCAAAATCCTCCTCCTTCATTCGCAACAAGAGAGAATCTCGGGTTATGCCGGCATTATTGATTAGAATTTCTATGCCGTCAAAATCCAAGGCAATCTTATCGGTAACCGCTTCTACTTCTTGGTAATTGGCGCAGTCCACCTGATAAGGCAATGCCTTGGCACCAAGAATCTCTATTTCCCGCGCTACCTGCCTGGCCGCATTGGCATCAATATCACAGACCGCAATATAGCCGCCAAATTCGGCAAATCTCTTGGCAATTGCCTTACCAATCCCGGAACCGGCGCCGGTGACGATTATCTTTTTACCCTTGAAGTTAAACATAATCCCTCCCCACGCTTCAATGCACGACACTAAAAAAACCTCTTCTCCTCTCCACCCTTTTTTCTATTGCCACCTCAATTAGATAAAAATAAAGACCACTGGCCACTTCTCTTCCCCTTTCGTTTTTCAGGTCCCAAAAGACCTGTCTTTTGCCCGGTTCACCAGGGAGGGTTTTTATATGTTCACCGGATAGAGAGAATATTGAGACCGAAAAGCGTGGTTTTTCTCTTATCCTTTGGGTGTCCGAAGGGCAGTAATAAATCGTCAAAGAGTCATGCCTTTTTTTGATACAGGGGTTAGGATAGGCGTAAACCTCTCCTAAGAGAACCGGTTCAATCAATAAGTCAGCGGTCATCACCTTACCGGATGGGGAGATATTTTTCACCCAAACTCCAGAAGGGAGTCCGGAATAGAAATCGGAATTGGGGGTTGTCCAGCCAGCCAGACCCGTGGTGTCATCTTTCCATAAATCAGTCGCCGCTCCCCAATAATTCCTGGGAAGTGAAAAGCCCTCTTTTTTTGGGCGGAGAATCCCGACCAGAGGGCTCCGCTCATTATCGTTTCCTTTTTGTTGCTCGTCAATGTGGAGAAGTAAAAGCCCGGAACCAGGCAACCCTTGGTCAAACTTATCACAAAAACGATTCTCAATTAAAAAGTATTCACCGCTCCCCGGGGCCTCTGGTGACCAGTCAACGCCCAAAGGATTTCCCAGCAGGCGATAAGCGAAAGGGGTATCACAGACTGCAGGCAGTAAAGCATCTCTCTTTTCGGTAAGGAAACCCCTCTGGAGCGAATCCGGGATAAGCCAGCCGAGAAGATATTTGCACCAAACATTAGGATGGACCGGTGAACTACCGGGTAGTGATGAACCGTCTCTCTTTGCCCAAGAGCCAGCGGCCATCAGACAGAAAATTCCTAAACCGGAGGAAGAATAGTCGGTATCGTATAAATCCGGTAGTCCTAAGATATGACCGTATTCATGGGCAAAGACGCCAATCGTGATAAGGTTACCATCCAAAAACCTTTCCGGTTGGATGGTGTAGGCATCAATATAGACGCCGTCATTGGTTAAATAGACGCCAGGACAGCCTTGGCTGTTATCCGAAAGTTGCCACTTATGCGACCAGAAATCTTTCCTATTCCCGGTCTCCTCCGCTCCGGGTCCGGCATGGACAACAAAAATACAGTCAACATAACCATCGCCATCGTTGTCATATTCCCGAAAGTTTATATCGCCATCCACCCGGGGGATTAAATCATAAATTAGCCCCTGGGAGTTGTTAGGGAAATCACGGTAAACTCCAAAGGAATCCCCGGTATAATGACTGTATGGTTTATCCATTCTTATCCAGGGGCTCACCTCCCCTTCTAATTTCAGATTATTATAGGAGACTTCAAGGTAATAATCGCTTAAAGAGAAAGTGCCACGACCAAAAAGGAGGGATGAGAATTTGTCTTGGGGATAGCGGTGGGTGTTATCCGAAAAATCACAGAGGAGGACAGTATTCCTTCTCGTCTCCGCTTTAATCCTCTTAATCCTTTCTGGTTTCTCAACCCCTTTGGGGAGACGGATTTTAGGAACCGACCAAGAAAAGGGGTTGGGGGGCATTGCCCGAAGGATATTAAATATTAAAAAAAAGGACAGGTAATTTCTTTGAAATCTCAACGGTTAAAAAGAGAGAAAATAGAGGAGAAGAAAAAGAGCGACTCACTCTTTTTTATCTTATCTGGTTTTTGCCCTACTTCCTGGATACCTTCTTTGTCCGCCGCGTTGGACAGAATAACCGGCTCTTTTTCCGGAGATGGACCCGGGGTTATTTCTTCTCCAGTCTCCACCTTCTTACCTTGAAGCAATTCCGAAATCTTTTGGAGTAAGAGCGGTATATCTACTGGTTTTGTCAGATAGAGATTTGCCCCCATCTCGATTCCCCGGTCGCGATCCTGAGGAGCGGTTCGGGCGGTTAACATTATTATTGGTATATTTTTGGTTGATTCATTTAATCGCAACATCCGGCAGACCGCATAGCCGTCCAATTTCGGGAGCATCAAATCAAGAAGGATAAGGTTTGGATTTTCTCTCTGGGCAAGGGAGATAGCAAAAAAACCGTCGGGTGCGGTAATTACTTCATAGCCCGCCTCCTTCAGCCGATACTCTGTCACTTCGCGCAAGTTTACCTCGTCTTCCACCAGAAGTATCTTTTTCTTTTCGCCATTCATTGAAAACAGACAAAGAGGGTAATTCGCCGATTGTCCGCCTCTTTTCTTTTAATCTCCGCTCTCATCTTTTGGTCGGGTTTATAATTCCTCTTTCTTCTTAAACAGAGGCAAGACAAAAGTAAAGGTAGAACCAACTCCTAAAGAACTTTCCACCCAGATATCACCCCGGGCCAGGCCAATAAATTCCTTCACGATGGCTAATCCCAGCCCGATACCCTTAATGCCAACCGCAGACTTTCCCCGCTCAAACCGTTCAAATATCCGTTCTCGGCTCTCTTCGTCAATTCCTGGTCCAGAATCAGTGACGGAGACTAAAAGATAGTTATCGGTTAGTGGTAGGTTGCGCCCTTGAATAATTGGGTCATCGGGCGGGAGGCAAACCGCCTTGATAATTATCTTTCCTCGCTCCGGGGAAAATTTAATTGCGTTGTCCAAGAGGTTTATCACGATGGAGGAGAGGCGGTCAGGGTCAGCGAGAAATGGTGGGAGAGGAGTCGGTATCTCCTTCACCACCTCCACACCTTGCTTCTGGATAAAGAGTTGCAAACTATTTAAGGCCTTGTCAACTATCTCCTCAAATTTTACTTCTCGGATATTTAAGGGGGTCTTACCCCGGGCAATCCGGGAGACATCAATCAAATTATCAGCAATGCGCTTTAGGCGCATTACCTCTTCCGCGGCCAGGGTGAGGAATTTTTTATGAACCGGCTCTAATCGTTCACTGGCTTTTTCCTGTAAAATGGTAATCGTCTCTTTTATCGTTGATAGGGGGTTGAGAATCTCATGGGATATCTTCCCAAAGATATCCGTCTTATTGCGCTCGGCTTCTTTCAGTAGGGAAATGTCTCGGAAGTAAAGAATTAACTTCACCCCCCCTTTCTTTATCGGGCAGACCCGCAACTCACAGTCTAACCTTTTTTTTGATTTCGTTAAGAGTTCAATCTCATAATGGAGAGGAAAGAGGATTGAGTTGGGATTAGTGATTATTGTCTGGATTTGGGAAAGACTCGCCTCAGAAACAATCTTAGCCAATGGGGAAGATAACAACTCGGTGGTGGTAAAGCCGGTCATCTCCGCCAGCCGCCGGTTGTGAAATATTATCTTGCCGTTTTCCATAACCACAATCCCATCAATGGAAGATTCTACCATCTCTTCATAAAACTCGTTCTCAATCTTTAAGCGAGTCTCTTTTTCGGTTGGGAAGATGGTAGCGATAACACCTTGGAAGACCTTCCCTTCAAAGAGGGGAGAAAAAATAATCTTTACCGGGAGATTCCCCCTTGCTGATAATAAATGGGTAAAGACAGAAATGGATTTCTTTTCCCTTTCGCGCCTTCTTTCTTCAATCAGGTGAATATCCTGGGGAAAGACAAAATCCCGCCAGGTTTGAGACAAAAGTTGCTCTTGGGATAAAGAGGCAACCAGTTCTAAAAACGACCGATTAGCAAAAACAATTTTCTCCTCCCGATTCTCAATAAATAGCGGAAAGGGAAGAAATTCCAAAATCTTGGTCTCTCTCCGAATATCCATTTACTATAATTATTTTACTCTTAAAATTCCGTTTGTCAAGTCTTGCTAGGGAGAACTCTGAAAAAGTGGGTTTGGGAAATCTTGCCTTTACTAAAAATCACCTGAATTATCTTCCCGATTGAATACTTTCCCGCTGGACACCTCACCCGTTCCCCCTCTAAAACAAATTTATCAATCTCACTCTTTCTAAT
>CAYRLZ010000097.1:0-33761 GCA_964425275.1 uncultured bacterium | reverse complement strand
AAAGGTTAATATCCAGATTCTAATGGATAAAGTTTCCTGTGGGGAAACCTTTTTATCAGGTCATTTTGCCTTTAAGTTTTTGATTTTACAGGACTTATCGGATTTTTCCTTTCTTTTAGGGTATCGTTCCCTGGATGCCTTACCCTACCCCTTACTTAATGCCTTACTAGGGCTCTTACCCTATCCTTTACTCTATCCCTTCCTTAACCCCTTTCCCTGCCTCTTACTCTTGCCCTCTCTCTTGCCCTTTCTTAGTGCTTTCTTCTATCTCTCTCTGATACGCTCCCTGATAGGCTCTCTTGGTCTCTCCCTGTTATCTCTCCCTTACTCCTATGTGGGTATGGTATTAAATGCCCGATGGACATCGGAATTTCTCAAAGGGTTGACAATTCTTAATCTTTAATTAAAATTAAAGGATGTCTCTTCGTTTACGAAAGGTCTATAAGATTATGAAAGAGAAAGGAATCTCCGCCTTCCTAATTACCGACCTATTAAATATTCACTACCTCACCGGCTTCACTGGTTCTAATGGTTATCTCTTTCTTTCCCAAGGCATTTCTTTTTTCTTTACCGACTTTCGTTATCAGGAGCAGTCAAAAAGAGAGGTGAAGGTAGATAAGATAAAGATATTGGAGAGGAATTTCTTTGAGGAAGTGCCACCCGAATTAAAAAGTGAGAAAGAATTAGCCTTTGAGGAACATTCTCTTACTTATAAGGCTTACTCCCAGTTAAAGAAAAGACTGCCGGGAGTTAAATTCCACCCAATGCCGGATATTGTATCTGAGTTAAGAATGCAAAAAGACGAAGCGGAGATAAATTTAATTAGAACCGCCTCTTCCATAACCGATACGGTCTTTTCGCTAATTCTTAATTTTATAAAACCAGGGATGACAGAAAAAGAGGTAGCATTAAAGATTGATTTTTTAATTAAGGAAAAAGCCGAATTATCCTTCCCGACGATTTGCGCCAGCGGAGAGAATGCCGCCCTGCCCCATGCTAAACCAGAAGATAAGAGACTCAAAAAGGGTGAGACAATTATTATTGATATTGGCGCTAGTTACCAGGGTTATGCCTCAGATATGACCCGGACAATCTTTCTTGGTAATTGCTCAAAGAAAGCCGAAGAAATCTATAAAATTGTAAAAGACGCCCAGGAGTGCGCCCTAACCAATTTGCGCGCCGGAAAGAAGACCAAGGAAATAGATGCCTTGGCTCGGGATTACATAAAGGATAAAGGTTACGGTAAATTTTTTGGCCATGGTTTAGGTCATGGGGTTGGCTTAGCGGTTCACGAAAAACCGACGCTCTCCCCGGCCTCATCCGAAACCATTCTCCCAAATTCTATCCTAACCTGTGAGCCGGGAATTTACTTGCCGGGTTTTGGCGGGGTGAGGATTGAAGATTTGGTCTTAGTGAAAAAGGATGGGATTGAAATCTTATCAAAAAGTCCAAAGGACTTAATCACCCTATGATTACCCCTAATGAATTCCGCTTCGGGCAAATAATTAGGTTGGAAGATGAGATTTATGAGGTCATCGCCTTTCAGCATATTAAGATTGCTCAACGTCGGGCATTCGTCAAGACGAAATTGAAAAATCTATTAACCGGCCGGGTTATTGAAAAGAACTTAGATTCCGAAGAACCGATAGAAGAGTTAGAAGTGGAAAGGAGAAGAGGACGGTTTCTTTATGCCCAGGATGACTCCTATCACTTTATGGATTTGGCGACCTATGAGACTTTTTCCCTTTCCGCGGAGAGTTTGGGTGATAAGATTCTTTATCTAACCGAAAATTTAGAACTGGACCTTCTCTTTATTGAAGGGAAGTTTATGGAGATAGAATTACCCTTTTTTGTTGAATTAAAGGTAATAGAAACTGAGCCGGACTATAAGGGGGATACGGCCAGTGGCGGTGGCAAACCGGCGAAATTAGAAACCGGTCTCGTCGTTGCCGTGCCTTATTTTATAATACCCGGTGATGTAGTGAAGATTGATACCCGAACTAATACCTATATTGAAAGGGTAAAATAATGTTCAAAAAGATTCTCATCGCCAATCGCGGGGAGATTGCGGTAAGGATTATCAGAACCTGCCGCGACTTAGGGATTGCTACCTGTGTTGTCTTCTCCGAAGAGGACCGGGAAAGTTTGGCGGTGAAGATGGCTGATGAGGCAATCTGTATCGGTAAATCCCATCCCAAAGAGAGTTATCTCCTCCCTTCCCGGATTCTCTCGGCCGCTGAAATCTCTTTGAGTAATGCCATCCACCCCGGTTACGGCTTCTTATCCGAAAATCCCGATTTCGTTGAGGCCTGTCAGGAGATGGGATTTATCTTTATCGGTCCGCCACCGGAATTCATCCGCCTCCTTGGCGACAAACTACAGGCAAAAAAGAAGATGACCGAAATTGGCATTCCGGTAATTGAGGGTAGTGATTGCTTAAAAGACTTAGAAGAGGCAAAGACGAAGGCCCGGGCAATTGGGTATCCGGTAATACTGAAAGCCTGCGCCGGTGGGGGTGGTAAGGGAATGAAGATTGTTCGGGAAGAAAAAGAAATGGAGACCGCCTTCCAGAAAGCAACCGCCGAAGCCAATAATGCCTTTGGAGACCCCCGACTCTATTTAGAGAAACTGCTGACCAATGTCCGGCACATTGAAATCCAGATTATCGCCGATAACTTTGGGAATATCCTTGTCTTCCCGGAACGAAACTGCACCTACCAGACCTCTTTTCAAAAGGTAGTGGAAGAAAGCCCTTCCCCGGGTATTTCAAAAGAGGATAGGAAAAAATTACAGGAATGGGCAAGGAGATTTGTTGAAAAGACCGGATATAAAAATGTGGCAACCATTGAATTTCTTGAATCCGACGGTAATTTCTATTTCATTGAAGGGAATACCCGAATCCAGGTTGAACATCCGGTGAGTGAAGAAGTAACCGGAACGGATATTATCAAAAAACAGATTTTAGCTGCCGGTGGCGAAAAAATTCCGGATGGAATTTTTGAACCTCTATTCTGGTCCCAAGAGGTCAGGATTACCGGCAAGGCTCCCGGGAAAATAACCCAACTCACCCTTCCGGCCGGTCCTTTTATTCGGGTTGATACTCATATCTACGAAGGATATAACTTTACCGTTACCTACGACCAACTACTTTTAAAACTGATTGCCCGCGGCCGAACGCGCGAAGAGACGAGATGCCGGCTCCGGCGGGCTTTGTCCGAATTAAAGATTGGCGGGATAAAGACCAATCAGGAAGAGGTAATCGGCATCTTAGAAAGTGCCGAATTTAAAAAAGGAGAGTATAAGATAAAATACCGATAATGATTATTAATCTTTATAATAGTGCCCGGGAAGTTGACAAAGAAATTCTTAAAGATAAGACGGTTCTCTTCATTGACACCTTTCAATCTTCCCCGCTTTTTATCACCGCCCTCTTCTACGGCACAAAGGCCATCATTCCTTCCCCGGATGTGGAAATGGCCATCAAGGTCTTCAAATCCTATTCGCCCAAGGATGCCATTTTAATCGGGGAAAGGGATTATGAGAAAATAGAAGGATTTCATTATGAGGGTAATCTCCTTTCCCTGAATAAAGAGGTGTGCGAAGGAAAGATGATAATCTATCACCAACCTTATGTCTGTGAAACTCTATTTCTGACCGAAGGGGCAAAAGAGGTTTACATTGCCTCTTTTCTCAATCGGACCAAAGCCGTGGAGAGATTAAAAGACCAGGAAGACATCCGAATTATCTGTGTCGGCTTAGAAGGAAAGAGGTTGGCCTTAGAGAACTTCCTATTAGCCGGCAGTATCCTCTATCAACTCTCTTATAAAGGCCTGGTGATGAATGACGCGGCAAATTCGGCACTGGCCTGTTTCCAAAACCTCCGCCGCCGCTTGAAGACAACCCTCACCACTACGGAAAGGGCAATCTCTTTAATCAATAAGGAACGGAAAGGAGAAGTGGAGAAAAGCCTCTTGACCGATACCACTCCAATTCTTCCGGTATTCTCCGAAGGCCGGATTGTGTTAAGTGAAGGCTAGATAACTATCAATACAAAAATCTCAAAGTTCAAAGTCCCAAAATAAAAATATTATGTCTGAGAAGTGGTTAAAGGTCACAGTCTTACTTCTTTCGGTTATCCTACCAGCAGTTATCGCTTTTTCCATAAATAAGACCTTCCAGACCACCGCCCCTTCACTTGATGCCCTCTCTCACCTCTATATTGCCAAAAATGTCATCCACAACGGAAGCAATTCCGGGATTAGAAACCTGGGCACTATTTGGCTCCCTTTCTATCACACCTTGCTTTTCCCCTTCGTGGCGATTGACGCTTTATATTTTACCGGTTTTGCCGGAACTTTCCTCGGGATAATCCTTCTTTTTGCTGCCACCTTTATCTTTTTGCGATTCCTTCCTTACCCGAATAATCTATGCGCCGCCCTGCTTTTTATCTCCCACCCTTATCTCCTATTATTAACTGGCTCCTCAATGACCGAGACCCTAACAATTCTTCTCTTGCTTTTCACGGCCTATTACTTCCACCAATTCCTAAAAACGGGCAAGGGGATGCCGTATTTGATAATTGGTGTAGTCTTAGGGACCTTGACCCGCTATGAGTTCTATCCCATCCCCTTTTTTATCCTACCCTTTTTTATCTGGCGGTTGAAGAAGAATTTAGTTGGCGGGCGTCTTCGGGTTTTAGCCAAGACCTACTATCTGCCACTCCTGCTCTTCGCCGGGATATTTTTCTGGCTCTTCTGGAATGGTCTTCTCTTTTCTGACCCCCTATTTTTCTATCGCCACCCCGTAGTCAAAGATACGGTAGGGCGCCTTTATTATGCTGGTTCAATCCTTAAAGTCGTGAGATTCAATTGCTCAGTTTTGAAAGAACTATTTGGCTACTTACCGCTCTTTTCGGCATTAGGTATTCTCACCCTTATCGGGAAAAGAAAACTTACCTCCCTTCTCGCCTTCGCCATTTTAGTCTCACCCTTGGTTATCCATTCCTTTCTTGCCTATCACAATATAAGTTTGGGCTATGCCCGATTTTTTCTCTTATCTTTTCCGGGGTTAATTCTACTTGCCTTTTCCTTCGTTCAGCACTTGCCGAATAAAATTCTCCGTTGGCCCGGGCTTTTTACAATACTTCTTCTGTATCTATTAAGTATCCTGCCGGCTTATAAAACCAAGTCCTTGGGCACAAACCATTATCAGGATAAAATAATCCTGCCGGATAAAGATATTAATTACCCCAAAGTTTCTCATCACTTAAAGGACCTTAAAAGTTTCTTTAATGGTTTGGATTTAAGTTCTTCCCATATCCTAATTCCTTTCAATCAAGAATTCCAGGTTATATCATTTGCCTTACGTCTCCGACCGGAGATGTTGTTTGATGCCTATGATGAGCCTTTAATCCTTGAGATTATGAAAAGACCCTGGGATTTCTGTGACTATATTTTACTCCCGCTCCAACCGACTTCTTTCTGTTACCGTTTTCAGAATTATTATCAAGGCGACTATTTTGTCCTCAAATTCTTTGAGCAGGAGGCCTACCGAGAAAAAATCTTTTATCATTTTAATTTAATCCGGGAAAGCCGAAATTACAAACTTTATCAGCGAGTCCAACCGCGGGAAGAAATATTGACTTTGCCCAAAGAGAGACTATAATAGTTTTTTATGCCGAAAAAATTGATTTTTATATTAATCCTGGGCTTTTCCCTCCGCCTTTTATTTTTTCTCTTTAATCGGAATTATACCTATACCTACTATTCCCAAAAAGAAGTCCCGGAAGAGGAGCAATACTTCAAAGAGATGATTCCCCCTTTTGATTCACAAGAGTTTTTAGTTTTAGCCAAGAATCTTTTAACCAAGCATAAATTTACCTGGGCGGAGAAACCCAATACCTTCCGCACTCCCCTCTATCCAATCTTTATCGCCCTCTTCGGGGTTAATATCCCGGTCTTTATTTTTTTCCAAATTCTTTTAGGCACCATTGCCATCTTTTTCGTCTTCTGCATCGGTCAGCGACTCTTTGGAGAAAAAGCCGGATTAATTGCTGCCCTATTCTTAGCGATTGACATTCCTAATATCCTATTCAACAGTTTAGTAATGAGTGAGACCTTACTGGTCTTTTTTCTCACCCTGGGCACATTTTTATTATTCCGGAATCGTTTTTGGCTATCCGGAATTACCTTTTCCTTAGCGGCGCTCACCAAACCGGTTACACTATTTATCTCTGTGCCGATATCAATATTTCTCTTGTTTAATAAGGGTTCTAAGCAGACCATCATTTTTATCCTCTGCTTTTCTATTTTACCCCTTTTCTGGATGTTTCGGAACTACCGGTATTATAAAGTATTTGCCTTTACTTCCATTGAGGGTTATAATTTCCTCTATTATAATCTGGCGGCCTTAGAATCAAATATTGACCGCTCTCCTTTCTATCTTGCCAAGGAAAAAGTTTGGCAGGAGGTGAAGGACCGGTTAACCAGTGATAATCCCCTTTATCTCTCCTCAATTGCCAAGGGTTATGCCTTAAAAAAAATTGTTAAACATCTTGGCCGTTACTCTCTTATTCACCTCATTGGGATGTTCCGTCCCCTCATTGGCATCAAATCGGATGACCTAATTTTGCGGCTGGTTAGATTTCAGGAGAGAGACGGTCGGATAAGAAACTCCCTCTCGGATACCGCCCTCTCACCTTTTCTGAAGGGAATAATCTTCCTTTTAAGCCTCTGGGAGGTAGTAATTATAATTGGGGCATTTGTCTTATTCATCCTATCTTTATTTCGTTCACCCACCCGGGCTTTTTTGATAATATTATTTATTCTTGCCTTATATTTCTTTTTTGTCTCTTCTCCCCTTCCGGATGGGCGCTTCCGGGTGCCATCAATTTTTCTCATCTATTTAGGCGGCGCCTCTATTTTCCAAACTCAAAACAAAAAACCCAAAGGTTAAAGTTAAGTTTTCCGTTACGCCTTCCCAAAGAAAGTTAAGAAAAATTCACCTTGAACTTTGATTTTTATTTTGGCTAAAGAGGCAATCAACACTAATCTTCTTTATTAGTCTTATATATCGCTAATTGCCTTTGATGTTCCTTTAAGGTGCGGGAAAAGATATGCCGACCGTCTTTGGTGGCAAAAAAGAAGAGATAATCAGTTTTGGTTGGCGAAAGAACCGCTCTTAAAGACTTTTCCCCTGGGTTACAAATTGGGGTTGGTGGCAAGCCATAATAACGATAGGTATTATAAGGAGACGAGATCAGCAAGTCAGCATTATTGAGCCGTTCTTTATGATAAGATAGGGCATATTCCACAGTTGGGCAGGCCTCTAATTTCATACCCTTTTTCAATCGGTTTAAGAAGATTCCGGCAATTATCGGCCTTTCCTCATCTTTCACTACCTCCTTCTCAACAATTGATGCCAGAATTATCACTACTGAGTCGGTTAGGGGTGAAAGGAACTCTTTGCGCAATCTCCTCTGGACAGCAAAAAACTGATTTACCATCCGTTCAATCACTTGGAACGGTGATTGCGGGATATAAAACTCATAGGTATTCGGAAAAAGAAACCCTTCCGCCTTCGGAAATGGTATACCTAAACTCAGCAAAAACTTTCTTTCGGTGGCGGCAAAAAGAAAAGAATCATTTGTCGTAACCCCCTCCCTTTCTAAGAGCTCGGCAATCTGGCGCATCGTCCAACCTTCGGGAATTGTCACCATCACCTTTTCCTTACCGCCTTTTTTTAGAATGCGACAGGCTAAAAATTCTGAGATATTTTTCGGTAGGCAATACTTCCCGCCCCTTATCTTCCTTTCTACTCCGAACAATTTAGTGGCGAAAAGAAAAAGGGATGAATTTCTTATTACGCCATTTTCTTTAAGGATTTTGCCGACTCCTTTCGCCGAAGTGTTATGGGGTATTACCAAGGTGGTGCAGTGAGAAAAAGAGGGAGTCTCGGTGAAAAAGATATAGTGCAGTGCAAGAAAGAGTAGGGTAAAAGAGAGAAGGATTAAAATGGGTTTCTTAAATTCCTTCATTGCGACGACTTAATCATCATACTTAATGATAACAGTGATGGTCTTTATCGCTGGCATCTTTCTTTTTATCGCCGTAATCATCTTCTTCTAATCATCGGGTCAAATCGGTCGTCTTAATCTCGCCCGAGAGTTTTATTTCCGCTTGGGCCGCGGCTAATATGGCAATCGGCACCAGCGAGGCATCACAACTCACATAATCAAACCCTACCTTACGGCAGAATTCAATACTCCGCGGGTCACCACCATGCTGACCACAAATTCCAATCTTAAAATCCTTCTTTATCTCCCGAGCCTCTCTAACCGCCATTTCTATTAACCGGCCAATTCCCTCAATATCAAGTGAGGCAAAAGGGTCCTCCCTTAAAATTCCCTTCGCTAAATAAGTCGGAATAAAGCGGGTATAATCATCCCGCGAAAAACCGAAGACAAACTGGGTCAAGTCATTCGTGCCAAAAGAGAAAAAGTCGGTATACGGAACAAGCGAAGAAGCGGTGAGACAGGCCCGGGGAACTTCAATCATCGTGCCGACTAAATAATCTACTTTTATCCCACTTGCTGCAAAAATCTCGGAGGCGACCCGATCAATTAAAAGCCTTTGATTTTTTATCTCCTCTTTTGTTACCGTCAGGGGTATCATAATCTCCGGGAAGACCTCAACCCCTTCCTTTTTTAATTCACTGGTCGCCAAAAAGATTGCCCTAACCTGCATCTCGGTTATCTCTGGATACATTATCCCCAACCGACAGCCGCGTAGACCCATCATCGGATTTTGTTCTTTTAATTCTCTTACCCGCTTGGCAATTGTCTCCGGTGCCACCCCAATATTGTCCGCTAATTTTTCAATCTCCTCCGACGATGTGGGCAGGAATTCATGAAGCGGTGGGTCAAGGGTTCGGATGGTCACCGGTAACCCAGCCATCGCCTTAAATAACCCCTTAAAGTCCTCCTTCTGGAAAGGGAGAAGTTCCGCAAGATAGCGCCTCCGCTCCTCAGGGCTATCCGCCAGAATCATCATCTGAAAATATTTAATCCGCTCCGGATGAAAAAACATATGCTCGGTCCTGGCTAATCCGATTCCTTCCGCGCCCAATTCTCTTGCCCAAAGCGCCTCCTTTGGTTTATCGGCATTCGCCCGCACTCCCATCCTTCGGTAGGATGAGCAGAAATTTAAGAACTCTTTTAATTCCGGGGTAACTTTCGGTTCAACTAATGGAACCTTTCCCGCGACAATCTCTCCGGTTGACCCGTTAATTGAGATAAAATCACCTTCTTTTAAGACACAACCACCGATATTAACTATCTTTCTTGTCTCTTGAATCTTAATTTCGCTCGCTCCAACAATACAGGGTTTACCCATTCCCCGGGCAACGACCGCGGCATGTGAGGTCTTACCCCCGGTTGTCGTCAAGAAACCTTCGGCCTTTTCCATACCCGCAATATCGTCGGCCGAAGTAAACTCCCGAACTAAAATCACCTTCTTTCCTCTTTTTGTCCTAATCAGTGCCTCCTCAGAAGAGAGACAGAGTTCACCCGTCGCGCAACCCGGCGATGCCGGCACGCCTCGCCCAACTGTCTCATACTTGAAGTTGGGGTCAAATACCGGATTAAGGATTACCGAGAGGTCTTCTGGGGTCATCTCCATAATCACCTCTTCTTTGGTTCGCCGCCCCAACTTATTCTTATCCATCAAGACCTTCAATTTTGCCTGGGGGCTACGTTTCGCCGAACGGGTCTGAAGGAAATAAAGGGTCGAACTTTCAATGGTAAACTCTACATCCTGCATATCTCCCAACTCTTCCTCCAATATTCTCGCCCACTTCTCTAATTCCGGATAAACCTCCGGGATATATTTTTTAATTGCGGTTATTGGCTCTGGGTTTCTTATCCCGGCGACCAAATCCTCTCCCTGGGCTTTAAGGAGAAAATCACCGTAGATTCCCTTCTCACCGGTTGCCGGGTCGCGAGTAAATAAAACCCCGGTGCCGGATTTTTCATCCCGATTACCAAAGACCATCGCCTGAATATTTACCGCTGTCCCCAAATCATCTGGGATTTGATAGATTCGCCGATATTCCTTGGCTCGGGGATTGTTCCAGGAATTAAAAACCGCGGTAATGGCAAGGAAAAGGAGGGAAAAGACATCCTGGGGAAATTCTCGCCCTAACTTTTCTTGAATAATCTCCTTATATTTAAGAGCCGCCTCTTTGCTTGACCCCTCTTTGTCCCAAGTAAGGCCTTCAATCTTTATCCCAAATACCACCCGAGCAAATATCTCAATAAACCTCTGATAGAGACCATAAGCAAAATCCTCCCCAGTCTTCTGAGACAAAACCGAAACAATCCGGTCGTTTAGGCCTAGGTTAAGAATTGTATCCATCATCCCGGGCATTGAAAATTTTGACCCACTGCGCACCGAAAGTAAAAGGGGGTTTTCACTTTCCCCGAAAGTCTTCTTCGTCCTCTCTTCTAAGTATTCTATTCCTTCTCTCACCTCCTCTTCTAAACCATCAGGATAAATGCCTTCTTTTAAGAAATAGAGACAAGCGCGGGTTGATATGATAAAAAAAGGTGGCACCGGTAGTCCCATCTTAGCCATAAGGTAAAGACCGGCTCCCTTCCCTCCCATTATTGCCTTTAACTCCTCTTTATCTTTCACTTCTAAGTTATCTTCTAAAAAATAGACCCATCTCCTCATAAATTCACCTCCGAATTTTCCCCAAGCCCCTTCGGGGAAGTATCCTCGTAGCCCCTCCAATAGGGGTTATCACCCCTCTTGCGGAAAAAAGCCCCGTGGTTTTTTCCTGTCACCCCATTGGGGAAAATTCCTTTTCACCTCCGAAGACTTAAAATTAGATTGATGAAAATCGTCACGAGAATTGAGATGATTATTGAAGTAGCGAGCGGGAAATAGAATGTGAAATTCTTCCTTCTTACTAAGAAATCACCGGGTAGTTGAAATAAGCCAATCCGCCGCAAAAGAAAAAGGAGAACCCCAAGGATAATTAAAAAGACGCCCAAAGAGATTAAATATTTGGTTAGGATTAAGAGGGGATTGAACTCGCCATTCCTCATTTTCTCTCTTCTTTTTTTTCCAATAAAAAATCCTCCAGCACCTCACGGGCCAAAAGAAAGTCATCCTCCGCCACCTGAATCTCGCCCCAGGCTGGGCGCATCATCCTGGCAATCCCATCATAATAGGGAATTTGATAAGACTGCAAAAAAACCGGTATCCCCCGTTCTTCCAAAAGATGCTTTAGCATCAAGGCCTCGGTTTCATCACTCGGTTTATATAAGACCAACATATTTCTTTTAGATGATAACCATAAAATCATTTCTGTCAACCATTAGACAAGAGACCTCTGAAAAAAGTCTAACGACAGCGATGAAACAAACGATTACAGTGATAAAAGATACATAGGTGTTATCGCTGTCATCGTCTAATCATCGGCGTAATCAAGATTTCTGGGTTTTTCAGAAATCTCGACAATGGCATTAAGCAAGGTAGTTTTCTTTTCGCCTTGGACAATAATAGAAAAAGTAGGCAACTATTTTATAACACCCTTCGCTTAAAGATTGAATATCGCCCCTCAGGACAGATATTACACATCGGAATACTTTTCCGACCCATTCTAATCTTTCGCCGCAACTCCTGATATTTATCATTCCGCCAAATTGCTCTTAGGCTCTCTTCAAATACATTCCCCATAACATACTCGGAATATAAATCGTAACAGCACGGGACAACCGTGCCATCCGAATTGATAACCGCGCATTGATAGACCCAGGAGCAACGGTTGCGCATCTTGCCTTTCAGGGCAAATTGCCCATCCGGTTTTAAGTAATAGCGGCTAAGTGATAAATCGTTAGGTAAAAATTCTCGGGCCATCTTTTGAAATTGGGGGTCATTGTAATCCAAGCCCACTGTCTTTTCACAATAAACATCCGCCCCTAACTCTTTCGCCAACATCTTCATATAACCCCGTTGATGTTCATTATATCTCAGCACGATAAACTGCAATTCAATCCTTGGCGTCTTACTCCCCAGTTCTCTTTTTGCCTCGCTGATAAATCTAATCCCCTGAACAATCTCACTAAAATTAGAACCCCTCCGAAATTTACTGATTGTCTCCTGGTTGGCGCCATCTAAGCAAATTGTTAAATCCCGAAGTCCACTGCGCACCACTTCCCGACAAAAACCTTTTGACTTAAAGAATTCGCCATTGGTACTGGTTTTAACCGAAATCCCGGCTTTTGTGGCATACCGAATCATCAATAAGAGCTCGCTATTCAAAAACGGTTCGCCATAATTCCAGAGGGCAATATTTTTAACATAGCCTCGGACTTCATCAATAATCCGCTTAAATTCATTAAAACTCATCACCCGTTTCGGACGATTCATCTTCCCTGCCCCGGTTGGACAAGTTGGGCAATTTAAATTACAGAGATTAGTCGGTTCTACCATCAAGGTATGGGGTAGAACGGGCAAAATATTTCTACCCCAAAACACCTCGTTTAATCTACCTAAAACCAAATCAAATCGGCCACTTTTGATTAATGAAAACGCCTTTCCCAATTTATTCATCATTAAACGAATTTTGATAAAATATCCGATAAATACCCATCTGTCAACTCCAATTTTTACTTTCCTTACCGTTCTTTCCGCCATTTTTGGAAACCCGTTAGAAATCCCGGAAAGAGAAGCGCAATTCGCAACCAAACCAGTCCATATCGTCATTAGACCGTCAATTAGGCTTTGAATTAGACCAAGAATTAGACCGAGGATTAGCCAAAGAATTAGCCTCTTTGTTAACCAGATGATTAGTCAGAGGATTAGAAACTTAATTAGCCTTTCGGCTAGTTAAAGAATTAGAAAGAGAATTAGACCTTCAATTAGTCAGAGGATTAGGCAAAGAACTATGTTATAAATTAGACCAAGAAGGCAACCCACGGGGTTATCCCCTATCTCTATTAAAAAATCCCCTAAGTTATGTAAAATCAAAAACTTAGAGGGAAAAATCGGTCCTTGCCAACTAGAACTTTTGTTCTAGAAGTCTTATTCGGGTATTTGATGGTTGGTTATAAGTTTCTCTCCCATCTTTAGGTGGTCTCACCCTTTTCCAATTTCTTAATAAAAGGGGTTAAGAGGTCAATTGGCACAGGAAAGATGATGGTTGAATTCTTCTCGGTGGCGATTTCGGTCAGGGTTTGAAGAAACCGGAGTTGGACGGCGATTGGTGTCTTGGCTAAGGTTAAGGCAGCGTCTTTGAGTTTTTCGGCGGCTTGGTATTCACCATCGGCATGGATAATCTTTGCCCTCCTCTCCCTTTCCGCTTCGGCCTGACGGGCGATTGCCCTTTGCATCTCATCCGGAATGTCAACATGTTTTATCTCAACCATTGAGACCTTAATCCCCCAGGGGTCGGTCTGTTTGTCAATGATTTGCTGAAGCCTTTGATTTATCATCTCTCGTTTCATTAAGAGGTCATCAAGTTCGTATTCACCCAGAACACTTCTTAAAGTTGTCTGACAAATCTGGGAGGTGGCAAAGAGGAAGTCTTCGACCTCAATTATTGCCTTTGCCGGGTCAAAGGGACGAAAGTAGGCAACCGCATTCACCTTGACCGAGATATTATCCCGGGTAATTACATCCTGGGGCGGGACATCCATGGTCACGGTTCTCAGACTCACCTTAACCATCCGGTCAATGAAGGGGATGAGAATTATCAGCCCTGGTCCTTTGACGGCGATAAATCGCCCGAGGCGAAAGATCACGCCCCTCTCATACTCCCGCAGGATTTTTATCATTGCGCTGAGGATAATGAGGATAATGACGAAAAAAAATATAATAGTGGAATAATACATATTAACCTCCTTAAAGAAAATAATTTACCATCCGCCGGTGGCGGACAGAGAGAGACCAAAGAAATCCTAAACTCAAAACACCAAACCAAAACAAACTCATCGGATTTTGAACCGCCATTTCCCCTTAGGAGTTGTCTAAAATTTCAATCGCCTCGGAGATCTCCTTTTTTATAAAGGGGATGATGTTTTCCTTTTTTACCAATCGCCCCTTCGCCAGTTTCCGGAGGAGTTCCATTTTCTTTCGGGCGCCGGATAAGGAATAGCCTTCTTTTTTTATCAAGTATTTTATCTGGCGAAACTCTTCCAGGGCCGTGGCATCAAAGAAAAACTTTCGCTTAAACCGAAAACAAGGCTTTACCGCAAATTTTTTCTGCCAGTAGTGAAGGGTATAGTAGGGGACACGGAGCAGAGGGGCAATCTGACGAATTGTCCAACAGTCGGGTCTCTCTCCTTCCTTTTTTTGATTAGAGGGTGTTTTATTCATCTTTTAAATCTCGAAGCATCAATCGCCTTAGGCTATTTTCCGGGTCTTCGTCCTCGTATAAAATTTTATAAACCTCTTCAATTATTGGTAGTTCCAATTTATATCTCTTACCCAGAAGAAAGGCGCCTTCGCAGGTATTCACCCCTTCAATCGCGCTGAATATTTCAGGGTTTTTTATCGGGAGGGAGATTTTGCCCTGTCCGATCTCCTTTCCCAGGCGGTAATTACGGGAAAGGGGTGAAAAACTGGTAAGGATTAAATCCCCGACCCCAGAGAGTCCGAAGATAGTTTTTGGGTTAGCACCCATCTTCTCTGCCAACCGAACCATTTCTTGTAAGCCACGGTCAAGAAGTGCTGCCTTGGCATTCATCCCCCAGTTTTTCCCATCCAAGATACCGGAGGCAATCGCCATCACATTCTTTAAGGCACCCCCCAGTTCAACCCCTAAAATATCTCTCTGAAAATAGAGCCGTAAATTTTCTGAGGCGAGAAGGTCTCTCACCATTCTCCCGCGGCGACGGTCATAAGAGGCAATGACCAATGAGGCCGGTTTCCCCTCGGCAATCTCGGAAGGCATACCCGGTCCGGCTAAAACTAAAATCGGATTTTTGGGGAGGTATTCCCGGATAATCTGAGAGGGGAGTTTTAAGGTCTCCTTCTCAATACCCTTGATGGTTGATATGAGGATAACATTTCGGGGAATTCTCAACCCCTTTATTTTTTCTAAGACCTCCCTTAAAGCCCGACAAGGTAAGGAGAAGAAAAGAAGCGAAGTAGATGCAATCTCCTGGGGAAGGGAGGTGGTAAATTCTATCTCCGGGGGAAAGGGGATTGATTCCGGAATTTCTTTTGACCGCTGCCCGCTTTTTTCCTTTCCTTCCCAGAGGATTATCCTGCCGGGGAGAGGTCCGGTGCGGCTAATCTTTCTGGATAAAGCCAAGGCAAGACTCTGCGCCCAGCGACCAGCCCCCAGAAATAAGTAGTTAGAGACCAAAAGCCGAGAGTTAGAAGAAGAGATTCCTGACCCCCGGATAAGGCGCGTCTTGGGTTCATTCCCCTTAAGCAGCCTTTTTATATTCGGGATATGTTTGACAATGACAAGACCACCAATCAAGCAGAAAAATAGGCGGATAGAGTTATCACTTAAAAAAATTAGGGAAGAGAGGATAAGGATAAGAGAGAATAAAAGAGAGGCAAGGGAGGCATAAGAAAACAAAAGGAAGGTAATAATCCAGAGGCTACCGCTAATGAGGAATATCTTTGGGGTAAGGGCCAGAATAACGCCAATCGTCGTTGCGGTGCCCTTGCCGCCCCGAAACCCAAGAAATGGGGTAAAGAGATGACCGAGAATAGCGCCGCCACCAATGAATAAAGGAGAGAGTTGAAGACTTTGGGCAAAAAAAGTCGGCAGAAAACCTTTGGCGATATCCAAGACCAAAACCGGTAAGGCGGTAAGAAGACCGAGATTGCGCAGGACATTGGTGAAACCAGGGTTGCCACTCCCATATCTTCGGATATCAACCCCTTTCAAACGAGGGATAAGATAACCAAAGGGTAACCCACCAATCAAATACCCAAATAATAAGGAAGCCAAGACTATTTCTAACTGGTTAGGAAACGAGGTGAAGAAGACAGCGCCAAGCATAGAGTAGAAAAATTACCTCACTTGCCCAACAACCTTTCTAACCCCAGGCGGATGACTAAGAAGAACGCCTGGTAGATTATTCTCCTTGACATCTTGGAGAGACCGGCGCGCCGCTCAACGAAGATTATCGGCACCTCCTTTACCTTAAACCCCTTCCGCCAGATATAATAATCAATCTCAATCTGGAAGCCGTAGCCATCGGATTTTATTTTATCCAGATTGATACCTTCCAGTACCTCCCTTTTGTAGACCTTAAAACCGGAGGTTAGGTCTTTAATTGGACAGCCGGTAACTTTTTGGGCATAGAGATTGGCCAGGAAACTGAGAAGCAGTCTCTTCATTGGCCAGTTGATAACCGATACCCCCTGACAATAACGGGAGCCAATCACTAAGTCAGCGGTGGCGAGGGTGGCGATGAGACGAGGCAGGTCCTGGGGGGAGTGAGAAAAATCGGCATCCATCTCCACGGCATAGTCGTAATTATTTTTCAGGGCATACCGAAAGCCCAATAGATAGGCCGTTCCTAAACCGAGTTTCTTCTCCCGGCGGATTAAGTTCACCCGCGCGTTATTCTTCATCATTTCCTCAACGATTTCCGCTGTGCCATCCGGGGAGGCATCGTCAATAATCAAAATGTCTAATTCCGGCGACTGGGCAAGGACTTGAGGAATGATTACCGAGATATTTTCCGCTTCATTATAAGTAGGGATAATTACTAACCCTTTACGCATAGTAAATTATAATAAATTTTTTTAATTTTTCAAGTTATCTCCCCGAGAAAAAAAGTGGCGCCAATGCTTGACAAAAATTAAATTTGTGTTATTATATATTATGAGCGAGAGAAGTGGTTTTACCCTAATGGAACTCCTAATAATCATCGCGATTATCGGTATCTTATTATCAATGCAGGTTCCCAATTTTCAATTGATCAGAGAAAGGGCCAGGCAGAGTGCGGTAATTGGGAATATGCGCTATTGCCAGGTAGTAATTGAAACCTTCTTTTTGGAGAGAGGCTATTATGCCGATGATTTCTATGAGGATGGTTATGGTTATATCTTTCCCGGAGGGGTCTATGAAGTGCGATTGGGAAAATTTCCAACTAACCCCTACACCGGTAAAGAAATGGAACCGGAAGATTTTAATGAAGAAGATTATGATAACCCAGAGGATTGTGCCAATACCAATGAAGATGGTCCAAATGATGTCTGGGGTTATGACCCCGGACAGATGCGTTATGCGGTATATACCCCACCGGGAATGTCCGAGCCAAGCAAGTGGGGGCTGGTCGGTATGAATCGGGTGGGACAGAGTATCCGGAGTTTTACCCCAGAGGGTGATATTAAAATTTTTGTTTTACATAATTAAATGATGACTAAGAATTCAAAGTTCATATCCATTATCCGCTGGCGGTTGGCGTTTTGGCCGGGTATGACGCTCCTCGAAATCTTAATCGTCATATCAATTATTGGGACATTAATCGCCTTCTTTGTCCCGCCGCTCGTCTCAAGGGTTCAAAGAAACGCTTATATTACCGCGACCAAACGGAGTTTATTGGAGTTACGAAAGGCGATTGTTGGTAATCCGGAGATTACCGGAAGCGGCCAGTATTTAGATATGGGATTTAAGGGCGATGTTGGACGTTTTCCCCGTCATCTGATTGAACTCTTAACCAACCGACCCGATACCTTAGGAGGTGAGTTTGTTTATCCGGGGCGGGAACCAATTCCACTCTGGGATCCCTGG
The DNA here is from genome assembly GCA_964425275.1 of uncultured bacterium. Classification (GTDB taxonomy): domain Bacteria; phylum Hydrothermota; class Tepidihabitantia; order Tepidihabitantales; family JBDRVQ01; genus CAYRLZ01. The sequence goes on along the minus strand of CAYRLZ010000097.1, from coordinate 15,992 downwards.
ACGAAACATGGTTGGCATGGTCCTTATGTGCGGGATGATGGAAAATTCAGTTTCCTTAATGACGCCTGGGGAAATCCAATTCTTTATCATTTCTCACCGGATGGTGAAACCTTAGGTTTGAAGAGCGCCGGCCCAAATGGTGAGTGGTACAATCCTTCTGCCCCACCATATACGGAGAATGATGATATTATAGTTTTGTTTTAGGGTATGAAGAGGAACTCAAAGTTTATGCCCGTTATCCGTTATCCGTTATCCGTTATCCACTGGCGGTTGGCGTCTTGGTCGGGTGTGACGCTCTTAGAACTTTTGGTTGTTCTTATTATCATCGGGCTCTTGGCCACCGCCGCGGTAAGAACCTGGGATGTAACCTTGGAGAAGGGGAGATACGAGGAGACGATTAAAGAGTTAGAAGAGATTGCCCGCTCAATTGTCGGCGATGAGCGAATTCGGGTTATGGGCGAAAGGGTTGATTTTGGTTTTGTTGGCGATTGCGGGATGTTGCCCAGAAATTTGATTGACCTATCAAACCGACCCGAGTATGTTGATACCGGACTATGGCGCGGACCTTACATCAAGGCAACTTTTGCCGAAAATCCCCGTTCGTTTCTATTTGATGCCTGGGGTGATAGTTATGTTTATAATTCGGAGAGTTTATTTATCCGGAGTTTTGCTGGCCAGGCCCAAGAGTATGGCCGAGGATTGACTAAAAAAATCGGGAACCAGCCGGCTGATTTCTTAAATAACACAGTCTCGGGATATGTAGAAGATGCCTATGGGAATCGCCCGACGAAAGGTGTTTCCCTTTATATTATCTATCCCTGGCAGGGACGTCTCCGAAAGGATTCAGCGGTATTTGAACCACACCGGCCCGGACAATTTGCTTTTTCTCCGATACCCCAGGGTAAGGTAAGATTGATTAGCGTTCTGCGCGATACGGTCACCCGCGAGTCAATTGACCGTTATATCACCGTTTATCCTAAGGTGGGAAAGACTGACCTGGTGGTAAGATTTAACAGTATTTTCCCTTAATATGCCTGAAGAACTTAAAGCCATTAATAACGCAAAACGCAAAACGCAAAAAGGTGTTACGCTTTTGGAGCTCATTCTGGTAATGGTCATCATCGGCGTCTTAGCGAGTGTTACCCTTTCGGCAATTGACCGAGTAAGGGAGCGAGGACTTTTTGATGAGACGATGGCTGAGATGAAGGCGCTGATTAAAGCAATAACTGGGGATCCGGCGTTGATTAGTGACGGTAAGAGAATAGACTTTGGTTATGTGGGGGATATGGGGAAACTGCCGGATAGTCTGGGCAGTCTTGTTCATCCGGAAGGACCGCTCTGGAAAGGTCCTTATTACAAATTATCGTTTACCGAGGCCCGGGAGGCTTATAAAAAAGATGCCTGGGGAAGAGATTATCAATATTTACCGGAGGATTTAACATTAAGAAGTTTTGGCAATGGCGCAGTTACCCTCACTTCTAAGATTGCGGAGAGTCCCGATGAACTTTTTAATAACACGGTCTTTGGACAGGTTACGGACCGAGAAAATATTCCACCCGGTGATTTCGCCAATAAGATAAAGATAAAAATATCCTACCCCAAAAACGGAGAAATGAAAGAAGATTCTATTCAACCAACACCTTCTGGTTCCTATCAACTCTCCGGGATACCAATCGGTCGGCACCGGTTGTCTCTTCTCACCCCTTATGAGACCCTGGAAAAATTTGTCTGCCTACCCCCCAATTCCCGGGTGATGGTTGATTTTAAGTTGCCGAGAACACTAAAGGGACAACTGGTTTATCATGCCCATTCCTGTTCCGTCTTCACTGACGACTCTTCTTCCTTCTATTTCCGGGTGATGAATCCAACTAGTGAGACGGTGAAGGTTTTTTCTCTTACCCTGGAGGATATTCGTGATACGGTTGGTTATTACGAAAAGATAACCGATGCCGAAGGAATAATTACCTATTGGGATTGGTATGGAGTGGAGAGGAAGGGAGAGGGCGTAGTAGCGGATTTTATCTTGCCCCTTACTTTTATCCCCCGAGGAACGGCTGACCTGGCTTTAAGAGGATTTAATTCCGCATCATCCGGAGCCGGTGCTCCCCTAAATATGTGGGGAAGGAGAGTAAAGATTAGATTCAGTGAAGGTTCTTTAATTGAATTCCGGGTTGGAGTAGAATAAGATGGATAGTAGACAGGAAACAGGCCAAAATAAAAGGAGGTTTTGATGCCTGAGATAAATATCAAGAAGTTCTTTAAGTCCGAGGGAAAAGGTGACTTAGGTATTGATATTGGAACGGGTTCGGTAAAATTTGTTCTGATGGATAAAGGGAAAATAATTGCCTACGGGCTGAAGGAAATAACCGATGTCTCGGATATCGCCACGGTGATGCGCGAATTGACCCGGGACATTACTCCTTCTCGAGTTTATACCTTTATCTCCGGACCGGCGGTGAGTATGCGTCAAGCACCTTTTCCCCGGATGTCAAGAAAAGAACTGCGCGACTCAATACTTTTAAGACTGGATAAATATTCCCCCTTCTCATTAGACGAGGCGATATTAGACTTTCGCCCCTTAGGCACAGTAATGGAGGCTGGGGTACCCCGGGACAATGTGATGGTTGTGGCCGCCCGAAAGGATATCGTCTCCGACCATATCTCAACCTTAAGAAAAACCGGATTAGAACCATCGGCGATTTCCGTGATTCCCTTTGCCTTAGCCGGTGCGGTAAGGCAATTTGTTAGACCACGTCCCGAAGAGGTAATTTGTGTCTTAGATATCGGCGCCGAGTTTACCAATATTCTCTTTATGAAAGGAGGAGAGGTTGGATTAGCCCGACAGGTAACCGCGGGCGGGAAGAGTATAACCGAGGCGATGACCGTAAGGGTAAGTACCGAAGAGGGTGAGTTATCACTCACCGCCGAAGAGGCTGAAATCTATAAAAAGGAATACGGCATTCCCTCGGAGGATTCCGAAGAAAGGCTGCCGTCCGGAATAAAGGTAAAGAGGCTTTTTGCTTTGCAGAGAACAGCGCTGGAGCGATTTTTGGCCGAGGTTGACCGAAGTATTGACTACTATAAACGGGAGTTTAATGTGCCGATGATTTCTCGTATCTTACTCTGCGGTGGCGGGGCAAAGTTAAAGGGTTTAAGAGAATATATTGAGGCGCAATTAAAAATCCCGACCGAAATCTTTGATCCGTTTAAGACCCATAACTTATACAAACCAGGCACGACACCCGAAGAAGAGATTGGCCATCGGCTGGTTGCCGCTTTAGGATTGCATTTTGACCATAAGATGGTCGATTTATTACCCGAGGACCTAAAAGCCAAACGTTACTATAAAAGGGATATCGGTTTAGTATCGGCTATGGGTGTGGTCACAATCCCGCTTTTTATTATAATCTACCTATTTCTAACAACCCAGGAGGTCCTACAACGCGGCCAACTAAAAAAATACGAAAAGGAATTGAGAGAAGAAGAAAGGGTCGCGCAGCAACATACAGCTCTTGTCCAGCGCGTCTCGGAATTAGAGGCCAGAGGAAAACTCTTACGGGAGATTGTGGGCACTGAAGAGGTAGTAGTTCCGCTCTTAAAATATTTGAGTCGGGAGGTTCCTCCTAATATTCAAATTACACGCCTCGTCTTTACTGGACTGCGAAATATAAAACTGGCGGGAAATGTTTTTGGTCCAGCGGAATTTCAAGAGATTGACCTTTCCTCTTTTTTGGTTAAACTTGAATTAGGCAAGAACTTAAAGAATGTGAAACTGGTTAATAAGACAAAGTCTTCCTGGGAAGGAGAAAATGTATTAGAGTTTACCTTAGAATGTGAACCGGAGTAAACTATGACACTCAAAGGAAGGAGTATCTTAATCATTGGGATAGTTGGGATTATAATTATTTTCCTCTTTTTCCTAATCTTTCTTTACCGACCGCGTATTGCCTCCCGGTTAGCGGTTCATAATAAAATTAAACAGGTTCAGGCCCGAATAACCGAGATAAGAGCCTTGGGGCGTGAGATTGAGAGACTGAAACTAAAGATTAAAGAATTAGAAGAGGCCAACCAGCAATTTATTGAAAAGGTGACGGCGCGCGACTATGCCTTAGAACTAACCAAAAAATTAGCAAGCGAGGCGCAAAAATATGAGGTGCGATTCCTCACAATAAGACCACCAGGACTGGATACCCTCCTTTTACAAGAAAACGAGGCGACACCAATTAGGCCAATACCCTTTGAAGTCACCTGCCAGGGCAAATACCTAGATATCGGAAGGTTCATTGAATCGTTAAAGGACTTTCCCTTCTATATTAAAGTGTATGAGATAGAGATGACCGGAAAGTCGGAAATTCGTCCGGCAATTGAAGCCCGCCTTTTAATAAATATCTATTCGTCAAGCCTTTTTGGCCGGAGGCTAATGTGAGAAGAGGAATAATTATCTTAATTGTCATTGGCTTATTGCTCTTTATTGGTTATCAGGTGGCATTTAAGCCAAAGAGGCCAGTAACGAAAGGAAAGAAGACGACAACCGATACCCTGGCGCCGAGACGAAAGACCGGAAGGAAAGTTGGTGGATTGTCAACTAAGGAAAAAAAGATGACCGCGGAGGAAAAGAAATTAGAGAGGAAGCGGAAGCGGGAAGAAAGGAAACGTTTACGAGAGGAGAGAAAACGGAGAAGACTGGAAGAGCGGATGCGGCGCAAGGCGCTGCGCGGTAAAAGCGGAAAAAAGAAAGGTGTCGGGTTGAATGTTTTACAGGCGATATTTTACAGCGAGACCGGAGGTTATGTAATAATTGATGGCAAGACGATGAAAGTAAATGATGAGATTAAAGGACGAAGGATTGTGAAGATTGAGAAGGATAGAATAACCATTGAATATCAAGGTGAAACCAAACAGGTTAAGGTGGGCGAGAGTGTCGCCCCACCTTCTCCGTAACCGGAGGGGCGTTGCGCATTTCTATGTCTAAGAGAGAAAGAAATATATCCGAAAAACCACCAAGGGTAGAATTAAAAAGACCACTTTTCTCTTTCTATCTTCCGCACCCTTGGTGGCCGGAATAATAACGTAGGAGGAGGTGCTAATGCGTCAGCGGCTGGTAATCATCTTAGCTGTAGTGGTAATCGCAGTTCTTCTCTTAACCATCTTTCGGGGAAAACCAAAATCAAAAATCTCCGAAAGAAAAACGAGCCGGTTGGTCCAAAAGGAACGCCCGGTAAAGAAGACCCAAGAAGTATCAATCACTAAGCCCGAAGATAAGAAAGAGACAAAAGAACAAAGGTTAGAAGGGGGACCGGGCGAGAAGGAGATAAAACCAGAGGTAAGAAAAGAAATACCTGTGGCCAAGCCACCCAGCGCGTTAGCTAAGGAGAAACCAGAAGAAGAATGGGGAGAAGACCCATTCGTGCGAGAATTTTCCGCAATTTCGGAAATTAAGGACCTAAGGCTAACCGCCATCACCATTTCCGAGAGTCGGTCTTATGCCTTGATTAACGACCAAATTTTAGCGGTTGGTGATGAGATAGCCGGTAAGAAGGTCGTGGCGATTGAAAAGGATAAAGTAGTAGTTGAGAAGGGGGGGAGAAGATTTACCCTTCTTTTAGGAGAATAGAAACGATTAAAAGGAGAGGAGAATGAAAAAGATAAAAAAAATTTTCTTATTCTTTTTAATAATCTCGGCCTCCTGCCTCTTTGCCGAAAAAGAGGCAAAAAGTATCAATATTGACCGGATTTCTGGCGCGGTCCGGATTACGGTCACAACGACTGGCTCACCGAATATCGGAAGTTTCTACCAAGAAGAACCACCGATGATTATTATGGATATATTTGATGCGGCCAATAAGATAGAAATTGAGACCCTGAACGTCAATCTACCGCCGGTGAAGAAAATAGAAGTGACACAGTGGAAAGAAGAACCGATGATTGTTCGGATTAAAGTATTTCTAAAAGGACTTTATAAATATCACTGTCGGCGGGAAAAAGACTTCGTTTATCTGGATATCACCGATGAACCATTTGGCATTGTTCCGGAAAAGAAAGAAGAGGTTAAGACCGTTACCCTGGATGTGAAAAATGCCGATATCATTGATGTCCTACGAATGTTAGCCAGCCTCTTTAATGTCAACTTTGTATCCTCACCCGAAGTGAAGGGAGTAATTACTATGCGTTTGGAGAAGGTGCCCTTTCCGGTTGCCCTAGATGCCCTCTTAAAGTCAGTGGATTGTAATGCCGTAGATTTAGGTGAAGGGGTAATAATGATCAAACCGCGGAAAAAAGATATTGAGGGCGAACTGGTTACTAAGGTCTATACCCTAAATGATTTAGAAGCCGATGACGCTAAGAAGGCAATAGAGAGGGCGCTCTCGGAAAAGGGAAAGGTGGAATTGAGTTACCGTCGGGTGGGTGAAGGTGGTGGTTCTAAACGAACCTCTCTTTTAATTGTCACCGACTTTCCCGACCGTCTTTCTAAGATTGATGCCCTGATTAAGGAATTAGATAAGCCCCCGGCGCAGATTGCCATTGAGGCAAAATTTATTGAGACGACGATGAGCGCTGATGATATCTATGGGATTGATTGGTCAATCCGAGCTGCCGCCATTGCCGACCTACCAAAGGTTGGGGAAGAATTTGCCCTCCCAATTAAGATTAATGAGATGATTTTGGGCAAGATTACCTTCAATCAGATGTCGGCGGCCCTTGATTTACTCAGTTCCCGAGGCAAGGCGAAACTCTTAGCCAATCCTCAGAGTTTAACCCTGGATAATCAGACCTCAGATATCCAGATGGGGGTCTCGGTCCCATTATTAGAGGTCAGGGTTGATCCGGAGACCCGCGAACGAACCTATAGTTGGCGGGAACGCTTTATTCCGATTGGCTTATCAGTTACTCCCCACCTAACGGAAGATGGTCGGATTAATATGGCGATTGAGACAAAAGTGGAGGCGATTACTGGATGGAAAATTGCCCAAGAACAAGAGATGCCAATTATTGCCAAGCGCCAGGCAAAGACCCAGATAAGTGTTAAAGATGGCGAGGTAATCGTTATCGGTGGATTAATAAAAGAACAGGAAACCGAGGCGAAGACTAAGATTCCAATCTTAGGCGACATCCCAATTTTGGGCACATTATTTACCCATAAGCGCATCCAAAAAGAGAAGAATGAATTGATTATCTTCATTATACCACGGGTTATACCAGCCGAGAGCTAAAAGGGAATAAATCTACCGCTCCACTCTTCGCTGTTTTTTGGTTTAATAAGTGGGATTTCTATTTTTTATCTTTGGGTTAATAATCGGTAGTTTCTTAAATGTTATTATCTATCGTATCCCCCGAAAGATCTCTATTCTCTTTCCCCCTTCCTTCTGTCCAAATTGTAAAAAAGGGATAAAACCCTATGATAATATCCCAATATTAAGTTATATTATTTTAAGGGGGCGATGTCGGTATTGTCAAAAGAAGATTTCGCTAATTTACCCGCTGGTGGAACTCATTACCGGTATCGTCTTCTATGGTTTATATTTAAGGCTTTCCTTATCCCTTTCTCTTCTCTTTCTTCTTATCTACTTTTCGTTGCTCATTTTAATTGGCCTTATTGATTGGCAGGAGAAATTGGTCTATGACCTATTTATCTATTTAGGTATCGTCTTGGGATTTCTCTTTAATATCCGGACCCCCCTCTTTTCGGTTTTGGGGGTAATTGTTGGCAGTTCGGTTCTTTTTCTTTTAAGGTCACTTGGGGTTCTCTGGAAGAAAAAAGAGATGCTTGGTCCGGGCGATATTTTTCTCGGGGCGATGATTGGCTCTTTATTAGGTTGGAAGTATACCCTCCTAACGATATTTGTCAGTTCACTCTTTGGTTTAGTAATTTCTATCGGGCTAATTTTTTTTAATGTATGGAAGAGAGGGGAATATCTACCATTTGGTAGTTTTTTATCCCTGGGCACCGGGGTCATCTTCTTCTTTGGGGAGCCGATTCTTTATCTCTATCTCCATTTGTTTTCCTTCTGGGGATAAAAAGTCTTCTTGTTGACTTTTATTGATATTTCGTTATTTTATCCCTTATGGAAAAGGAATTTATGCGGATTGTGGCGGAGAAGATGCGCGGCACGCGCCTTGACCAGTATCTCCTTATCTCCGGAATTGGCTTGTCGCGCAATAAGGTAATAAGGCTAATCAAGGAGGGAAAGATTCTGGTTAATGATAAACCAGCTAAGCCGAGTTATCGGATAAAACCGCAGGATAAAATCTTTGCCCGGTTTGAAGCGGAAAAGGAGTTGGAAATTATTCCGGAGGATATTCCATTAAACATTGTCTATGAAGATGAAGACCTGATTGTGATTGATAAGCCGAAGGGAATAATCGTTCATCCGGCACGGGGTCATAAATCAGGGACGATAGTCAACGCCCTTCTTTTCCATTGTAAAAATCTACCGCTGGGAAAGGAAAAGATAAGACCGGGGGTAATTCATCGCTTAGATAAAGATACCACCGGTCTTTTAGTTTTTGCCAAGACTGATTCGGCATTATCCTTTTTGGGTAAGGAGTTAGAAAATCGGAGATTTAATCGGGAGTATCTTGCGGTCGTCTGGGGGAAAATCCCTTTGCCCCGAGGAATCGTAGAGGCACCGATTGGTCGGGATAGTCTAAATAGAAAAAAGATGGCGGTCACACCCTTTGGGGCAAAAAGGGCGATTACCGAATTTACCCTAATAAAGAGATTTAAGATTGCCACCTATATTAAACTGAAACTCCTTACCGGCCGGACCCATCAGATTAGGGTCCATATGAGTCATTACGGTCATCCGGTAGTCGGGGATAAAGAATACAGGCGGTCTTTTGTCTCGCTCTTAAAATCTAAGAGCGAATACGAGATTGCCCAGAAGATGCTCTCGGTCATTGACCGGCAGGCACTCCACTCAGCTAGGTTAGGATTTGTTCACCCCCGGACGAAAAAATATGTTGAATTTGCATCGCCCTTACCCGAAGATATGAAAAACCTATTGGCGGTATTAGAAAATTATGCCTAAGGCAATCTTAATCGTTGAATCGCCCACCAAGGCCAAGACCATCGCTAAGATATTAAAAGGGAAGATGAAGGTCTTATCCAGCCGTGGCCATATAAAGGATTTGCCAAAAAACGATTTAGGGGTGGATATTGACAATTCCTTTGAACCAAATTATGTGATAATAAAAGAGAAGAATAAGATTATTCAGGAGATTAAAAGAGAGGCGAAAGATGCCGATGAGATTTATTTAGGCTGTGACCCCGACCGGGAAGGAGAGGCGATTGCCTTCCACATCGCCGAAGAGATTGATGGCCATATGAATATAAAAAGGGTTCTCTTTTATGAGATAACGAAGGATGGTATAAGAAAGGCGTTTGAGAATCCGACGCTAATTGATATAAACAAAGTGAATTCCCATAAGGCAAGACGGGTGATGGATCGATTGGTTGGTTATCTGGTTAGTCCTCTACTCTGGAAGGTCTTTAAGAACTATAACCTCTCCGCCGGTCGGGTGCAAAGTGTTGCCTTACGGCTCATCATTGAAAGGGAGAGAGAGATTGAGGAATTTGTCCCAGAAGAATACTGGCTAATCTACGGGATTTTCCAAACCGAAAGAGGAGAAGAATTTAGGGCGCAATTGAGACCCAAGGCCGAAGGAGAAAGGATAAAAAATATGGAGGGGGCAAAAGAATTAGAGGCGGTTATCCGAAAGCCAAGCGAATATTTAATTGGTAAAATAGAAATGAAGAAGAAATATAAAAGTCCCTTACCACCACTGATTACCGCTACCCTCCAACAAGAGGCGGCCAAACGTTTCTTATTCTCTGGAAAGAAGACGATGTTTATTGCCCAGCGGTTATTTGAAGGTGTCGAATTGGCCGAAGAGACCGTCGGTCTCATCACCTATCCTCGAACCGATTCAACCAGAGTGGCCGAGGAATTTTTAGCAAAGGAGCGAGAATTTATTAAGGAAAACTTTGGTGAGTTATATCTCCCGGAAAAGCCCCGGGTTTATCGCGATAAAAAAGAGACCCAAGGGGCACACGAGGCGATTAGACCGACCGACCTAAAGAATCTCCCCGAGAAGATAAAAGAGTATCTGAATAAAGATGAGTATAATCTATATAGCATAATCTTCGCTCGGGCAGTGGCGGCGCAGATGACCAATTCAGAATATGAGGAGTTGAAGGTGATGATTGATATTCCTGGTTTAGAAGACTTCTTCTTCTTTTGCCACTCCCGGAAAAGGATTTTTGATGGATTTGAAAGGGTCTGGCCATCAGGGGAGAAAGAGATAATCCTACCGCCGCTGGCCGAGGGTGAGAAGATTTTTTTGAAAGATGTAATCTTAGAACAGAAGTTCACCCAGCCACCCCCGCGTTATACCGTAGCCAGTTTAATCAAAAAATTGGAGACAAACGGCATCGGTCGCCCCTCTACTTATGCGGTAATCGTTGACACCCTATTTGAAAGAAAATATGTTATTAAACAAACGGGGTTTCTTCGTCCTACGGAATTGGGGCGTTTGGTTAACGACATTTTAATCAAAAACTTTGCCAACATCTTTGAAGTAGCATTTACCCGGGAGATGGAAAAGGAACTTGATTTAATTGAGACGAAAGATAAAAATTGGCCGGAGGTGGTTAAGGACTTCTGGATACCATTTAAGGAGGATTTGGTGCGGAGTGAAAATAACATCTCAAAGATGAAAGAAGGGATAAGGGAAGAACTGCCGGAGAAATGTCCCCTCTGCGGCCGGAGCCTCGCCTACCGCTGGGGAAGATACGGTAAATTTATCTCTTGCTCCGGTTATCCGGAGTGTAAATATATTAAAAAGGAGAAACCGGAGATTTTGGCTGAAACCTGCCCGCAGTGCGGTCGTCCCTTAGTGAAAAAGCAAGGAAAGAAGGGAAGTTTTATTGGCTGTACGGGCTATCCGGAGTGCCAATTTATTAAAAAGGAAGAGGCGACAAAATTAGAAGAGAAGTGTCCGGAATGCGGAAAAGACCTTGTAGAAAAAGCGGGGCGATTTGGCAAATTTATCGCTTGTTCCGGTTATCCGAAGTGTAAATATAAGAAGAAGAATCGGTAAATTTTTTCTGATTTATCTGATAACCAATTTAAGAAGAGTTTATTATTAGCCAGCAGACCCACTTATCTCCTCTTGGTTGGGGATGGCGGTAAGGATACAACTCAAGGTGATTATCGTTGCGATTTTTAAGTTGGAATAACCTAAATTATTGACATATTTTTTTCCGTTAAGATGGTTAATGGCTCGGATTGCAAGGGTTGTGGATAGAAGAAATTGGGATACATCCTAATTTTTCTTCTATGCCATTATACCATAATAATAATCCAGATATCTCAAGAAAATAGGATGTGTCCCTTATTTTTCCTAAATTTCAATTAAGTATTATGTAATTTACCAGAATTTCTTATGGAATTAAGGAATTGGTTGGTTTAGCGGGCGATTATGAACTTCTTTATTACTTTACCGGGTTCAATCTTTAAAAAGTAGACACCACTCGGTAAAGAGGCAAGGCATAATTTAAGGCGGTGTTTGCCGGGATTCAACTCACCTAAATTGATGGACAGGTTATTTTTTATTAGCCTTCCATCAATTCCATAAATTTTGAGCATTACTTTACCCTTCTCATTCATTGCTAAGTCTAAAAGCAGAGTACTTCGGGTAATAGTTGGGAATAAAGAGAAAGAAAGAGACGGAAGCGATTGCTTGGAATTTTCGGCAAGACCAGAACTATTGAAAAATGCCCCATAAACCCTTTGGGTATTATAGGGTTCCGACGTGAAGGTAACGAAAGTAACGAGGCACTGGTCAGAAGGACCTTTTGTAATCCGGTTTACCCGCGTTATTAAGGGAAATGGTGTTTCAATTATATCTGTTCCATTAGTATCCTGAGGCACACCTTCCTGATTTATGAAAGATATATTCAATCTATTTTCATCTCTCCTTCGCAATAGAATATAATTTCTTCCATCAAATGTGACCGCGGGATATTTTCCACTACCGAGATAGATGCTTGGGCTATCAAGAACTATCCCTTCTTGCGAGACCCGGGCACCAAAGGTTTGACGAGTGAAATTAAGCCCATAAGTAAACCAGGTTACAAAGTAATCACTACCATTTGTGGTAACCCCCAGCATTCTGTGAGAAATATTCTCCAGTCTTTCTACAAAAGAAATCTGGAAATGATTAAGAACCTGTCCATATTTATTAACAAAAGCCCCCCAGACATTTGCTTCTTCTCCTGGACGGTGTCGTCTCCATACGACAAGGGAATTTTCGCCATTAGATACTACGGCTGGACCGCGGTTGTTTGCCCTTGGGAAGGTGTCATTAATCATAAAGGGGATTGAGTCAAGTAGCATACCATCTGAGGAAACCCGGGCGCCAAATATGCGTCCGGTGAGAAGGTGGGAGCAAACGACAAGAAAATTTTTACCGTCCCAGGCCACGTCCGGCTGGCTTTCGTCAGCCGGAGTGGCGATTATTGGTATTCCTAAGGTATCAGGGAGTTGGCCAGTGGGTGTAACTATTTGTCCATAAATATCCCCGCTACTACCACTTCTATTGTCGCACCACACTACTAAATAGTTCTCTCGGCCAAAGCATACCCGGGGTCCTGATTGAGACGCTCTGTGCCTACAGATGGGAAAACTTGAAACGACATTTGTTCCATTTGGATTTAGGATTTGCCCATAGATGTCAGATTTAGTTTCTGAGATGCTTCTATTATCGGTCCATACTACTAAATAATTGTGGCTATCAAAAGCCGCATCTTGGGATTTCTCGGTTCCCATAGCAGTAGAGAGAATGACACCACCGGGATTTATAACTCTACCCCCCGGTGTGACAAGAGAATATCTTATATACTTCTCCGCAAAGGGGCCAGAATCCCAGTCGTAATCCTCCCATACCACAATAAAATTATTCCCATCAAAGGCCGAGGAAGGAGAAAATTCCTCGTCACTACCTTCATAAATATGAAATTGGTGAAAAATCGGAATGAGCGAAGTATCAAGAACCTGACCATCAGTTGATATTCGCTTAAAGTAAAGGACACGGTTCCAATCATCTCTAAAAGCTATATTTACTAAATAGACGCCATTTCCATAAGCACAATTGAGACGGTTGTAGTAAAGAACAGGAAGAGAAGCGATGCCGATTGGTGTAGTATCTATAACTATACCATCGGTTCTAATCCTTACTCCATAGATAGAGTCAAGATAATAAAAAGAAACAAAGTAATAATTGTTGCCATAAGTGAGTCCAATTTCTGAGGAAGAGGAGTTGGTAATTTTAGGCACGCGGAAGATAGTAAATGTGTCAATTACCTGTCCTTGGTTATTTATCAATATTCCAAATAATCTTTCAAATTCGGTTGTGACAAGCAGATAGTTATTACCATCAGAAGTGAGTTGAAAACCCAATGGTTCCTGAGAAGTATAAAGAAAAAGCGGCTGGGAATCAACCAATACGCCTCCTTCGGTAATTCTCCGGCCATATAGACTATTTGAGGCATCCCAGACAACAAAGTAATACCCTCCCCCAAAAGTTGCCAGGAAAGGAGAGCCAGAAGTAGAGACCTCTATTGGAATTGAATCAAGGACTCTCATATTTCTCGCAATTCTTCTACCGGTAATTCCCGCTGATGGTCCGCCAACGCTTGGCCACCAACTTCCCAAAATTAAACTATTATTACCGCTTGTCGTAAGTGCGATATCTGAGTAATATAGGCGATCCGGGTCTTCCGCTATATCTCCGTGAATAAAAACTCCCACGGAATCAATTACCCTTCCTTCCGAAGAAATACGAGCCCCATAAATGGTAAATCCAGGGGTAGCCATTCTACCATCCAACCAAGCAACTACGAAATTCCCACTATCAAATATTACCTGAGGGAGAGATTGGCCACTCCCTTCTCTTGTTAGAGTCTTGGTCGTGTCAATGAGGAAATAAGGAATCGGCCGAGCAATGAGATGGCAGGGAAGAAATAGGAGGGTAAAAAGGAGAGTAATAAAAGAATACTTACTTTTCCTCATTTTATATATTATATCATAAGAACTTAATTTGTCAATAAATAATCATTAGTTTGTTTTTGTCTGCTACTGGGCCCCGGCTCTCATTGCCGGGGCCCGTTTTATTCATCTCGCTATAACCTTAGCGATTCTTTTCAAATTTTCGCTTTCCACGGTTATAAAGTAAGTTCCGGAATTCACTTCATTCCCATTGGCATCTTTTCTGTCCCATATCACTTCTTCTCTTTCTTTTTTCTTACCGAGGATATTTATGAGCCTTCCAAAAGCATCGTATATCTTTATGGTTGCTGGTTGTAAGTTATTTGATGAGAATTTAATTCTTGTAAATCGGTCGCAAGGGTTAGGTTTAACTTCTATATTAAATTCTGGAGTATTGGGGTGCACAGACTGATTTTGCCCACCACCTGAACCCGGATTGGAAGAATAGTCTTTACGATAGTAATAGATTTCCGGATTATTGGTGCCGTGGCGTAAATCTGTCCAGACGATGTGAGCAACATTACCTACGGCGGCGACCGAGGGATTCATTTCAGGGTCGGTTGCGCCTGCTGGCCAGTAGCCATCAATGCTTTCCGGTTGAAGCCAATTTAGACCGTTATCGGTAGACCTTCTTGCCAAGAGGGTATACCTGTCCAATCTAATACGGTCCTGCCAAACGGCATAGACATTTGGCCCGGAAACGGCAATTGAAGGGGTATAGGCATATATAGGATAAATCCTATTTAGCATAATAACACCCAATGAATAGGCTGGTTCCCATGTTACACCGTTGTCAGGGCTTCTCCGGAAATAGATATTTGGGGCATAGTAAGTGGTATACCAAATATACTGCTCCCAGACTACATACACATACGGTGAATTGGCAGCGATGCATGGTCTTCCGGAATAACTTCCGGCTGGCATATTCTCACTTATAAGTCGGACCGGTCCCCAATTTGGGTCGGCACCATAGTTAGTGTGGCGTCGGTAGTATATCCGGGAGACTCCGGTAGAGTCATCCACTCTTACCATATGGACGAAATTTTGGGATGCGGCAACCGAAGGTAAATAAGCCTCCTCTGATACAGTAAGGTTTCTTATCGGGTCATTTCTTTCAACACCCGTACCATCAATGCGGTATCGGGACCTCATATAACAAACTTTCCCCTCTTGTTCTTGAGGTGGTTGTAAAACTGACTTGCCCGGCTCCTCAATCCATACATAGTGTACACAAAATGAATCAGTGCTTAGGTGTGGACCCGCAGTATTGGATGGGTCGGAGGAGATTATATCTGGTGAGTTGTTAACGGAGTTTCGCGTGTGCCAAGTTCTCCCGTTGTCCTGAGAACGCCTACGCCAAATGTCTTCGTCAGGTTCATCTCCATCATCTTCATCGTAATAAGCGATGTTGAGGTGAACTGTTTGACCTGATTGGAAAGAGGCTATACTCGGAGTCCCTGCCTCATCCTCATCGGTTTGGTCGGAAATTACCACTTTAGAAAATGTTTGGCCACCGTTGACAGACTTGGCATATATTACGTTGAAATAGTGAAAACCCTGATAAGGAATAGAATCTGTGTAATAGACAATGTGCAAAGTATCCTTATGGAATCTAACCGAAAAGGCATTGTTCAAGCTGGTATAGTCGTCGGATGTGTTGTTTGTAACCCTAAACCGTTGGGCAAAGAGTGCTCCAATTAAAAATAAAAGTGAAAAGAAGTATTTCATAAATCCTCCTTAACTATACATCAAGAGGGAGACAAATTCTGTGCCAGAGGCATACTATATATACGTACTGTTTCTAGACATGGTATCTACCCTAGAGAGATCTTTTGGATCCGGGACTTGAAAAGATTCTTAAAATCCTATAATCTCCCAAAAAGGAGTAATCTATGGCTATTACCGAAACATATTATGAGAAGATCCGCTATGAAAAAGACCCGG
>CAYRLZ010000096.1:0-3252 GCA_964425275.1 uncultured bacterium | reverse complement strand
TCCGGTTTGTAGATGACATAACTTACCCCTTTATCGGTAATGAAGATTCCGAGGTTTTTGTCCGAGGCGCAAAATCGGACATTATTAACCGGGTTTCCTTCAAAAGAGCCAACCTGACCAAGGTTTGCTTCAAAACCCTGGTTCTCTTCTATCCAGGCTCTCAAAACTTCCTTCGGTATCTCTCCGGCAAGCCCAAGGATATAAAGAGCAATAATTAACCCGATGGTTCTTTTAACCATACTTACCTCCATTCCTGCGGGATTATATCTTTCCCTTTCCCCCGCCAAGGAAAGAAAGCGGGAGAGAAACTACTTCCAGCCATCCAAAGCCCGTAATTAAATTATTATTCATTACAACTTAGGAAAAACGAACCTTTTACGAGGATGCGGTGAAGGGAACCGGCTAAGACTTAAAGACCTCCTTCAGTGACTTCTCAAATATCTCCAAAGCAATATCCGCCTCTTCTTTTGTCACAACCAGTGGTGGTGAGAATCTTATGGTTGTAGCACCACAGCCGAGGATTATCAGCCCTTTCTCAAAGCATTTATAGACGACCGCGTTCCTTTTTTCCGGAACGGGTTTCTTGGAGATTTGGTCTTCAACCAGTTCAATGCCAATCATCAATCCTTTGCCCCGGACATCGCCGATGAAGTCATAGCGATTTGCCATCTCCTCTAAATTTTTCAATAGATAGTTGCCAATCCTCTCGGCATTTTCAATCAGACCGTTTTCTAATAGTCTTATTGTCGCCATCGCCGCCATACAGGAGATTGGGTTGCCACCAAAGGTGGAGGCATGGGCACCGGGTTCCCAGTTCATAACCGAAGACTTAGAGATGAAGGCACCGAGTGGCATACCTGAGGCGATACCTTTTGCCACACAATAGATATCGGCCATTACCCCATAGTGCTCAATCGCAAACATCTTTCCGGTCCGACCAAATCCGGACTGGACCTCATCAATTATTAGGAGGATGCCATATTTGTCACAGAGTTCGCGGATTTTCTTAAAGTAGTCCGGTGGTGGACAGATATAGCCCCCTTCACCCTGAATCGGTTCGGCAAAGATTGCGCAGACCTCCTCGGGCACACAGACCTTTTTGAACAGTTCCTCTTCAATATAATCCACGCAGTAGAGGTTGCATTTTGGATATTCTAAGTTATAGGCACAGCGATAGCAATTGGCATAGGGGCAATGGAAGACACCGCTGATTAGAGGACCGAAACCCTTCTTTTGAATGAATTTACTACCGGTTAAAGAAAGGGCGCCCATTGTCCGACCATGAAAAGAGCCGAGGAAGGCGATGGCGAAGTGGCGCTTGGTGTAATATCTGGCCAGTTTGAAGGCACCCTCCACCGCCTCGGTGCCGGAGTTGCAGAAGAATACCTTTTTATTTTTTGCCCCGGGGGTAATCTCGGCTAATTTTTCCGCCAATTTTACCTGCTGGGGATAGTAATAATCGGTTCCGGAGATATGGATAAGTTTTCCGGCCTGCTTTCTAATCGCCTCAACCACTTCTGGATGACAATGTCCAGTAGCACAGACCGCAATCCCGGCATTAAAATCTAAGAACTTATTGCCATCAACATCCCATAACCAACAACCCTCCCCTTGTTCAATCACCGCCGGATAAGAGCGGGTATAAGAAGGGGAGATATATTTCTTGTCTTTCTTTAATATTCTCTGTGCCTTTATTCCAGGCAACTTCGTTCTAATCTGGGGACTTACGTCCCGCTTTGCGTGCGGTTGCATAATTATCCTCCTAATTTGTAAACAAGACGAACTTCATTATTAACAGATATTATACTAAGAAACAGAGGGAAGTCAACTGTTCGTGGTATTGACAAATGGGATTTTTTATGGGATAATTCGTAATGCGAAATTGGGAAGTCCTAACTTTCTTTCTTCTCTTAATCTTTGCCTGTTCCGAGGCGCCAATAAAGAAGATTGAACCGCAACCGCAAAAACGGCTTGTCCTCTGTGAATTGTTCACCCATATCCGATGCACCTATTGTCCTTATGCGGCAAGGGCATTAGATAGTCTGGAAAAGGAGTTTAAGGACAGTATCATAATCATCGCCTACCACCGGCGACTTTTGGGAGATACCCTAAGTCCTCCCTATATTGAAAACCGACGCACCTACTACTATTCAGAGAATATTGAACCGTCGGTATTCTTTGACGGCGCAGGACCGGTAAGAACCGAAGACCCAAATGCCAACTACACCACTTATAAAGAGATGATAAATGCCAAAAGAAATATTAAACCAAAACTTCGGTTATATCTAACCGATTCCTTATCCGCCAATACCCTCAAATTAAAGACGACGATTGTGAAGGATGATACATTAAATCAGGATTCTCTCCGTCTCTTCTTCGTCTTCTGTGAAGATTCAGTTCGCTGCTACTTACCGGGTGGCTCGGATTCAATCTTTGAAAAGGTGATGCGCCTGATGTGGCCTGATGAAAATGGTCTTCCAATAAATCTTTTATCCGATACGACAAAGGGCGAATATCTCATCCCCTGGCCGGCCCATTGGCAAAAAGAGAGATTTCAAGTTGTCCTCTTTATTCAGGATAAATTAAATAAAGAGGTATTGGTAAGTATTAAAAGGAGGTTTCTATGAGATATAGAAAACCAAATATTCTTCTTTTGTTTCTTTTCGTTAGCATCATTTTCTTTAATTTTGTTATTCCGGGTTCCCGATTGTTTGCCCAACATAGTTTCACTTTCATCTGCCGCGATGATACCTTCCGCTATCTCCAACCATTTGGCTGGGCCGACTATCGGTTCCGGTTGGAAAATACCGGAGCCCTCCGGGATTCTTATGAACTAAAGATTTTAGTAATTGAGAGTGTTCCGGGTTGGTATGCCCAAATCTGTGCCCGGGGTCGGTGTGTGGAACCAGGGATACCAATGATTATCTCTCTTTCCCCAGGAGAGGATGATACAACAATTGTTGCCCACATCTATACCAATCATAATTCGGGCCGAGAGAAGGTTACCGTTAGTTGCCGCTCCTTAGGCGATACAACCTTAAAAAGAGAACAGAACCTCTATGCCCAGGTTGGGTTAGGGATTGAAGAAAGACCGGTCCATTGGGACCGTGAGAAAGAAGTCCGTGTTCCGCTAAGGGTTTTTACCATCACGGGCCAATTAGTAAAATCACCGCTTCGTCAACTTAAAGAAGGCATCTACTTTATACCCGAGACAAAAAGGAAACTTTTGATAATTAAGTAGTCGCAGAGAAA
>CAYRLZ010000095.1:0-20332 GCA_964425275.1 uncultured bacterium | reverse complement strand
TGCGGAAAGGTTTTGGCAAACGGCTGATATTTGTTGCTCATCAAGGAAGTTGGGCAAGAGGTGAAGCCACCCCGGAAAGCGATATTGACACCTTGGTGATTTTAGACCGGATCGATTCCCATACCTTAGATGTGTTTAGAGGTATAATCTCTTCCATGCCCAAGGCAAAAAATCGGGCAAGCGGTATGTTGCTTTCCGTCCCGGAGTTACGGGTCTGGCCCCGCTTTGATTTAATCCAATTTTTTTACGGATGTAAAACTTTGTATGGAAATCTTGACGGTATTATTCAAAAACCAACAACCGCCGACCTGATAGAGAGTATAAGGGTTATCGCCTCAGTGAATCTCCATTATGCTCGGCATTATTTACTATATCCCCATAAGTTAAGTAAAGTCGTCCATAATTTGCAGTATCCCTTCAAGACTTGTTTCTATGCCTTGCAAGTTTGGATTCTGCTCAAAGCGAATAAATATGTGGAGAAAAAAGGGGAGATTCTCAAAACGCTCAAAGGTGCCGATGATAAAAGAGTAGTCCTTGTGGCAAGAGATTGGAAGAAGTTAGAGGCGGATAGAACAAAAAGACCACTCTGGTACATCAATCTCCTGGAACGATGGAGTAGAAATATGTTGTTAAGACTCAAAACTTACGGAGGTTATGGAGAGCACAAGAGACGGTGAACTTATTTGTTTTCCGTTTTTTCTATCTTTCCGGCTGGAGGGAAATTTCGCTGGAAAATGGGAATGCCGAAGAGTTGAAAATTGGGTTTAAGAGACCATCCCCATATTTTAAACTTTTTCCAAGCCTGCTCACGAGATAGCCTTGACAATTCGCTCTTTTTGGAATAAAATATAATAATAAATCGTTAGAAAGGTATAGAGCATAGAGTTGGTTTTACGATTACCTTGGAAGAGAAAGATATAATTAAGTTATCGGTTCCCTTAAAGGGCGTTAATCCTTTATCGCTTCTTGGTCTGGCCGATGCTAACCTCGCTTTCATCGCTAAATTCTTTTCTTCGCAGATTGTTGTTCGGAATAACCGGGTGCGGATTCTTGGACCCAAAAAAGAAGCCGAGCAGATTAAAGTCCTCATCCAGAATCTCATCCGGCGGTTAAAGAGAGGTGAAACACTTAACCAGGATATTATTAAAGGAGAGATCGAAACGGTTAAGGAAAGTGGTGAGGTAGATACATTTGAAAAGGAGGGACTGACAATTTCCACTCCGAAGAAGATAATTTATCCGAAAAGTCCCCACCAGCGAGAATATTTGGAGGCAATTGAAAAATATAGTATTGTGATTGCTATTGGTCCAGCCGGGACCGGAAAGACCTATTTGGCGGTGGCCAAGGCGATTTCCGCCCTCCTCTCCGGAAAGGTAGAAAGGATTATTCTCACCCGACCGGCGGTCGAGGCCGGTGAATCACTTGGCTATCTACCCGGCGACTTTCGGGAGAAGGTCTCCCCTTATTTGCGTCCGCTTTACGACGCCCTCTTTGATATGATGCCGATAGAAAAGGTAAAACGTTTAATTGATGAGGAGATAATTGAAGTAGCTCCCTTAGCCTATATGAGAGGTAGAACCCTTTCTGATGCCTTCATCATTTTAGACGAAGGGCAAAATACCACGCAGATCCAGATGAAGATGTTTCTCACTCGTCTCGGTTATAATTCCAAGGCAATTGTCACCGGCGATATAACGCAAATTGACCTGGCGGCAAAATATACCTCCGGTCTGGTTGACGCCGGAAGCAGATTGGTTAGGGTCGAAGGGGTAAAGATTGTCTACTTTGACCAAAATGATATCTCCCGACCCGGAATTGTCTCCCGGATTATCCGGGCTTATGAGGAGTAATTAAAGAGAAGGGAAATCCATCACGGCATTGTCCTTCACTAATAAATGAAGATTAATATCTTCTGGGAAGAAAAGAAAGAGGCAGTTTCCCTGCCCGAAGATATAAATGAACCGGAAATCAGAAAAGTGGCAAAGACGATTACCAGTGACTTGGCGCTTCGGGGTAAGGAATTAAATATTATATTCTGTTCACCTAATTACATCCGAAAGTTAGCCCAGCGCTACTTAAAGAAAGATTACATTCCGGCCTCTCTTTCCTTTCCATTCAAAAAAGACCAGTTAGAAAAGTCCTCCCTTTCCCAAAAAGGATTTTTAGGAGAGGTTTATCTAAATTATGCGGCATTGAAAAATTTTCCTTTCCCCTATCTCCTAAGACATGCAATAAGTCGCCTCATTCCTTAGTGCTAAATCTTGATGACCCAGGAAGACCTCATCTTAATTGTTTTCATCAGTTTATTTCTCGCCTTCTCTTTTATCTTTTCCGGTTACGAAACCGCCTTCTTTACCCGGCATCCATTGGATACCAAGATATTAAAAAAAGAAAGGAAGAGGAATTGGATTAAGACCTTGGCACAAAGTGAAACGGAGGTTTTAGGGACAATTTTAGTATCTAATCTCTTAATGAATGTCTCGGCCGCTTCTTTACTCTCACTTTTATTTATGAATATCTTCCGACTATCACCGGCCAAGGAATTCTATCTCTTCTTAACTTCTTTATTGACGGCAATTTTTATCTTTATCTTCTGTGAGGCAATACCTAAGATTTATGCCTTCAATAATCAAGAGCGGTTTTTGGCTTTATCGTTTATAATTCTCTTTTTGCGGAAGGTCTTTTCCCCAGTTATTTTTCCGGTGGCGAAAAGAATTGACCGATTATTCACTCAAAGAAAGGTCAAAACATTTCCGACAGAAAGCGAGATGAAAAATTTAATCCAGTTGGCAGAAAAAGAAGGGATCTTAGACTTAGAAGAGAAAAATATCCTCCTCGCCTTAGAAGATATGGATAAGATGAGCCTATCATCAATAATGACCCCGCGCCGAAAGATTGTCGCCCTGGAGAGTAAGATGACAATTGAGTTGGCCATAGAAAAAGTAAAGACTATCCCCTATTCCCGAATCCCGGTCTATAAAGATAATATAAACAATATCGTTGGCATCCTTTATGTGAAAGATTTGGTCATTGAAAAACTCGCACCCAAATCCCCGGCTATCGGAGAAGGAGAGGAAAAGAAAACAATTGAAAAGATAGTTAAAAAGCCAATCTTCTTACCAGCGGTTCAGAGCCTTTCTTTAGCCCTTGATTTCCTTCGTAAAAAAGAGAGCCATCTGGCCATCGTCGTTGATGAGTTTGGTGAGTGTTGTGGACTTGTGACCCTGGAGGATATTTTAGAAGCGCTTTTTGGGGAGATCAGAGATGAATATGACTTATTAGAAGAAGAACCCTGGACAATCGTTGATGAAAAGACCTATCTCGTTTCCGGAGAGATTGACCTAAATACCTTAAACCGGTTAACCAACGATGCCTTTTTTGATGTTAAAGAAGAGCGGCTCTCTGGTTTTATTGCCCATCACCTGAGGCGCCTGCCCCAAGATGACGATGAGTTCCATTACCGGAATATTTATATTAAGGTGCTGAAGGTGGTTGAGCGGCGGGTGGAAAGAGTTTTGCTGCGCATCTTATAATGGCACTCCTTTTTGGGATAATGGCAATTTTTCTGCAAGGTATATTTTCCGGGAGTGAGACGGCAATTATGCGCGCGAATTGGATGCGGATTCTTTTGCAAGGGAAGAAGAAACTCGCCTTATTGGAAAAAAGGGAGAAAGGCATTCTGACTACCTTAATTGGCACTAATATCTTTGTCGTCTTGGCCTCGTTCTCTTTATCCTACTTTTTTGTTGCCACCTTGGGAAAGAAATTTGTCTTTTTCGCTCTCTTTTTTACCACAGCCCTTTCTCTCCTTTTCGGTGAATTTCTCCCCAAGGCGATTGCCAAACAATATCCGGAGTTATGGTATGAATATCTCTATCCTTTTATTCGGTTTTTCAATCAAGTCTTCTCACCCTTTGCCTTTTTTGTCCAGAGGCTCATCTCTCCGTTGGTCAAAGAGAGGCGGCGAGAATTTAAGTTAACCCGCCAGGACCTTTTGCTTTTATTCGGGAAAGAACGTTCCGAAAGGATTGCCAAGGCGGTATTAGAGTTTTCTCAGATTAAGGTTAAGGATGTGATGATACCCCTAAAATTTACCGTAGCGATAAAAAGTGACTCGCCACCCGAAGTCATCTATCATATTTTAAGGGAATCAGGCTATTCGCGTTATCCCGTTTATCAAGAGCGGAAGGATAATATCATCGGCGTAGTTCATGCCAAAGACTTCTTATTCTCCCCGGATTATAAAATAAGACCCCCTTACTTTGTCTCCGAGGATAAAAAATTAAGGGAGGTCTTTTCTGAGATGCGACGGGGAAAGGATAAGACTACTCACCTGGCCGTAGTAAAAGATAAGAACGATAAGGTAATTGGTATATTGACCCTGGAAGACATCTTAGAAGAAATTGTTGGTGAAATTAGAAGCGAGATTTGATGAATATCTAAGACAAAGATGTCGGTCATAACGAAAACGGAAGGGATAATAATAAAGCGGGAATATTTCCGCGATACCAGTAAGATAGTTACCATCTTCTCTAAGGATTATGGCAAATTAGAACTTTTAGCCAAAGGGGCTTTTGACCCTAAGAGAAATCTTGGCGGTAGCCTTGAGCCTTTTACTTTTAGTGAGGTCATATTTTATTACCGGGAGGGAAGAGAATATTACCTCCTCGCTAATGCAACACTTCTTTATGATTTCCGGATACTCCGGGAGGAGCCGGAGAGGTTCTATTTCGCGTCCCTTCTGGCGGAATTCATCTTGAATTGCCTGCCGAAAGAAGTTCCCCAAACCTCTCTCTATCAACTTTTCCTATCAACTTTTTATCGTTTGACAAAAGAAGGAAAGGAAAACCTTATCTATTCTTTTCTGATTAAGGCGGCAACACTTTTAGGTTATAAGCCGAATTTTATCACCTGTGTTAAATGCCACAAAAGACCAGACCGCTTCTTCTTCGCCGTGGCGCGCGGTGGCTTTCTTTGCGAAGCCTGCCGTGCTGGAGAAGTGATTAACTTTGAACCAAGTGAGGTTGAAGGATTAAAGAACCTCCTTTTCCTACCTCAGACAAAAATCGGGAAAATAGAGTTGGGAGAAAAGGAGAAGAATGTCGTTAGGCAATTCCTCGCCCATCACCTTAATTTTCATCTTTTCCCCAATCCCTTTGCCTCGGTTTAACTACCGGGTATACCGATTTATCAATTCGTCTATCGTCCCGGGGGTTTTTATTTTCAGAAAGATTGCTGAAAACTTAGGTTTATGATTCGGCTCAAATTGGTCTCCTCCTTATTCTTAAAAATATCTTTCAACCCAAAGAGAAGATTAGCACCTTCCCCAACTCCCCAGTTGATACCGCAATTCAAAAATCCGCGATTTTTGTCATTTTTATCATTTAAGGCGAGGTCATACTCTAAGAGAAATTCTAAGGCCTCAGATAAAGTCTGGCTGCCGGCGATAGAGAAATTGATTCCCCGATTGTAGTTAATCCCCAGAGAGAGATAACTCCTTATTGCCTCAATTGACTTACCGGTTGCCAAATAGAACATCCGGCGCTTAAACTGGTAATCGGTATTTTCCGGGTTGCCAAATCCCTGGGAATCAAAACCCAAGGTTAAATCGGGAAGGACTGATTCCTCTTCGCTCAGAATTTTCAGTTTTACCTGAAACTCCGGTCGGTCTTTGGGGTAGAAATTTGGCCTCCCGGTTCCCAAGACGCTATCGCCACCCCAGGACATACCCAAGTTAATTCGGTCAAAGATGCCAACTCCGAAGTGAGCCAAGATACCGCCACTACCTTGAAGACGAAAGTTTATCAGATATTCACCGTGTCCTAAAATGGCTGGCCGTGGAACATCAATAAAATACAACTGACTGAAAAGGAAAAGGGATAAAATAGTTGCCATAAGGTATGATAACAATAATTTTGCTGATGTCAATAGCCACTACCCTTCTTTTTGGGGCAATGAAAAAGTTGACATCGGGTGATTTTTTCTTATAATCCACCTATGCGCATACTGGTAACAACCGCTCTGCCTTATGCCAACGGTGATATCCATCTTGGCCATTTAGCCGGGTGTTATCTGCCGGCGGATATCTATTACCGCTATCAACGGTCAAAAGGAAGGGATATTATCCACATCGGTGGCACCGATGAGCATGGTGTTCCGATAACCCTTTTGGCGGATAAGGAGAAGAAAAGTCCGCAGGAAATTGTTGATTTCTATCACCAGCGGATAAAGGATTCTTTTGAGAAGTTTGGGATTCAGTTTGATAATTTCTCCCGCACATCACTTCCTTTACATCATAAGACCTCCCAGGATTTCTTCTTAAAGATTTACGAGAAGGGTTATATCTATCCCAAAGAGATAAGGCAGTTCTTCTGTCCTAATTGCCAAATCTTCTTAGCCGATAGATATATTGAAGGGACTTGCCCTTACTGTAATAATCAAAAGGCAAGAGGTGACCAATGTGAGGAGTGTGGAAGATGGTTGGAACCCTTTATGCTTTTAGAACCGAGGTGCAAAATCTGCGGGTCACCGCCCGAAGCCCGAGAAACGACGCACTATTTCTTTGCCCTTTCCCGTTTTCAAAAGAGTTTAGCCGAATGGCTAAAGGAGAAGAAAAACTGGAAGGAAAATGTTAAGCGATTCTGTGAGGGTTGGTTTAAGGTCGGGTTAGAGGACCGGGCAATTACCCGAGATTTACCCTGGGGGGTTAAGGTTCCATTGGCGGAGGCGAAGGATAAAGTTTTATATGTCTGGTTTGATGCCCCGATTGGTTATATCTCCTCAACGATTGAATGGGCGGAAAGAATCGGAAAGAAAGATTTATGGAAGGAATACTGGTTATCAGCGGATACGAAACTTATCCATTTCATTGGTAAGGATAATATCGTATTTCATGCCATTGTCTGGCCGGCGATGCTTTTGGCACACGGTGATTTCATCCTACCAGCCGAAATTCCGGCGAATGAATTCCTCAATTTAGAAGGAAGAAAAATTTCTACCTCCGAGAATTGGGCAATCTGGCTTCCGGAATATTTGAAAGAATTTCCTCCCGACCCATTAAGATATGCCTTAGCCAATAATCTACCGGAGAGTCGGGATGTTGACTTTACTTATAAGGAGTTCCAGATAAAGAATAATAACGAATTGGCCGATATTTACGGCAACTTCGTTAATCGGGTTTTACTCTTTATTAAAAAGAACCTCTCCGAAATTCCCAGGATAAGGGAATTTGACCAAGAGGTCTTAGATAAAATCCAAGAAACCAAAAGGAATGCCGAGCGACGGTTAGAAGATTTTCAAATTCGGGACGCCTTAAAGGAACTGATGAAGATACCGGGTTTTGGCAATCGCTACTTTGACAAAAATCAACCTTGGCTAACCTTAAAGACGAATAAAGAAGAATGCCAGAAGACGATTTTTCACTGCCTAAAACTGATTGAGGCTTGTGAAGTCCTTCTCCGTCCCTATCTTCCCTTTACCAGTGAAAAGATTAGAAAGATGCTCAACTTAAAAGAATGGGGATGGGATTGGGTAGCGGGAGAAGAATTTTTGAAGACAAGACCCCAACTCGGGGATATAGAAATCCTTTTCTCCAAAATCCCCGATGAAAAGATAGAATTGGAACTAAAAAGATTAAAAGGAGAAGTTGTCCCAAAAGAAAGTGTCAAAGAAGAAGGAGGGATTGTGGAGATATCAATTGAAGAATTTAAGAAGCTAGACCTAAGAATCGGGCGAATAATAAACTGTGAAAAAGTGGCTGGTTCCGATAAACTCCTAAAATTAGAAGTGAATTTAGGGAGCGAACTGCGACAGGTGGTTGCCGGAATTGGGAGTAACTATCAGCCAGAAGAACTGATTGGTAAAAATGTCTGCCTGGTGGCGAACTTGAAAAAGGCGAAGATAAGAGGAGTTGAATCATACGGAATGATACTGGCGGCTGAGGATGGCGATATCATCTCAGTTTTGGTGACCGATAAGGATGTAAAACCGGGGAGCCCGGTATTGTGATTTAAGGAGATTTATTTCAGGCGCCAGCGGAAGAGGGTATAGAGGGCAACGAAACCGTCCTTCGCCTTTATCTTCTTACCCTCTTTCCTTCCGGAATAGCGAATCGGGACCTCATAAATCTTTATCCCCTTCTTTAATAACTTGGCGGTTATTTCTGGCTCAATCTCAAACCGTTTCGCTTTTAAGTCTAAACTTAAAAGAATATCCCGCCGCACCATTTTATAACAGGTCTCCATATCGGTTATTCTTTTATTAAAAAGTAGTGAGGTTAAAAAACTTAAAAATATATTCGCCAGCCGGCTTTTTAATAGAAAACTTCCCTTCCCCTTAAATCTTGAACCATAAACCGCTAAGACATCTTTATTTTTAAATAATTTTATCATCTTTAAGTAGTCCTGAGGGTCATATTCTAAGTCGGCATCTTGAATTACAACCAAATCACCTTTTGCCTGAGCAATACCGGTACGGATGGCACTCCCTTTTCCCATATTTTTATTGTGATATAAAACCTTCACCCCGGCTTTTTTCTCTAAGGTCTTTAATTTTTCTTTTGTTCCATCCGTAGAGGAGTCGTCAACAATGATTATCTCTTTATTCACTGGCACCTTTTCAATTGCCGATAAAATTATCTCCAGGGTTGCGGATTCGTTATAGACCGGCACAACAATTGAAAGGCAGTGCGGGATTGGTTGCATCATCCTCTCGGTTGGGTCAAGGATAAATTGCCGATGTATCTTTCACTACCTCTAAGATAT
This sequence comes from uncultured bacterium, assembly GCA_964425275.1. Classification (GTDB taxonomy): domain Bacteria; phylum Hydrothermota; class Tepidihabitantia; order Tepidihabitantales; family JBDRVQ01; genus CAYRLZ01. The sequence goes on along the minus strand of CAYRLZ010000095.1, from coordinate 11,570 downwards.
AAGTGTCCGGTCCTGGAAGCAAGTGTATCGGCTTAAATTTCTCCGGCTTTAATCTTAAAGCCGGGATAAGATACCGGGGAGTAGTCCTCGTCCAAAAGAAATTATCAAGGAGTATGTAGTCAATATTTTTATCTTTGATGAATTTCAATATCTCTTCACTATTGGGGGTAAGGGGATAAAGTAGACTCTTTCGCTGGGAGATATAATAACAGATTTGCGGCTTGCGGGCTAAGACCCGAGCCGCCGGCGGTGTATTTTCTTTAAGCCACATGGCGGCTAAGATATAGTTCCGCCAATCCGATGAATAACCAGCTAATTTATCGCCCTTAAAATAATGGGAAAGCATCCCGAGATTATTAGAGATTTTAGGTATTAGGGTAATGATTTGTGAGAGAAAAACCAGACTAGTGATAATCACTCCCCAAAAAGAAGACTTCTTTTCGGCGGAGAAAAAAGGCGAAAGAAAGAAAAATAAGAGAAATGGGAAAATTGGCAAGAGAAATCGGGAAGAACTCCAAACCTCAGGCCAGATGAGAATTAAGGCGATGTAAAAAATTAAAAAGACGATTTTTATTGACGAAACCCTTTTTCTGAGCTTAACAAAACCCCAGAAAAGAAGACCGAGAATAATGAGATTGAAAAGATGGACAAAAGCCGAATGGTAATAAACAAACGAATGGAAGGAAGGAAAAAAGAGGGAAGACAATAGTCCAAGGAAATAGATTCGGGTATTCTGGGCGACCCGATTTAGGAAATCACCAAAGCCAATCCGCCCCGATGCCAAATTGTAGGGGTCTTTTAATAAAAAAGTGCCGATTCTCCCCGGTTCCTCGGTCTTAACTTTTGACAGATGTTTGACCCGGATAAAGAACGGCAAAAGAAAGATTATTGTTATAAGGAAGAGAATAAGAAATTTTTTCAGGTTGCGTCTTAAAAGTTGGGAAAGCAAAATCGCCCCGACTAAGATAAATCCCTGAGAACGAATATAACAGGAGGCACAAGTGAAGGCAGCGCTGATTGGCAAATAGTAAAGGCGCTGAGTAGTGAAGGCAATCTCGGCAAAATAAAGCCCAGCAAAGAGAAACAACAAAAATGGCATCTCGGTGAAAAGGCAGCGGGAGGAATCAAAGATATCCGGGGAAATCGCCAAGATACCAATGATTAAAAATGGCAGAGAAGTATCTCTTTTTTCCAAAAAAGAGAGATAGATAAAAAAAAGCGCACCAACGGTGAGGAGGATAACAAATATTTTTAAGACAATGATATTCTCGCCAAATAAGCGGCTGATGCCAGCTAAGAGCAAAGGGAAGCCGATGTTTTCTAAAAATGATTCCGGTTCCTCGGGTAGATAGAGTGTCTTAAAACTATGATAATTGATAAACGAACGGCTCAAGATTAAATACTCAACATTGTCCCCCGCCGTATTTAACTTCGGGTCAAAAAGTAAAAGGGAGATGATGAGATGAAGCAAAAGAATTAAGAAAATTATTTGATTTGGTTTTAGGGTAATCTTTGATTTAGACGGTGGTGCTGGTTTGGACTTCTTTTTCATCGCTTTAAGCCCAATTTCAGAAAAAAGAGTGGGCGGGAGATTTTCCACCAATCAATGAAGGCTCGCATCTTTGTGTAGTTCCTTTTCGGATAACTAATTATTACCGGAACCTCTTTCACTTTATAACCCAAACGAACACTTTTATAGTAGAGATAGGGTTCCAATTCGTAGCGGTTTAACCACGGTTGGTCAAGTAAAAATCTTCGGTCCTTAAGCATTGCCACCCGTATCGCCCGAAAGCCCGAGGTGCCATCGGTTATCTTCCGAGAAAGAAAGAGGGAAAAGATTAGGGAATATAATCTTGTCCCAAATGACCGATGGAGTGGCATCGGGAGTCTTGGCGCCCCGGCCAGATAACGGGAACCCTGAATGAAGTCGTAGCCTTCTTTGAGAATTGGGTTTAGTAAATTAGGGATAGATACCGCCGGCGTCTTTCCGGAACCGGAGACAATGACTATGATTTCGTAATCGTTCGCCATTGCATATTTAATCCCGGTGCGGATGGCGGCCCCGATGCCTAAATTGACCGGATGTCTTATCACCACACATCTTTTATTTTGAGCAATTTCCGAAGTTTTGTCACACGAACCGTCATCGACAACTAAGATGTCGGCGGTAATATTTTGTCTCAGGTCATCAATTACCTTCCCCACTTTAACTTCTTCATTCCAGACCGGAACCAAAATTAAGACCTTCTCTTTTCCAGCCATTCTTTCGTCAGCAATAACCCTTGGTCTAAGGTAATTTTCGGAATCCACCGCAACTCTTTCCGGATGCGCTCAATGTTACATACCCTTCTTCGGATATTATCAATATCCCGGCGGTCAATATAAACGGGTTTTAAGTCTGCTTGATAAAGTTTAATTATCTTCCAGGCCAACTGATTAATGGTGCACTCAATACCGGTACTTACATTATAAACCCGACCATCACTTTTATCCGATATCCCAGCTAAGATTGTTGCCTCAACCGCATCACTGACATAGGTAAAATCTCGGGTCTGTTCACCATCCCCATGAATTGATGGCGGCTTACCTTTCATTACCGCATCAAAAAACTTGGCCACGACCCCACAATAAGGATTGTCCGGTGATTGCTTGGCTCCATAGATATTAGAATATCTCACAACCGCGGTTGGTAAGCCATAAGTCTCGTAGAAGGCAAAGCAATAGTTCTCACCCGCTAATTTACTTGTCGCATAGGGAGTAAATGGATTAATCCCGTCATCCTCATTGATTGGCAGGTAGCGCGGATTACCGTAGATTGAAGTGGAGGAGGTATAAACAACCTTTGTCCCCTTCTCTTTGGCCGCCAAGAGAATATTTAGTGTGCCACCAATATTTACTGCAAAGTCCTGCTTTGGATCCTTGGTTGAGATGATGATATTTCGTGCCGCCAGATGAAATACCAAGTCGACCTCTTTGACCAGTTTTCTCACCAGGTCTTCATCGCAGACACTACCTTTAACAAATTCCACCAAATTGGATTGCGGTAGATTTTCTTCCTTGCCGGTAAAAAGGTCATCAAGCACAAAAACCTTTGTGCCTTTTTCAATAAGTCTTTCTACTAAATTGGAGCCAACAAAGCCGGCACCACCCGTAACTAAGACTTTCATCTTGGCTAAATCCTTCATTATCACCTCCCCTTAATTTGACTTAAAGAACTCTCTGATACTCTTAACAATTAGGAAAAGGTCTTCTTCCTTAGCCAGTGGTTCAATCGGGATACTCAAAACCTCGGCCGTTGCCCGCTCGGCTTCTTTTAGGTCGCCTCCTTCTTTCATCTTATCCTTAAATACCTTCATCTTAGACAAAGACAAAGGGTAATAGACCATTGTGCTTATCCCGTTCTCTTTCAGGTATCTCTGGAGTTCATCCCTTTTTCCATTCAATACCCTTATTGTGTATTGATGGTAGACATGGTAGGCATTAGGCAACGTTTGGGGCAATCTGATGCCCGAAAGCGATGAGAGTTGCCGATTATAAAATTGGGCAACTTTCCGCCGCCTTTCGTTAAATTCCTCAATGTATTTAAACTTTGCCAAAAGAACCGCCGCCTGCAGGGTGTCCAGTCGGGCATTATAACCAATATGGTCAACATTATATTTATCCTTCCCGCCATGTTTCAAAAGCATACTGACCAGTTCCGCAATCTCGTCATCGTTAGTCACAACCATCCCACCATCGCCAAAGCCACCGAGATTCTTGGAGGGAAAGAAACTGAAGGCCCCGGTCGTGCCGATTGAACCAAGGTAATGATTCTGCCACCGACCGCCAAAGGCCTGAGCTACATCTTCAACAACAAATAAATTATATTTTTGGGCAAGCGCCATTATTTTTTCCATATCACAAGACTGACCATAAAGGTGAACCGGAATGATGCCCACCACCCTATCGCCTGACGACACCAAATAGTCTCGGATTTTATTTGGGTCAATGTTATAAGTCTGGGCATCAATATCAACGAAGACCGGTGTTGCCCGAACCCGTAGGATAGCATCGCCGGTCGCGGTAAAGGTAAAAGGGGTGGTAATTATCTCATCGGTCTCATTGAAATATTCCCTTCCTTTAATCTTTATTGCCAAGGCGCGCAAGGCAAGAACTAAGGCATCGGTCCCTGATGATACACCAATGCTGTGTCTTATCTTCAGATATTGAGCAACCTTCTTCTCTAATTCCTTCACCTCCGGACCGAGTATCCACTGCTGGTGTTCTAAGCATCGGCTAATTGCCGTATCAATATCTCCCTTCATATATTCATATTCCCGCCGTAAATCAAGCATCGGGATTTGTTTCATAACCCTTCCTCCAAGATTTGTAGTTTGTTGTCTTTTAATTGATATCGCCGACCACAATCGGCACAGAGAGCCTGGTTATCCTTCGTCCATTTTTTCAAAGAGACACCGCATTGACAAGCCCATCCGACTTGCCGGGCTGGAACCCCGACCACGACCGCATAATCCGGGACATCTGATTTTACCACCGCCCCGGCCCCAACCATTGAATAACGGCCAATCGTTACCCCACAGACGATTGTCGCATTGGCACCAATCGTTGCCCCTTTCTTAACGATGGTCGGCAGAAATTCATCCTTCCGTTCAATAAACGCCCTTGGGTTATAGACATTAGTGAAGACGCAACTCGGACCACAGAATACCTCCTCTTCTAAGGTCACCCCCTTATAAATTGAGACATTATTTTGTATCTTACAGCGGTCGCCAATCTTTACATCCGGACCAATCATTACATTCTGCCCGATGATGCAATTCCGACCAATCTGGGTATTTTTTAGGATGTGAGAAAAGTGCCAGATTTTTGTCCCGGCGCCAATCACAACATCTTCGTCAACTACGGAACTTGGATGGATAAAGTAGCCCGGTTCGCCTGGGATGACGACGGAAAGACCTCTATGGTGAATCGCCTTCTCGGCCTCTTCTAATACCTTTAAGACCGCCAGTCCCTCTTCACCGTCGGTAATTGGTGACTTCCTTTCTTGAATACATTGAATAAAATGTCTCATCTCTTCTTGTAACGGTTCACCTTCTTCTATCGGCACACAATAATACTCGGCTTTATGGGCAACCGGTATCTTCCCCTTTTCCCACTCAATTCGGTGCGGATAGACAAAGAGTTTCTCTTTTGTCAGGTCATCAAAGACCGCCATCGCCTTGGAGCCAACGATAACTAATTTCTGCTCCTTAAATGGATGAAGCCAACTGACAAAGATATGGGCCTTCACCTTATTCTTAAATTCCAGGGTGGTTAAGGTAACATCATAGATTCCTTCATTTAGGTAGGCAGCGCCAACACCACTTACCGCTATTGGCTGGTCACCAATCAGCATCAAAATCACCGAGATATCGTGAGGGGCAAAACTCCATAAGATATTCTCCTCAACCCTCAGTCTTCCGATATTGAGTCGGTTGGAATAGATGTATTGAATCTTCCCTAACTCACCCTTCTCAATTAACTCTTTTAATTTCCGCACCGCTGGGTGGTATTGTAAAATATGACCGACCATTAAAATCTTTTTCCTTTCTTTGGCCAACTCAACCAGTTCCTTACCATCCGGAAAGTTTAGGGCCAGTGGTTTCTCAACGAAGACATCCTTGTCGGCAATTATTGCCGCCTTTACTAATTGGTGATGGGTGGCCGAAGGGGTAGCAATCGCTACCGCCTGGATTTCGGGATTTCTTATTATCGCTTCAAAAGATTGGGTGTAATTTATCTGGGGGAATTCCTTTCTCCGCTCTTTTATAATCTCTGGATTAGAATCACAGGCGGCGCCCACACAATTCAGATGAACAAGATTCCGTAGGATATTTTTACCCCAGTGACCTAAACCAATCACGCCAATCTTAATTGGGTTATCTTTTTTCATTGTCTCTCCACCTCTCTCTTAAACCATTCAATGGTAATTTTTAAGCCTTCTTTAAGTCCGACCTGCGGTCGCCAGCCCAGGATGCCTTCGGCTTTCGTTATATCCGGCCTCCGTCTTTCCGGGTCATCCGGATATGGAGGCCGATGGATTAGCGGCAATTTCTTTCCGGTCAGTTCTAAAACTAAATTGGCAAATTCCAAGATTGTAAATTCTTCCGGATTTCCTAAATTTATTGGTTCAAAGATTTCCGTATCCAATAGTTTCAAAAGCCCTTCTATCATATCGCTAATAAAACAGAAACTCCGGGTCTGGCGGCCGTCACCATAAATGGTCAAAGGCTCATCTCTTAATGCCTGAGCGATTAAATTGGGAACAACCCGACCATCATCAATCTTCATCCTTGGGCCATAGGTATTAAAAATGCGGGCGATTCTTATTGGGAGTTGATATAGCCGGTGATAAGCCATCGTGAGGGCCTCGGCGAATCTCTTTGCCTCATCATAGACCGACCTTTTACCGATTGGGTTCACATTCCCCCAGTAATCTTCTTTCTGCGGATGAGAGAGTGGGTCACCGTAGACCTCAGAGGTTGACGCCAAATAAAATAGACAGGACTTCTTTCTTGCCAGTTCTAAGAGGTGATAAGTACCCAAAGACCCGACCCGCATCGTCTCAATTGGATAAGAGAAATAGTCCTTGGGACTGGCCGGGGAGGCGAAGTGAAGAATAGCATCTAAATCCCCGTCATAAGTGAAGCCTTCTGCGACATCACCGAAAATGAACTGGAAATTCTTGTTACTAACCAGATGAGCAACATTTTCCCTTCGTCCGGTTAATAGATTATCAACACATATCACCCTATCCCCGCGCAAAAGTAAGGCCTCGGCTAAATGAGAACCAAGAAAGCCCGCACCGCCGGTTAAAAGAATCTTCATTAGAAGTCTTTATAATCGCCGATGTTTTTCATCTGCGTCCATCCGTGGTTCGTTATCGCCGTAATCATCTTTTATTCAATAGCCCCATCCAACACCCCGATAGATAAAACCGAGTTTCGCCATTACCTTCGGGTCAAAGATATTTCGCCCGTCAATAATTACCGGCAATTTTAGTAGCGCCTTAACCCTTTTCAGGTCTAAATGCTTAAATTCTTCCCACTCGGTCAAAATAAGCAAACAATCCGCATCCTGACATACCTCATAAGGTGATTGGCAATAATTGATACCGGGCAAGACCTCTCTTGCCTTCTCCATCGCCTTCGGGTCATAAGCCAAGACCTTTGCCCCCTCGGCTATTAGGCGGGATATTATATCAATTGACGGCGCGAAGCGCATATCATCGGTATCGGGCTTAAAGGAAAGCCCTAAGACCCCAATCTTCTTGTCCCGTAGATTCCATAAGACTTCCTTAGCCTTTTTTATCAGTCGCTCCCGCATCTCATTATTAATCTCTCTCACTACCTTAAGCAACCGAAAGTCATAACCCAACTCCTCCGAGATTTTTATAAAGGCATCCAAGTCCTTGGGGAAGCAGAAGCCGCCGTAGCCAATCCCGGCATCTAAGAAATCCCGGCCGATTCTCTTATCCAACCCGACACCATCCGCTACCTCCTTAATATTCGCCTTGACCGCTTCACAAACAATCGCCACGGCATTGATAAATGAAATTTTCATTGCCAAAAAGGCATTAGAGGCATGCTTAATTAATTCGGCGCTCTCTAAATTGGTTACCAGTATCTTACTATTGAGGGGTTTATAGACCTCTAAGAGTAATTCCTTTGCCCGGGTTGTTTCGCAACCGATAACAATCCGGTCCGGGGAGAGAAAGTCATCAACCGCCCTTCCCTCTCGTAAGAACTCAGGATTAGAGGCGACATCAAAGGGGATTTTTTTCTTATTATACCTCTCAATTGTCCTCTTTATCCATTCTCCGGTCTTTACTGGGACGGTGCTTTTCTCCACGATGAGCAGATAATCTACCATATTCTCCCCGATTTGGCGGGCGACATTTTCGACCGCGGAGAGGTCGGGTTCACCGGTCTCTTTGGGTGGGGTGCCAACCGCAATAAAGACAATCTGGGAGTTCTTTACACCTTCGGCAATCTCCGTGGTAAAGGCTAGACGGCCTTTTGCCATCTCCTCCTTGACGATATCCTCTAATTTTGGTTCGTAAATCGGAATTTTGCCTTCTTTTAAGAGCGAAATCTTTTTGGGGTCGTTATCCACACCAATTACCTGATGCCCAATCTTGGCAAAACAGGCCGCGGCGGTCAATCCAACATAACCAGTGCCAATTACCGATAATCTCATTCCTAATTATAAACTATTTTTCCGAGATGTCAAATGAGTGGCTTTTGAAAAAGGTCTGATGGCAGAAAAAATTATTAGCCACGGATAAAAGAAAAAATAAAAAGAGAGAAAAATCACAGGTGTTTGCGCCCACACCGATAAAACAGTTTTTATTCACGAAATTCACGCATTTCATTCGAATCATTCTTATGGTCTTTTCTGGGTTCATCTGGGTTAATCTGTGGTTAAATTCCAAATCGGCGTCCCATATTCTTTTTCCTGTTTTCGTGGTTTAATGATTTTTGCCCAGTCTCAATACCCATTAAAGAGATAAAAAGATTCTCCCAGAGAAAATTAGCCTTTCAATTAGACTCGGAATTAGATTCTTAATTAGACCCGGAATTAGGCAGGGAATTAGCCCCTCAATTAACCTTTGGATTAGTCAGAGGATTAGTTAGAGAATCAGTTCTTCAATTAGCCTTTCAGTTAGTTAGAGGATTAGGGTGACAATTAGGTTCTCAATTAGGTTTTGGATTAGGCAGAGAATTAGGTTAAAAAATAGACCCGAAAGGCGACCCAGGGGGCTACCCCCTATCTTTCTAAAAAAATCAAATAAGTCCTGCAAAATCAAAGACTTAAAGGGAAAACCCACCCCTCAAAATATTAGCCACACTAATATTAATCTGGTTAATATTATAGTTCGGGTAATTGACCGGGGGTAAGGACTATCTTTCATAAAAAACCCAGTAGCCGGCCAAAATCAAAGACTTATACCGAAAGACAGGCATTGGAAAGCTGGCTTAAAATGAGAAGCGAGTGGCTGTTTGACAGGCAGAATTTTTTTGGTATAATAAAAATATGAAATTCCTTTTTGGAATGATGCCGAAGATAAGAAAGGGAGAGAAATCTTTTATTTTCTCGATGGGCGAGAAGCAAGTTTAGATTTTAATATAAACACAGCACGCTATGGGAGATAAAGAAATTAAAAGCCAAAGAAAAATAAAGAGGCAGTCGCTTAAGGGAGTGTATCGGCAAAATAGACGATTAAAAGATAAAATTAAAAAGGTGTCAGAAAAAGTAGAGATAGGCAAGTTTGACACCACTGCTCTAACCGAGAAAGAAAAGGCATTAAAAATACCAGAGCCCAGATTCGCCCCTTTTAGGGAAGTTAAAAGTTTCGGTGAAGGTCGGCTTGACGGTTGGGTCAATATGCTTTTCTTAGGAGATAATCTCCAGGCTTTAAGGTGTTTACTGAAAGAACCAAGCATTGCCGGAAAGGTGAGTTTGGTATATATTGACCCGCCTTTTGGAACTAATCAGGAATTCAAAAGCGGAGTTTCCCGAACAGTGAGTAAAAGCCGAGGGGATGAAACCGCATACCAAGATAAGATTGTGGGAAAAGAATATATTGAATTTTTAAGGAAAAGACTAATGTTACTTAAAGAGATTTTATCAGATAAAGGTTCAATATATGTCCATATTGATTGGAAGATGTGCCATTATGTAAAGGTTCTGATGGACGAGATTTTCGGGCAGGAAAATTTTATTAATAATATAACGAGAATAAAGTGTAACCCAAAGAGTTTTAAGCGGAAAGCCTATGGCAATATGACGGATGCGATTCTTTTCTATTCAAAGACCGATAACTATATTTGGAATGACCCGCGGGAGGAATTTACCGAAGAGCAGATACAAACCCTTTTCCCGAAGGTTGATAAAAGGGGAAGACGCTACACAACCCTGCCGCTTCACGCCCCCGGAGAAACCCTTAACGGTCCAACCGGTAAGCCGTGGAGAGGGAGGTTACCGCCTAAGGGAAGCCATTGGCAAAATCCCCCTGAGGAATTGGATAAATTAGATGCCCAGGGGTTGATAGAATGGTCACCAACCGGGAATCCCCGGAGGATATACTATGCCGATGAGGCGCGAAAAAAAGGTAAAAAACGACAGGATATTTGGGAGTTTAAAGACCCGCCTTATCCTTCTTATCCAACAGAAAAAAATCTGGAAATGCTTAAAGTTATTGTAGAAGCCTCGTCAAACCCGGATGATATAGTCTTGGATTGCTTTGTTGGGTCAGGCACAACATTGGTAGCGGCTGAGGAATTGGGCAGGCGATGGATAGGGATTGATAATTCAAAGATTGCGGTTGATGTTGTCCAGAAAAGGCTTTTAGCAATAAAAAGGTTATCGGCATTTAAGTTATATAAGGAGGTATAAAGATGAATAAATGGGTAAAAAGGAGTATCCAGATTGCCAATTCGCCGGGTTATCTGGATAAATTATACGAAGTTTATCCAGTAGTCCAAGAAGCAGAAAGAAGAGTCACTCAGGAAGTCAAAAGAGAGTTAGAAGAAAGTTACAAGACAAGGGATAATCTAACTCTAATTAAGAAGTTGTTAGATTTACCAAAATTCCCGGTTGATGACCCTTATGTGGCTTTTTTGCGAAAGGATGAAATCTTTCTTAAATATAATCCCCAGACCGTTAACCGAATTGCCGAAAGGATACGAGGTATGGGTTTTGCGGCGATGATTGAAGCGATAGAAGAACCCAAAATGGCCAGTAGGCAAATTAGTAAACTCTTCAAAAAATGGCTTTTCCAGATTGGTTATCCTTTCCTTCCGGAATCGGAATTTGAAACGGATAAAGGAATCGCCTTTCTCAAAGGAAGTAATGGGCAGTTAAAGGACTTTGCAAATAGAAAACTTGGTTGCGGGTTAGAGAAAAATCCGGATTTTCTTGCCAAGGTAGGCCAGAATTATCTAATTGGAGAAGCAAAATTCCTTACTGATTATGGCGGTGCCCAGAATGCGAACTTTGAAGATGCCTTAAGGTTATTAAGAGGAAAGAAAGGTAAGGCAATTAGAATCGCAGTTCTTGATGGTGTTGTATGGATTAAAGATAGCACAAAGATGTATAGAACGGTTTGTGATTTAGAGGAAATTGTCTTAATTGCGCTACTGCTGAAAGATTTTTTAGAAAGTATGTAAGAATGTAAGGTAATGGGGGCAGACCTTACTATATAACATTTTAATAAAAAAGCGGTTGGAAAGGGTTATAGAGCCTCTAAGTCGGTAAGCGGTAAAATCTGGGTAAGGTTGCCCTGAATTTGTTTCGGGGTTATTTTTAATTAGGGCGAACCTTTTTTAAGTTCTTATTTTTCAAGGGCTTACAATTTTTTTAAAATTCCGTGAAACACTTCGCCCCTATTTTTACTCTATATTTATAGAAGCAGAAAGATGCTCTTTGAAAATTCGGTAAGTCTTCCTGCCTCTGTCCGCGGAAGCGGGCAAATCCCGGGCAGGAAAGGGGGTGAGAGATATGGCGAGAGATACTTATCGCCGAATCCA
>CAYRLZ010000094.1:0-7018 GCA_964425275.1 uncultured bacterium | reverse complement strand
AAGAATTTATGGAACTACGGAGTCGGGAAGTAGATTTCAGGCAGTCTATTCCATTCTCTCCACCTAATCATCCCACCTAAATCATAACCCAGTCCTTCTCCTGAAATCTAATCACTTCCTGACTCCGTTTTTATCTTTTGTCTAAACAATCGCCCCCGAAGCCCTATTGACGAAATTTAATTTTTAGTGTATAATTGGTGCTTGGAGGGACTTATGAAGACCTTTATCACTTTTATTTTTTTTATTTTTTTACCTTTAATTATATTTGCCTCTTTTAAGCCCACGGAAATCCCCTCCTCTGAAAACCTGATTTACGATACCGATGGCGACAAGATATTTCAGAACTTAAACTATCTCCTAAAGACAAACGAAGAGGTCCCGGTAATTGTTCTCTTAAAATCTGCACCAACCGATGCCCTGATTGATAATCTAAAAGAAAAAATTGGTGACTTCTCCCTGAAATATCAATATCAGATAATCCCCGGATTTGCCGGCCTATTAAAAAGGGAGCAGATTTTAAGGTTAGCCAAGGAGAATTCGGTGGCGCATATTGAATACGATGCCCCGGTCTCAATCCTTCTTGGGACCGCCTCTTCCTGGTTCGGCGCCACCAAGGCGAGGACCGATTTTGGCGTTGAGGGCGATAGAGATGGCAATGTTACCTCTTACTCCAAGAATGATATTGTGATAACCATCCTTGATACCGGGATTGATATTGGACATTACGACTTAGACGGTGGTAAGGTTATCGGCTGGAAGGACTTCATAAATGGTCGCACCACCCCTTATGATGATAATGGACACGGCACCCACTGCGCCTCAATTGCCGCGGGCACCGGTGAAGGGAATGCCACCTATAAAGGCGTTGCCTATGGTGCGGCCTTAGTTGGCGTTAAGGTTCTTAATGCGAGCGGCAGTGGCTCCACATCTACGATAATCAATGGAATTGACTGGGTGGTTCAGAATAAGGCGAGCTATAATATAAGAATCTTATCAATCAGCCTCGGCGCCTCCGGCAGTTCCAATGGTCAGGACGCCCTATCCTTAGCCTGTAACAATGCGGTTGACAATGGGATTATTACGGTGGTTGCCGCCGGAAACTCCGGTCCAAAGAAATACACGATTGGTTCCCCCGCCGCCGCCGAAAAACCAATAACCGTGGGTGCGATGTCGGATTGCAGTGAGAAGGGTTTCTATTTGGCCAGTTTTTCTTCCCGCGGTCCAACCGCTGACAATCGCACAAAACCAGATGTCTCAGCCCCCGGCGTAAATATCACCGCTGCCCGAAAAGGAACCAAAAATCAATACATCACATACAGCGGAACGAGTATGGCGACCCCTTTTATCGCTGGCACGGCCGCCTTAATGTTAGATGCGAATATCAACCTAACCCCAACCCAGGTCAAAGAGATTATCAGCAATACCGCCCAGGATTGGGGACCGGGTGGAAAGGATATTGACTACGGCTCGGGCCGAAATCAGGCTTATGAAGCAATAAAGAGCGCCGGCGGATATACCGGAACCGGTCCAACCGTCCCACCTCATATCTATGCCTCCGAATATCTTGGAGCAAGTGGACGAACCGATATCTGGCAGGTGAATGTTAATTCTACCTCTTATCCAATAGCGATAACCTTAATAATGCCGAACTGGGCTTCCAGTTCTAACCCAGACTTTGACCTTTATCTCTATAATCCTTCCGGGAAACAGGTCGCCTCATCGGCCGGAAAGAGCCGGCAGGAATATATTGGTTATACCCCAACGACTATCGGCAATTATAAAATCTATGTCAAATCCTATGCCGGTTCAGGAGACTACTTCTTTGATTTGAGTTGTGCCAATGCTGGTTCCTTAACCTTGATTCAAGACCAAGATGAAGTCTTCATCGGCAATACCAGTGTGATGACCAAAGAGGTTGCCTTTGCACCTTCCCTTAAAGTGAGCGGAATTGAGAGAGGGAAGATTTCCTTTCTTCTCAACCTTCCCAGTGAAGATAAACTCAACCTCTCAATCTACGACGGTATCGGAAGAGAAATAAAGAAACTTTCCCTTTCGGGTAAGAGGGGAAATAATAGATTAGAGATTGTCTCAAAAGAATTACCGGACGGGGTATACTTCTATCGTTTGGCATCCAAAAGCAACACCTTTGTTGGAAAGATAGTGCTTTTCCAATAACCACCCCTAAATAGGAAAGGCGGGAACCCGGAAACAATCTTTGGGCTCCCGCCTTTTTTATTCGTGCCAAAGCCGCCGAATATGTGCGGGGCGACAGTTCTTGACTTTTGGAGAGAATTCGGTTATTATAACCCCTATGAAAGAACATCCACCAGAAAAGATTAGAAATATTGGTTTCTTTGGTCATTCGGGTTGTGGCAAGACAACGATTGCCGACAATCTAATTTTCCTCTTAGGGACAAATCCCCGAAAAGGAAAGGTTGATGATGGTACCTCCTTCTTTGATTACGATGAAGACGAGATTGCCCGAAAGGTGAGTATTAATTTGGCATTAGGTTTTGGGGAATACAAAGGGTTTTTATTTAATCTGATTGATACCCCAGGTTATGCCGACTTCTTGGGAGAGGTCCTCTCGGGAATTAGGGCTTGTGATACCGGCTGTGTGGTGATTGATGCCACCGGGGGGATTGAGGTAGGAAGTGAAATCTGCCTCCGTTATCTCGGCGAAGAGGAAAAACCGGTCTTCTTCTTTATCAATAAGTTAAAAAAGGAACATAGCGATTTCTTTAAGGTCTTAGATGAATTAGGGAAGGTAGTTGGTGCCAAAGCCGTTCCCTTATTTTTACCCATCGGTAAGGAGACGGATTTTAAGGGTCTGGTGGATATCCTAAATGAGAAGGCATATTTTTATGAGAATGGCAAGAAGGAAAGTCCCATTCCCGAAGAGTTAAAGGTGGAGGTGGGCAAATACCGAGAAAAGATAATTGAAGCCTTAGGCGATGTCTCTGAGATGATATTGAATAAATATCTGGAAGGTGGAGAAATAACAAAAGAAGAGATTCAACTGGGATTAAAGGAGGGAATAAAGAAGAGGGAGATTTTCCCTATTTTAGTCGGTGATGCGCAAGCAAATATCGGGGTAGACTTAATCCTTGACTTTGCTTGCGAATATCTACCCTCGCCGATTGATTGTGGGATAAAAATTGATGATAAAATCCTTGGGGTGAAACCAGATGGTCCACCGCTTCTTTTTATCTTTAAGACGGTTTCGGAACTACACATCGGCGATTTAAATTATTGTAAGGTTCTTTCTGGTAAAGTGGTATCGGGTGATAATCTCATAAATATGACAACCGGACGGCAAGAGAAGATTAATCAGATTTATTACATAAAGGGAAAGGAAAGGGAAGAAGTTGGAATATTACGGACGGGTGAAATTGGGGCGTTGGTGAAGTTAAAGGAGACAAAGACATCGGATACCCTTACGGCTCCGGAGTTAAATCTCAAGTTACCACCAATCAAATTCCCCGAGCCATCAATTTCTGTGGCGATTATTCCGAAGAGCCGGGGCGATGAAGAAAAGGTCTCCAATGGACTCCATCGTCTCCATGACGAAGACCCGACTTTCTCCTTCTATTATGCGCAAGAATTAAAACAAGAGATTATCTCCGGACTCGGTGAACTCCATCTGGATGTAATATTAGGGAGGTTGAAACGAAGATTTGATGTTGAGGTTGAGACCCGGCGGCCAAAGATTCCTTATCGGGAGACAATCACCAAGAGTAGCGAGGCCCAGGGGAAGTATAAAAAACAGACCGGCGGGCGAGGTCAATATGGTGATGTCTGGCTTCGAATTGAACCCCTACCCCGGGGAAAGGGCTTTGAATTTGAAGATGCCATCTATGGTGGAGCAATCCCGGCAAAGTATATCCCATCAATAGAAAAAGGAACAAGGGAAGCAATGGAGGCCGGATTTTTAGCTAATTACCCAATGACCGACTTAAAGGTAACGGTTTATGACGGCAGTTTTCATCCAGTAGATTCTTCGGACATCGCGTTTAAGATTGCCGCGATTATGTCCTTCCGGAATGCCTGCGAAAAGGCCGGGGTGATTCTTTTGGAGCCGATAATGGAGTTAGAGGTGCGCTGTCCGGAGCAATTTTTGGGCGATGTCGTCGGCGACTTAAATGCCCGGCGAGGTAGGATTTTAGGTATTGACCGGGAGGGAAACTTGCAGGTTGTCAAAGCCCAATGTCCCCTTGCGGAGCTCTACAAATATTCCACGACCCTCCGCTCCATCACTCAGGGAAGGGGCTATTTCACCCAGAAATTCGCATTTTATGAAGAAGTGCCAAAAGAAATTAGCAATAAGATAATTGAAGAGGCAAAACGAGAAAAGAAAGAAGAGTGATGAATACTTCATCGCTCGCACCTTGCAATTAGCCCGAAAAGGTATCCCCTTCACCTCGCCCAATCCATTATGCGGCGCGGTCATTGTGAAAAACGGCAAGATTAAAGGATGGGGTTATCACAAGCGATATGGGGAAAAGCATGCGGAAATCGTTGCCCTGGAAAGTGTCAAGGATAAGAGAGAACTTAGAGGTTCAACCCTTTATTGTAACTTAGAACCTTGCTCCCACTATGGAAAGACCCCACCCTGCACCGAGAGAATTATTAAAGAAGGAATTAAAGAGGTCGTCTATGCGATGGAAGACCCAAATCCCAAAGTGTTGGGGAAAGAGGTCTTAGAAAAAGCCGGAATTAAGGTGAGAGCCGGAATTATGGAAAGGGAGGCAAAAGAATTAAATGAGTGGTATATAAAATGGATGAAATGGAAAAAGCCCTATATCACATTAAAAGTTGCCTCATCCCTTGACGGAAAGATGGCCACTCTAAAAGGAGAGTCAAAATGGATTACCCAAAAAAAAGCCAGAGACTTTGCCAATCAACTCCGTTGCCAAAACGATGCCGTTTTGGTTGGGATAAATACCATTCTCAAGGATAACCCTCAACTTACCTGCCGTGCGATCGGTGGAAAACAAATAAAGAGGATAATCCTTGACTCTTCACTTGTCATTCCTCTCCAAAGCCGATTATTTCGCAAGCCAGGAGAAATAATAATATTCACCGAGAAAAAAGAAAGTCCGGATTGGAGAAAGGTAGCGGAATTGGAAAAGAGAGGGGCAAGGGTAATTCCGGTGAGAAAAAAAGAAGACCTGCTTTCCTGGTCGGCGCTCTTGGCCGAATTATATAAATTAGGTTGCGCCAAGGTTTTAATTGAAGGCGGGGCAAAAGTTATCTCCTCGGCATTAGAAGAAGGGATTGTTGACCGGATATTTCTCTTTCTCTCACCAAAGATTTTAGGCAAAGGGCTTGCCTTCACCGAAAGACTCTTTCTTGGGAGTCTGAAAAAAGCGATTAAATTAAAAGAGGCAAAGGTTAAAAGGATTGGGGAAGATTTTCTTTTCACCGCTTATGTTCACCGGTATTATTGAAGAAGTTGGTCGGGTTTCAGAGATTTCCCTTCGGGCGGGAAATAAAATTTTAACTATCCAGAGCTCTCTAACGAAGGAGATGAAGTTAGGCGACTCAATCGCGGTTGAGGGCTGTTGCCTGACGGTCACCGACATTAGAGAGAATACCTTTCTGGTTGAGGCGACAAAAGAGACCCTATCAAAAACAACCCTGAAAGATTTAAAAAGGGGAGATTTCTGTAACTTAGAAAGGGCGATTGCTGCCCGCAATCGTTTTGGCGGTCATTTTGTTCAGGGGCATATTGACGAGGTTGGGCGGATAATTAAAATTACAAGGTCAGGAAGAAATTTCCTTTTTGAGATAAAGATAAGCCCTAAAAACCTTTCTCATATTGTAGAAAAAGGTTCAATTGCTCTCTCGGGGATAAGTTTGACGGTTTCTAATATCCGGGGGAATCACTTCCAAGTAGTAATTATCCCTTATACCTACGAGAATACAACCTTAAAATACCGCAGGGTCGGCGATGCGGTCAATATTGAGTATGACATATTGGGAAAGTATGTAAGGAAAACAGAAAAATATGAATAAAATTTTTCTCAAATCCTGTGAAAGCCAGGACGAGATTCAAAATGATGAGGTTGATTTAATTATCACATCCCCGCCTTATTGGAACGCGATAGACTACGATGTTCACACTACCGACAAAACAAAATGGTTTAGGACCAGAAAAGGAGAAGAGTATGAAAAATACTTAGAATGGCTTACCCGCTGTTTTCAAGAATGCTACCGAGTATTAAAACCGGGGCGATTTTGTTGTGTAGTTATTGGAACGGTCCTTTATAAAGGAAAACACTACCCCTTGCCCCAACACTTCGTTTCTTTAATGGAAAAAATTGGCTACGAATTTCACCAAGATATCGTCTGGTATAAAGTGACGGGTGGCGTAAAGCGAGCTGGAGTGACAATTCAGAATCCCTATCCTGGATACTACTGCCCAAATATTATGACGGAATATATTTTAATATTTCGAAAGCCCGGTCCTAAATTTTACCAAAGCAGAACGAAAGAAGAAAAAGAAAAAAATAAAATTCTGATTGATGATTTATTTACTAAAGAATTAGCAAACAATATTTGGCATGTTGCTCCTGTCCCACCGAATCAATACGACCACCCCTGTCCATTTCCAGAAGAAATTCCCTACCGTCTGATAAAACTTTTTTCTTATGAAGGAGATTTAGTTTTAGACCCATTTTTAGGTATCGGGACAACGACAAAGGTGGCGAAAAATCTTAATCGCCGATGGATTGGATACGAAATAAAGGAGAAGTATGTAAAAATTGCGGAGAAAAGATTATTTGAGCCATTGAATTTAAGAGAACAATTAATCTCCATCTTTGAAAAGATTCTGCCCAATGAACCCAAGGCAAGAAGGAAAGTAGATAAAAAAAGGACAAAATCAATTTCCGTGCCTCAAACTGAATCTCTCTATTTATTTCGGGAGAAAAGAAATGGATATAATAGAAAGAAGTAAGGAGCTAATAATAGAAATTGCCAAAGTTGGGAGAAAATATTCTCCCTCTCCTTCTTT
>CAYRLZ010000093.1:0-14417 GCA_964425275.1 uncultured bacterium | reverse complement strand
TTACTCACCAACCACCGGCATTTGCGACCTTGGTTTAATTCCCACTCATAACATAGAGAGAATTGAGGTGGTGAAGGGCGCATCTTCCAGTATTTATGGGGCAAATGCCTTAGGCGGGGTCCTAAACTTTATCACCAAATCGCCCCTTGTTTTTAAGCCCCAAAGATTAAGCCACTCCTTAAGTTTCCTCTACGGTTCTTTCCAGACGAAAAATCTATCCCTCGTTTCCGGTCTCAATCTTAAAGACCGATACGGGTTTCTCCTTTCCCTTCATCAGGAGAAGACAAAGGGTATGAGGTCAAATGAGGATGCCTTGACCAGAGGCATAAGTTTAGCAACCGACTACTCCAATCTCCTTAAGATGAATTTTACCTATGAAGAGAAAGAACTCGGACTTCCTGGACCAAAACCACCAAAAGAAGCAATTCCAACCTATGGTGACGCTACTGCCTCGTCTCTCTATGACCGCCAAAAGGATAGAGGATACCTTTTCCATTGGGAAATCACATCCCCGATTACCGGAAATATAGAGATTAAGGCGAGGCCATTTCTCCATAATAACATCACCCATTACCGATGGGTTGACCAAGACTCCCGTAATACCGCAGTTTACGAAGACACCTATAAGATAAGGACGGTTGGTGGTAATATAGTCTCTCTCTTTGCCGTAGAAGATATCCCGCTCCGCATCTCATTTGGCCTTGATTATCGCTGGGACTATTCTTTCACCCACTCCTATTTCTATGACTTTTCTTCCTTCGCTTATAAAGATACGGTATATGAACCCAGGGGTGAGAAATTTGGTCTTTTTTTAGAGGGGAATTTCCTTTCCCGACCGTCTTTTTTCCCATCCCTCCGTTATGACTGGTCAGACTTTGGTGGTTTTTTGAGTCCCGGTTTTGGCATTACCTATCCAGTGCTTTTTGGCAAGTTCCGTTTCCATACTGGGAAGGCATTTCGTGCCCCAACCTTTAATGATTTATATTGGCCCAGAGCCGGAAATCCTAACCTGAAACCAGAAGAGGGGTGGACAAATCAAATCGGCTTTGATACGAAGATTTTTTCCTTTACCCTCTTTTCCCGACAGACCAAGAATCTAATCGCCTGGTTTCCGGATACCGCCGGTTTATGGCGACCGAGTAATGTTGACCGACAGGAGGTAATGGGAATAGAGTGGCGGATAGAATTGCCCATCTTAAAAAAGATGCTCTTTTCTCTTTCTGGTGATTGGAAGAAGGCAACCCAGATTCGGAAGGAGATGGTCTTTTCCCCTGATTCCTTTATGGAAGTCCGGCGCCGGTCCGCATTCTTGCCGCAATGGAAGGTCTTGCCCTCTTTAATCTTTAAAGATGCTAATACGCGCCTCTCATTAGAAGGGGACTTCATCGGAGATAAGGTCAATTATTATACCGCTTATGATAGTTTTCCGAAGGTTTATATGAAAGAGAAGAAACTGCCCGGTTATTTCCTGTTAGCAATAAGAATGGAGAGAAGGGTTTGGGGGAAGGTTTTCTTCTCCTTTAGGATAGAAAATATCTTTGATGCTTCTTATGCGGAGGTCTTTGGTAATACGATTTCTGACCAGGACTATCCGCGTCCGGGAAGGAGTTTCTTCTTTGGGATTAAAGGGGAGAACTAAAACAGGCAATTAGATAATAATCTGGATATTTCAGGGTAGGGTTAAATCGGCGTATTTTTCATAAACCCCAAAATAACTAGGGAAGAAATTCAAAAGGATACTTCCCAAAAGGGGTAGAATGAGGAATGTTCCACACGCTTCATAGAGGCAGGAATAGCCGGCATCCATTGCCCAACCCCGCAATTCTTTCACAGTTGGGACATAAATATGGGTTGGGTCTTCGCCATAAAAAATCTTATTCAAGAACTTACTTGCGAAATTGCTAATTACTGGCAACTGTAAGAAGAGTTTCGAGTGCTTCTTAGAGACGGCGTTTACCTTTTTCAAAACCTTAACGGGTGCTAAGAGATGCTCTAAGACATTTATCATCACCACTCCGTCAAATTTATCAGGGAAATTTAATGGTTCTTTTTCTATGTTGCCAACCAATACTTTTCCCTTTTTCAATCTTTGGTTGGCAATTGCGCCGGCGTAGGACGAGATGTCTATCCCATAGACGGAGAAGTTATCTTCTAACCTTCTTAAAAGATTCCCGGTGCCGCAGCCGATTTCTAAAATCCGCGCTCCCGGGGCAAGGGTCCTTCTTATGTGGAATTCTATTGTCTTATCGCGAACGAATCCACCAGGGAAATATCCCTTCTCTATATTCTTAAAGTATCTTTCATCATAAGGGTTCATAACTGTTTGATTCAGGTTTGCATTAATTCATCAAGAGGCAACTCACTCTGGAAAAAGAATATTTCTTCAATCATTGACCGAAGGCTACGCGTATAATTCCAATCCGGATAATCTTTTTTAAATTTTTCCACACAACTGATATACCAGATATGGTCGCCGATGCGATGTTTATCTTCATAGATATATTTCACTTCTTTATTGGTGATTTCCTCAATTAGGCTTATTGCCTCTAATATTGAACAGTTGCTGAAGCGTGAGCCACCCATATTATAAACCTCACCCTTCTTGGGGTTTAAGAAAAAGTGCCAAAAGGTATTAACAAAATCATAAGAATGGATATTATCCCGCACCTGTTTTCCTTTATAACCATAGATATGATAGGGTATGCCAGTAATTGCGCACCGGACGAGGTAGGAGAGAAATCCGTGAAGGCGAGTCCCGGAATGGGCCGGTCCAGTTAAACAACCACCTCTCAGGCAGACCGTCTTCATTCCGAAATACCGACCGTACTCCTGAACTAAAATATCAGCCGCTACCTTAGAGGCACCAAATAGTGAATGGAGACAAAAGTCAATACTCATCGTTTCATCAATACCCTCATAATAAGGATGACCTTCGGGCAATTCATATCTGGTTTCTTTTTCAATTAGGGGCAACTGATTGGGCCGGTCGCCGTAGACCTTATTGGTGGAGGTAAAGATAAAGACCGCCTCCGGGCAAATTTGCCGGGTGGCCTCTAAGAGGTTAAGGGTGCCGTTGGCGTTCACAGCAAAATCGGTAAAGGGTTCTTTTGCCGCCCAATCGTGCGAAGGCTGGGCGGCGGTATGAATTATTAGGTCGGGTTTATATATCTTAAAAATGTTTACGAGTCCGGTGAAATCTCTTATATCAAGGTCGTAGTGGATATAGTCTTTGGGATATTTTTTCTGCAACCGCTTTTTATTCCAAGATGTTGTTGCCTCCTTGCCAAAGAAATAAGCCCGCATATCATTATCAATGCCAACTACTTTAAACCCCTTTTCAATAAAGAAGGATACGGATTCACTTCCGATTAGGCCACAGGAACCAGTTATTAGTGCTACCCCCCTTTTCATTTACGCTCTACGGATTAATTATATTCCTAACAATCGTCTCATTTGCGGTTAGGCTATGCCGGCCGATTCTTTTTGCATTCCTTTCTATCTCGCTATAAAGAGAGGGGGTAGTAAAAATCTCCCTTATTGTCTTTCCCACATCCCGAGCATCGGCTACCCATTTCCCGGCCCGGTTTCTTTCTAAAAACTCGGCAAAGCGCAATTCCTGAGCACTTCCGGCCTTTGGGGTAAGAACGATCATTGGCTTACCAAGGGCCAGTGCCTCGGCGATTGTTACCGAACCAGGCTTTGAGACGATTAAATCCGATGCCCACATCATCTCCGCAATATTCGCCACTGTTCCATAAGTATATACCGGTAAATTTAACTTTTCCTTCATCTTTGCCATCTTTTGCCGAGCCACTTCGTTTTTCCCACAAATGACCAATAACTGACAGCAAACTTTTGCTTGGGCGATAGAAGAGAGAACTTTTGGGAAATCAACCATCTGGCCTAAAAGCCCTCCTAAGACAAGAACTGTCGGCAGGTCACTCTTCATTGAGAGTTTTTCTTTTATTAGCGTCCGGTCCATCTTTAGCACTCTCTTAAAGTCCTCTCGGAGGGGGATACCCGAGATTGTAATCTTTGCCCGCGTCACATCATAATCTTGTAGTTCAGAGGATACCCCTTCATTGAAGACATAATAGTGGTCAATCGCCCGATTCACCCACAACCCATGAATTGCTAAATCAATGATTACCGTCTGGATTGGGCAAAAGGCCTTTCTTTTTAAGAGCGGCGCCAAGACATTTATCTCCGGTTGGAAAGAGACGATAATGTCGGGTTTCTCACTTCGGAAAAGTTTATTAAGACTACCCTCCAGAGAGAAGAGATAGCTTTCTACCCACTTAAATGCTGAAAGGAAAAGCGGCGAGGAATTTTTAAGATTTTCATAGCCTCCCCGCCAGATTCTTGGTAGATGAAGGTCGCCCCACCGGCTCATTCGGTCAAGAAAAGAGATGCCTTTGGAAAAGTCCAGGAAGTTAAAGACTCTGGGGGCAAAAGATTCTTGATAATTCTCTTTTAGGTAGTGGAATAAGGCGCGAGCCGGATAAGTATGACCACCCTTACGAGAATTATAAACTATCCATACCTTCTTCTTGCCCATCTTCTTTTTGATTATAAGAATAAAATATTAAAAGTCAACTTGACTTATTCCCCTGTTTTGTTATATTTGGGTATGTATTTAATGCCAATATGCTTTTTTACTTTTTTTATCCCACGGGAAAGTTGGGTGAATGAGGCGATTTTAGAGATGCGGATTCGGGGAAGGATTAAACCTTTCTTTGCCAACATACAGCCTTATGAAGAGAAGGATATTGCGATGCCCCCTGAGTCGGATTTGAAGAATTATTCACCAGTGGAAGGGATTTTGGCAAAACGTATCCTCTCTTACCTTAATAAAAAATCTTATGGGGAGGTTTCCTTCCTTAAAGATACCCTATCTCGTTCTCTCCAAAGTTTGGGGATGAAAAGAAAGGTCTCTTCCCTTCTCTTCTCCTTTGAAGGTATCGGTAAAGTAGGGGTCTCTCCGGAATATCCTGGGCTCTCTTGGGATAGTATCTATGGCATTGATTACCGGCGGGGCTATGGCCAAATAAGTAAGAATTCTTTTTCTCTGCTTCTTGGTCGGGAGGCATTCCGCTGGGGTCATTCCCTACTTCTCTCTGGGAGCGCCCCACCGTTTAACCTCCTCTTTGCTACCTTAGAATACAAGGGGATAAAGGGTAGTTTTTTTGCCACGGCGCTTGACCCTTATCGCCTTGATACCAGTCGGTTTCTTTCTGCTCACCGCTTAGACTTCTCTCTTTTTTCTGACCGGCTTCTTTTGGGATTAAGCGAAGCGGTCCTCTTCTGCCGCCAGGAGCTCTTCCAGGGAGTGGCCTATCTCAATCCGTTTAGTATCTATCGTTTAAGTGAGTATAACTATCACTACGGTAATAAACGATTGGGTCTGCCTTATTTTAATGATGACCTCTACTGGCAGTGTGACTTTGCCTATTTCTTTCCCAAGAGATGTATTTACGGTGAAGTCCTCCTTGATGACATTGGTTTCATTGATACCCTGACCCGCCCGGGTTTTATTAGGGATTTAATAAATTCTGGTCCCTTTGGTTTTATTTTTGGTCTCAAAATGGCCGACTTTATTATCCCCCGCTCCTATTCGGTAATCCAATATACTCGGGTGAATGCCTGCACCTATTTCCACACCGAAAGGAAAAACTATTATCTCTATATGGGTTATCCAATCGGGCATCCCAAGGGGCCGGATTTTGATGAGGTTTATTACCGCCTCCTTTATCATTTAAGTGAGAGATTTGATTTTCATCTCTCTTTAAGTTATGCGCGCCGCGGGAGGACTTTTTTGAGTTTTGATGCGGAAGTCCCGCCCAGAAATTGCTTCCTTTGGGTAAAGGAGGGCGAGAAACCAAGAAAAGAGTTCTCGCTTCTTTTTGGCACCGCCTTTTTTCGAATGCCTGTCTTTTTAATCCGAGCCGATTTTGGTTGGAGTTGGATTTTCAATTACCGGTTTAAGGAAGGGGTAAAGAAAACCTTTCCTTGTGTCTGTTTGGCAACGAATTTCTATTTCTAAAATCTTTTTGCCTGGTAATCAGCGATTAGGGAAGAGGCGATAATTTCATTAGCGAAAAGATTGCGCTCGCCAAAAGCCCGGCTATTTGTTTTTAACTTATTAATCTTCTCTTGGTTATTTATTATTTCCTTGACCCTCTTGCCCAATTCCTCGGTCTTGGTTATTACTTCCCCAGCCCCAAGTGAATGGAGGAGAGAAGCAAACCTTATATCCTGGTATGCCCCACCGGTTGGGTAGAGTAAAAGGAGCGGTTTGCCCAAGGCACAGGCCTCACTTATCGTCCCAGAACTTGGTTTGGTAATAATAATATCTGAGGCCATCATCAACTCATGGATATCTTCTACCAGACCGAAAGAGTAAAGAGCCAGGGAAGAATCTCGGGCCAAACTTTCACATACCTCTCTTTCTTTCCTATCTTTCCCATAAATCAAAATTAGACACAATGAGTTGTTAGCCTTGTGGAATTCGTCCCGCTCTTGCCTATCGCACCGCTTCGCTAACCCGTTGCGGATCGAGTCAATTACCGCGCGAAAATTTACCATCTTACCCAATAGGCCACCCATCACCAGGATGCAGGGTATATCCTTTGGAAGATGCCATTTCTTTTTAATTTCGGGCACCATTTCTTCCTTTAACCCGCGGAATCCTTCACGTAAAGGGAGACCAGAAATGACAATTTTTTCTTTAGAGACTCCCCACCTTATTAATTCTTTCTGGGCATAGGCATTAGGAACATAATATCGGTCTATCCCCTTTTGAACCCAGAGGTCGTTAATGAGGAGGTCAATTACTACACTATAAAATTTAACACGAAACCATCGCTTAAAAAATTGGGCACAGGCATTAAGTTCTGGTTGAAAAGAGATTATAAGCTGCGGGATAGGCTTGTGGCGGAGGAAGTCTTTAACACCGGAGAGCCCAATCCCCAATTTCAAACTCTCGCGATAGAGGCGGGTGAAAGGGCTTGAAGGGTTTAAGAATTGCTTAGCAGTTGCCCGCCAGAGGGAGCGAAGTTTTAAATCACCGAATTGACCAATCACGTCAAAAAAGGCAAGAAAGGAAGACAGGGTAAAAAGATTTATAACACTAACCCGGAATTGGGGGCAGTGTTTTTTAAGATATGTCGCCAGTGCTTCGGCTGGATATTTATGACCCCCCTTGTTTGAACTATAGATTAACCAAATCTCTTTCATCGGCCAGTTGAACCGAACCCGCCTTTTCCTCGTTTTGTGCGGGAGAGTCTTTTTACCTCCTTTAAGACCACCGGCATAATCGCAGAAAAGACCATCTGGGCAATCCGGTCCCCCTTCTTTATTGAATAGTTTTTTTCTCCCAGATTAAAGAGGATAACCTTAATCTCACCCCGGTAATCGGAATCAATCGTCCCTGGTGCATTTAAGATACCGATGCCGAACTTAGCCGCCAGCCCACTCCGTGGTCTAATTTGTGCCTCAACCCCGCGCGGCAATTGGAGGGCAATCCCGGTTCTGACTACACCGAACGACTTCGCTAAAATCACCTTATCTTCCGCAGCCGCCAAATCAACCCCAACCGAGTCCTTGGTCTTTCGCTTAGGTATAGGGACTTTAAGTAATCGCTTTATCTTTATCTCCACCATCTTTACTCCAGCCATTGGGCATCAAAGACGAACCACTGAGTTGGATATTCTCTTACCCAATTTTCTATCAAGCGGGCAATCAAGTGGGTCAATTCCTCAACATCCTTCTTTAAGTCTCCGGTCGACGAAATCTTAATCTCATCTCCGGTATTTATCCAATAAAATCTCCGCCCGCTCTTTTTCAAAACGATATATCCTGGGATAATGGGCAGTCGGTATTTTAATCCGAAATAGGCTGGACCTCTGGGGAAGATGCGCCTTCGGCCAAAAAAGGGACAGGCAATCCCCTTTCCCGAGAGACTGCGGTCGGCCAGAAAGACGATAATCCGTTTTCGGGCGATTGCCTCTAATAACTTTCGGGGTTGGTTATAAGGGATTACTTCTATCCCAAAATAATGGCGATAGTAGTTATAAGTTTTAAATAATCCGCCACCGAGTGGTTCGGCGATAACCGCCAGAGGTAGCCCTAACTTCCCGAGTGCCAGTCCGGCCAGTTCCCAATTTCCGAGATGGGCGGTTAAAAGGATAACTGCCCTACCTTGCTTCGTGGCCGCAATTAGGGAGGAGATATTAAATTCACAATAGGTTAATATTCTCTCCCGTAAGGTCGGGCTCACTAAAAAGTGGGCTAGGCTTATCCCAAAATTCTGGAAGGTCTTTAATACCAACCTTTTCGTATCGGAACGAGTAGTGATATAAGAGAGGTTGCGCGCTAGATGTCGCCGTTGGGTCTTCAATAAAAGGAAGGCAAAAAAAGAGAGGGTGGTGGCAATTAACCGAACCGCCCAGGGAGGCAGAAATGTCCCGCAGAGAGTAGCGAGGCGCATCAATAAGAACTTAGGACTTATCATTCCGAAATATAAAGGATGCGGCCGCAGTAATCGCAGAAGTAGAGGTTTAAGCGTCGCTTTATCTCTAAGATGCGCTGGGGTGGGACCGGATTGAAACAGACCGAACACCGCTCCTTAACCACCTCCGAAACCGCCACCCCATCCTTTTTACTTCTTATCTTTTCATAAATCGCCACCGCCTCCTTATCAACACCTTGGATAAATTGCTCCCGTTCCTTTTCCTTTTCCTGCCGAATCTTTTTAATATCCGCCTCTTCTTTTTTTAGTGAGGCAATCTTGGCATTAGTAACCTCCTCTAATGCCTTCAACTCTTTCTCCTGACGTTGGGTTAGTTTTTCCTTCTCTTCAATCATCTCTAAACTAAAAAGCATCGCCTCCTCAATCTCCGTTTTCAATCGCTTCTGGAGTTCAATCTCTTTCAGGAAGGCTTTATACTGCTCATTATTTTTTGCCGAATAGAGTTGAACCGAATATTGAGAAATTTTTTCCTCACAACTCTTTAAGTCTAATTCCTGCTCTTTATATCTCTTTTTTAAGTTTAACAACTCCTTTTTCTCCAATTCGCTTTTCTTAATCATCTCCTGATGAGTAAGTTTCAATCCTTCAATCTTTTTTGGTATATCCTTCTCCTTTTGGGTAAGGAAGGTTATTTCATTATCTAATTGTTGGATCTGCCATAATTGAGACAAAGTATCAGGCATAGTGGGTAAAAATAAGCACTGAGAGAAAAAGAGTGGGCGATACCCGACTTGAACGGGTGACCTCTTGCATGTCAAGCAAGCGCTCTAACCAAGGCTGAGCTAATCGCCCATATTTTTTCACACCTTATCATACCTAAATTTTTTAAGAAGTCAAGCCTTTGGGGGAGATATTAAAATAGCGCTTAGGATAGGAAAAAGAATAGCATCAAGAATAGGATTGAGAATAGGATAGAGGATAGAACACAGAATAGGATCCCCAATAGGACAGAGGATAGAACCCCCAATAGGAAGGAGAATAGAACTCTCAATAGGCAAGAGAATAGGATTACCAATAGGTAAGAGAATAGAATCCCGAATAGGCAAGAGAATAGGGTAGAAAATAGGGCATTTAATACCATCCCGAATAGCACCCCCTGTAGCACTCCCCCTTCCAAAAAGAAAAATCCCCTCCTATGCCGGGTGGATTGGTCGCAGATAAAAGCGGTTAGGTCTTTTTAATTGGTTATTTATCCTCTCATTTTTACCTCCTTATTAGATAAAATACCGAAGGGATTAATGCCTAAAATATAAGTTATTGATTTAACTATACTTAATAAAATTAGCCTTTTTCCCATATCTAAATATAGAGTAAAAATCCGCGCAAAGTGTTTCCCGGAATTTTAATTTCCTTAACCTTCTCACCACCAAATCAGATAATTTATTGTTTAGATGACGGGATAATAAGTTTATACCTCAACGGCAAAATACCCGATAGGATGGGAGTTTGAGAAGCACAAATGTGATTGAGAGGGTCTATGGGGAATTTCGGAGGCGGATAAAGAAATAGAGTTCATTTCCTTTGGAGGATGCGGTTTTAGTGATTCTTTTCGGGTTATTTGTTACTGGTCAGTAAAGATGAGGTGAATAAGCGGTTATAAAGAGATGAATTTGTTGGCATTGACAGAGCCGTAATGCTTCTATGTAATGAGAAGAACAGAATTTCTACAAATATCGGGACACTACCCAATGATTTTTAAAAATCGTATCTTGACAAATAAGTAAAATTCTTTTATAATTAGCATTAATAAAAAGGAGGATTTATGGCTAAATACTTAGCCTCATTTTTATTTTTAGTATTCAGTGGATTAGTTTTTGCCTCAGAAGAGGCGTATGTAAAATCTACCAATCTCCAATCCTTAACCCCTGACCCCCAAGGATTAGACCAAATTGCCATCCCCCGGATACTCAACTACCAAGGTAAATTAACCACCACCGCTGGCGCTCCGGTTAGAGATTCTATTTATTCGGTAACCTTCCGTCTCTTTACCGTATCCGCCGGCGGGACTGACTTCTGGAATGAGACCCAATTGGTTCAGACCCGTGCCGGTCTATTCAGTTGCCTCTTAGGTTCTACAAACCCAATCCCTTATATCCCTTCAGGCGGTGACTGCTACTTGGAGATGCAGGTCAATCCCAATCCCCCAATGTCACCAAGAGTAAGGATTGTCAGTTCGGCTTATTCTTATCTATCAAGAAAGGCCGACAGTGCCAACTATGCGGCAAGTGCCCCAATAACTAGACCAATCACCCCACCAATTAGCGGTGGTGAAATTGCCAAGCCCTGCTCACTCTATGCCTCAACCACCGCTCCAATCCTCTATCTCCGAAATGATGGAAACGGAAATGGTTTATTTATCAAAACCGCCCTTATTGGCTCAACGGTTGACTCGGCAAAAACCGGAAGCACCGCCTATTACGCCCGTTATGCCGACTTCAATGGCGTCGGTATTGACTATGCCAAGGCTGATGGTGTTGCCTTAGTTAGTGTCGGTCGCGATGGACTTGGTATCTGGAATCGGGCGGGGCGTCACGGAGTTTTTATAAACAGTGCCGGTTTTAACGGTATCCGCATCCGCCGAACTGATAGCACGGCAATCATAATTGATAGTGCTGGACAGTACCATGGCGTCTGGGTTAAAAAATCCCCTGGAACTTCTTCATTCCTTGCCGGCTATCCCTGCTGGAATGGTGTCTGGGTTGATAGCGCCCAGCAGGCTGGATTCGCTGTGGCATATGGCTCGCAGACCTGGGGAATCTATGCCAAAGGGAATGGTGTAGGTGGAGAATTTTTTGCCGGGACCGCCGGTGCGGAGGGTATTATTGCCCACGCCTATAATAATGTCTCAACCGATACCGCAATCTACGCCTATGGCAAGGGAATTGCTACTGGTGGCTGGGCATTTGAACTTGAGGATGGAAAGTCTGCGCCCTGCATCGCCAGTCCGGATTTGACGATTATCGCCTATGGGACCGCCCGTCTCGTCAACGGTAAAGCAGAAATCACTTATCCAGAGATATTCGCCAATAATATCCGCACCGATGTGCCGGTGCGCATCAGCCTAACCCCAAAGGGTGAACCAACCGGATTGCTCTATACCAGCGAGACGAAGAGCAATGGTTTTACCGTTGCCTTAAAGAGAATCCCTTCTTGGGGAGAGAATACCGACATCACATTTGACTGGGTGGCTTTCGGCACCTTAAAGGAACCGAAGACATCCGAGGCGGCGAAAGCCAATTGGGAGAATATAACCGGTAAGAATGCCCCGAAACCGGTAAATCCGGTAATGCCCACCGCACCAAGAAGCGAACCAACCAAAACCACCGAAGAGAATCTAACTACTGGTGTAAAGAAATAACCAAGGGATATAAGGAGGTTTTATGCGATTACACCATCCCCTATTTGCGATTACCGGTTTGCTATTAACTATCACCTTCTCCTCTGCCCAGTATCGCTGTGACTGGAATCTAATAAGTGCTGGCGGGGCAACAACCACCGCCGGTAATTTATCCGCTTCAGTTTCCGTTGCCCAGACCGCGGTTGGCTCAATCACCGGCACAAACTTCAACGCGACCATCGGCTTCTGGCAGATTGATACCCCAACCGTCAGTATCAAAGAGGTATCCTCCAAATCTTTTCCTTTAAGAACCGAACTCCTACCGGCCCGACCCAATCCCTTTTCCCGAGAGACAAAAATCTTCTATTCCTTAGCGAAGGAAGCCGATGTTTGCCTCAGAATTTATAACACCTGTGGTCAGATTGTGAACAGTTTCTTCTTCCCAAAGCAGAAACCCGGTATCTATTCCGTCTCTTTCTCGGCTGATGAAAAAGACTATCATTTACCTAGGGGCATCTATTTCTATAAATTCACCGCGGGCAATTACGAAAGGGTAAGAAAATTCACTCTAATAAGGTAAAAGGCGAATGCCTTAAATATAAGAAGAGAAGGCGGGAGAATCTTTTCTCCCGCCTTTTTATTTCCCGGGCAGACAAAGATGAGTAGAGACTGGAATGACTTCATCGCCCAAATCCGGCGCTGTTCAAAATGCCCCCGTCCTCAGGAGAGTTATCCGGTATTTTCACCAATTCAAAAGGCCCGGGTCTTACTTATCGGTCAAGCACCAGGAAGCCTTGAGACTAAAAAAGGAATCCCCTTTATCGGCCAAGCCGGGAGAAGGTTATTTAAGTGGTTGGCCGGGAAGGGGATAGAAGAAGAAGACTTCCGTAAAATTGTCTATATCACCCAGGTAGTAAAGTGCTTTCCCGGAAAAGGACAGTTTGGTGATTTGAAACCGTCAAGAGAAATGATTAAAAATTGTCTCCCTTATCTTAAAGAAGAGATAATAAAGTTAGACCCGAAGATAATTATTCCGGTCGGTGCTCTGGCGATAGAATATACCATCGGTAAAAGAAAGTTGGGAGATGTGATTGGGGAAAAGTTGACCAGAAATATCTATGGGAAAAGACGGGTTATCATCCCACTCCCTCATCCCTCCGGGGTATCGGTCTGGACTATTAGTAAAAAAAACCTCCGCCGGATGAATAAAGCCTTAAATCTATTAAGAGAAGTTTTATCTCCCAATTTAACCACCCAATCCTAAGAGTTATGTATCTCAAATATCTCGGGGAGACGAAGGCAATCAGATTAATTATGAAGAATATCCAAAGGCGTTGTTCAGAGATACGGCTCGGCATTGGCGATGATGCCTGTCTCTTAAAAGACGGCACAATCTTGACCACCGATTCCTTCTTAGAAGGGGTGCACTTTGACTTAAAATATTTTGATTACCAAACCCTTGGGGAAAGAATTGCCTGTGCCACCCTTTCCGACATCGCGGCAATGGCTGGTAAGCCAATCTTAATCCTTGCCGCGCTCTACCTGCCAAAAGAGATGACCACCAAAGAACTTCTCTCCTTATATCAGGGAATAGAAAATATTTGCCGGAGGTATAATTGTGAGATTGGTGGCGGTGATATTGTATCATCTAAGAGATTAGGGATTACCCTATCGGCCTTGGGCAAGACCGATAAACCGGTTCTGAGAAGTGGCGCCCGACCAAAGGACCGGGTCTTCGTCACCGGTTATCTCGGGCTGGCGGAAACCGGCCGCAAGACCATGAATATTAAATCTGGATACCGAAATTCCCGAGCAAGACACCTAAGACCCCTGCCCCGCATTAAAGAGGCGTGGCAATTGCGCACTCGCCTAAACTCTTTAATTGATACCTCTGATGGCCTGGCTACCGATGTCAATCATCTTGCCCGGGAGAGTGGGGTTAAAATAAAAATCTTCTGGGATAAATTACCAATTCACCCCGAGACAATAAAACTTTGCCGAAAGAGGCACTGGGCGATAGAAAGATTTGTCCTCTCTTCTGGTGAGGATTTTGAACTTCTCTTCACCACGCAAAAGGAGATGCCGAAAACAATCCAGGGGTTAAAGATTAGTGAGATTGGCATCTGTGAAAAAGGGAGAGGGGTTTTCTTAATTAAAGAAGGAGGAAAAGAATATCCCTGCCCACCAATTGGCTATGACCACCTTTGGTCGCGGTCAATATCTTTCTGATGGGATTAAAAGAAAGGGGATGAATTTGGAAACATTGTCTATAAAACAGGCCTGAATGAAGTTTAACAGAAGGAAAAACCACAACATCAAGTGGGAGATATATTTGGGAAGATATAAATTTATCTATTTCTTTGATTGAGCCAATGGCAAAAGTTGTTCCGGTCTGTAGACCTTCTCACATTGTGGTGTTCGGGGACATTGTACCTAGAAAGAAGGTCATCGCTAAATACCTCTAAATCATCCAGAATTAGAGGAGGAAAAGCAAAAAAGCGATTATCTCTTATATGGGTCTTAGCAAAAACCTCCTCCCGGGGAGTTAAC
>CAYRLZ010000092.1:0-20752 GCA_964425275.1 uncultured bacterium | reverse complement strand
GGATAAGATTTTTGGGTATGAGAATTTTAGGAATGAGATTGTGTAGGGTTATACCGGGCCATCTGCACCCATGAAAGATTTTCCAAATAAACACGATGTTATTTTAAGGTACTCAAAATCTAAAGAGTACTTCTCAAATCTTGATGGTGTTAGAATACCCTATAAAGAACTTCACACAGACAAAGGCAAAGATGCACGCATATGGGGAAAGGAAGGAAAACTCCAAGATGAAAAAGTAAGAAAACAATATATAGAAAGAGGAAAAATACCTGAGGATTTTTGGACTGATATTCCATCTGGTGGACATATTTCACCCAGTGAAAGAATCGGCTACCCAACTCAAAAGCCCGAAGCCCTTTTAGAGCGCATCATTAAGGCATCTTCCAACGAAGGTGATGTTGTTGCTGATTTCTTCTGCGGTGGAGGGACGACTCTGGCGGTAGCGATGAAACTCAAAAGAAGATTTATTGGTTGTGATTCTTCAAGGGTGGCGATTTCGGTTACTCTGGACCGATTAGTTAAAATTGGGGAGGAGATGAGCGGGGTAAAAAGCAATATTTCTACAGGTGGTAAACCGGATGAAGTGAAGTTGCAGATGAAAGGCGCAATTGAAAAGGTGCCCAATATTGAAATTTCTTATTTGGGGGTCTATCCGATTGATAAATTTACCAATCTTGACCAAGATTCATTCGTTGATTTCGTGCTTACTTGTTATGGAGCAAATCACAATACCGCGGAAGGTATAACTCACGGCTTTCGTCCACCGGGACAACAAGAACCGATTTTGGTCGGTCCAGCAAACCCTAACGATTCTGTTGATGCCTGGACGATTAAGGCATTCTTTGATGAAATAAAATCTCGGCTTGAACCGAATAAACCTGTCCGCGCCAAGATTATCGGCTGGCGGTTCAATCGGAAAGTAATAGAATATATAAAGGTTCTAAGAAGGTATATTGAGGAAAATAAGTTACCAATGGAAATAGATTTAGTTACCCTTGATTCAAGAGAATTTAGGCAGAGGATTTTACAACGCTATCAGGATGTGGAGGAAGCAGAGTTTTATCTGCGCTTTGCCAAGCCACCGGTGATTGGCGATATTAGAGTTAAAAAAGTCGGTCCGCTTGAATACGAATTCGAGGCAATAGATGCCTTTTCTTCTAATGAGGATGGATATTTAGTTAATTGCCAGTGGGATTTTGACTACCAAGAAGGTCATTTTGCGGCTGATAAAGATTATGTTCTTTCCCGACAAAAGATAAAACCAAAGGGACGGGATGAAAGATTTGAGGCGTCCCTGACCGCCAGACATAAATTTGAAAAAGAAGGTGAATACACTGTAGCCTGTAAGGTGCAGGATAATCTGGCAGGAGAGACGATATTAGCAAAAAAGGTGAAGGTTAATTAACTTATGGATACCAAACGACAAATTGTTTACTCCCCATATCTGAATCTCAAAGACCGAGAGACTTTTAAGATTGGGAAAGTGGAAATCTGGAATTTTTCGAAGAAAAGCGAAGAGTATATTACTGATACAAATCTACGGCAACAAATTCAAAGTATACTGCAGATGAATAAGATAGGGAAACAACCAATTGACGACATTGGTGTTGTTTCCATTGGGGACAAAGATTTTCGGAGATTTAATGAATCTGAATTAATAGAAATTCATTTTGCCAGGCTTATTCTTTTTATTAGTTTTCTTGCCGAGCATAATATTGACTATAAAGACCTGAATGTTGGGCATCGAATGGCTACTTCTGAAAATTTTGATATTGTTATTTAGAATTTTCTTACAAACGAAGACTCTTTGGCCGAGGACACCGGCTTTATAGTGCGAAAGCGGGGAATTATGGGTATTAGCGATGTCGAATTTCAAGCACCTCGTTTTCTTCCAAGCCCAATGAGATTTTCGATAGATGAAGAATTAAAAAATCAGCTGTTGTGGTTAATGAACAGTAGAAAACGTTTATTTAAAACGATTATAAACGCCATTGAGATTTTCTTTCAATCATACTACAATTCGCCCGCTGTTAGTCACAATGCTCGGATTCTACTCCAAACCCAATCATTTGAAATTCTTTTGGATTTAAAAAATCGCGAAGATTTTAAGGATAAGATAGAGAAATACTGTTCTTACCCTAATGAAAGGAAATATCATTATTCTTATGAAAGCAAGTCCGGGAGAAAGAAAGGGCATCGAACCTTAAAGGGCATTTGGGCTGACCGTTTTTACACTTTGCGCAATCATATTATCCACGGCGATGTAGTTAAAAGCAAAGATTTTCTCTTTAAACAACAACCACATTTTCACATCGCATTATTGTTTTTCATACTTTGTATTAAAGAATTGATAAATGAAGTAAGGCAAACTATCGGCAAGAATAAGATATTTTATGACTCTATAAAATGGGAAAAGTGGCGCGACGAGCTAAAAAATATTGATCGGTGGGGATTTGTCTATGAAAAAGACGAATGGAGACAAACTCTTACAAGGAGTAAAAAAGGTAGAAAATTACTTGAACACTTATTATAACTATGCATTACTCTTTCAAACCCCACGAGGATAAGTTTAAGGAATTGGTAAGGACGGGATTTATTGGAATCCCTGAAACCGGCACTGCCTTCTTGAAGCATATCTCTTCTTTCCACTTTAAGCCCAAAATAGAACTGTTTAGCGAGAAGCAATGGATGATGCAACTTGAGGCGATTCAAAGATGCGTCTATTGTTTTGAAATTCTGGGCGAAAAAGACCTTTTAATCAATATCGTTACCGGCGGCGTTAAGACGACCGTAATCGGGGCGATGATTGCTTATATGATGATTGTTCACGACCGGAACAAATTTTTAATCCTAACCCCAAATACAATCGTTAGAGAGAGATTGGTCGATGATTTTGACCCGAATTCTGATACTTATATTTATGATATATTTCCATTCTTTGCTAATTCTTACGAGCCACTTAAAGATAGAATTTCATTACACATAATGAAGCCAAAAGAGAGTGCGACTGGCATAAGAGCCGGGACGATTATTTTAGGCAATATCCACCAGATTTATGAGCGAACTGATAACTGGAAGGTCTTACGGGATAATGTGGAATCCCTAGTCATCTTTAATGATGAGGCACATAATACCAAGGCCGAGCAATATGACGATTTGATAAACAAACTTAAACCTAAACGCTTCTTTCGACTGGATACAACTGCCACTCCTGACCGTTTGGATGGAAAACATCCGGACAGTAAAATGATATTTGTCTATCCAATTGCCGAGGCAATGCAGGACAGGATTATTAAAAGAATAGTAGTATTTCATCCCGATGTAAGGAAAGTTCAATTAACTTATGAAGACTTAGAGACTGGAAAAACGATTTCAGCCGAAGAGGTCCCTTGGGAAGAAATTGAGCGGAGAAAGATTAGAGCCACTCGTTATATTACAAGCACCAACCCAATGCAGCAACAGATTGCCATTGCTTTGGAATTACTAAAAAATCAAAGAGAAAGAACCGGAACATCTCTTAAATTTAAGCCATTGCTATTTGTTGTGGCGATATCCATTACCGATGCCGAAAGAATTTGTGAAGAGATTAAAAAAATGGGTGAACCTTATGGGGTAAAGGAAGTTTTATTGGTTACCAATGAGTCAGAAGAGGAATTAAAAGAGGCGGCACGAGACTTAAATAAAAATCCTCAGACTAAATACGATGCGGTAGTTTCGGTCCTTATGCTTCGGGAAAGGTGGGATGTGCGAAATATCTCGGTAATTTTGCTCTTTCGTAAATTTTGTTATAAAGAAATGCCTGGCGGGCAAAAATTTTCCGTTTATGGTCCACAGGTGATTGGCAGAGGTTTAAGAAGAATGAGCAAAAACCCTGAGGAGTGGGAATCGCTTTTTGTTGTTGACCATCCGATTTTAAAACACAAATGGCTTTGGGACCATTTAAAGGCGACAGAATATCCAGAGGCATTAGACCCTGCTGGTGTCATTGTTGATATTGAAAAGATTCCAAAAAGAGAACAATTACCAACGGTTGACGAAGGGGAAACTCCAATTGAAGAGGCAGAAAAGTGGCTTGATATTTCTTCATTACCGCCCACTCCGGAACCTACCGAGGTTGTTGAGCCAATTTATGCCTGGCAGAAGTTTTTAGATGGGTATAAATATGATTTTTATAGGATGAATATAACCGAAGATATTGAGCAGATAAAAAGTCTTAGACTGAACGGAGATTTAACTACTTTTGCTCCAGATGTTCCGGAAATTAAAGTTGAACAAATTGCTCGGGTTACAAAAACCGACCATTGGACATTAGAAGAATTAAAGAAACAATTAGTGCGCCAGATTCATTTAATTGCCCACGATGCCCTTTTAGAATATGACCGCAATCCTGATGAACGGCAGGCACTTTTAGTGAAGATTATTCGTGTTCATATTAAGAAACGGTTTCTGTTAGGGAGTAATATTGAAGAGTCAAACGATGAGCGGTTATTACGAATTCTATGGGCAATGATTGACCAGGTGCGGGATGTTTTTTTAAGGCCAGAGTTGATAGAGGGGATATTCACAAAGAGATAATTTGTGATTAGTAAAAAAGGAACACTGACTAATCTTAAAAAAGCCCTTACGGAAAGGAAGATTACGATTCGGCTCTTGAGCGAGAATATATGGTGGAGTTAGAAAGAGACCGAGCGGTAAAGAGTTGAACGAAAAGGCACGGGATTAAAATACCCTATAAATTCCTATTTTTTACAAGACATTACATCCCAGATTTCTTTGTTGAATACAAAGATGGGAGCAAAGAAATCCATGAGACAAAGGGATTGTCTCTTCTTCTTTGGCTTACGACAAAGATTAAAAGGAAGAATGCCGAGCAATTTTGTCGGGAACGAGACTGGAAGTATAAATTAATTACAAAAGGAAGCCGGGCTTTTTACGGGAAGATTTGAAATGCTCTCTTTTTAATAATGAAAAAATCGGTCGGGCGATATAAGATTTTCGGAGAATTATTTTAGCGATTAAGCGATTTGGCATCTAAAAGGTGAACTGGGCAGGTTGATTTTTAATTGGTCCGGTCAGTGATTCCGGGGGTTTAGTGATTGGAGATATTGGAATGGTGCGGTTAGGGTAGTCCTCTCCTTTTTCTCAAAACCCACTCCAAAATAAAAACGGAGGTGATTAAGAGATAGAGGTAGGGAGTTCTTTGGGGGATGAGTTTGAATTCTCTTTTATATTCCGCCAGGCTTGGTAAGCCAAAATCGTAGTTATCTACGGAGAAAGATTTGCCGCCGCTCGCCTCGGATAGAAGAGAGAGTAATTTTTTATCAACTCCAGTCCTTAACTGTTCAAGGCTCATCTCTTCAACTTTTACTATCGTTTCCGTCTCGCCCCGTTTTTCACCGCGCTCGTAGGCAACGGCTCGGAGCCGGTGTTTCCCCGGTGGCAGGAGAATATTTGCTTCGTAAATCCCATTTCCCCTTTCGGTCATCGGGATGACGACATCTCCTTTGTCCGTGATGAGGGTGAAATCTAAATTTTGCCAGGGCATCCCTCTTTCATCGGTTGCCAATAAGCGAATCTTAATTTCTTCTCCGGAATAATATTTCGGCTTATCGGTCTTGATATAAAATCTCTCCTCTCCGAATAAGAAAAAATCTAAGAGGTTGCTTAAAAATTTCTTCCGATTTATTTGATTTTCATCCGGCGAAAAAAACCAGCGCCAGAAGGGAAAACCGGTAAGTTGCACAATCTTTTTCTCTTTATAGAGCCAATAAGATAGAAGCGGTCCCTCTGAACTCGTCCACCAGACAATCGCCTTCTCTTTGGGACGGGTCTTTCGGATACCCAAAAATGGCGGGCTATTTTCTAAGAGGTTTTCATCTCCCTGATAAAATATTTGGCTACCTCTCATCCCTTGGCTAATTATCGGTTCTATCTCTTTATTGATTACCTTCCCTTCCGAGATGGTTGGTAGCCACTCTTCTATTTCTCGGTAATCTTCTTCACCGGCGAGAAAAAGGATGCCCCGACAATTGAAGGAAAGGTCTCTTAATTGGGTTCGCAAAACCGGAGCTAAGAGACCAAAGCGGAGATTATCAAAAATGACAATCGCCTCCTTTTCCATATCCAAAAAATTGGTGAATCGCTCTTTAAAGTCAGGATACTTATAGAACTCCTGTCCGTCCAAGGAGATTAGGATATTAATCTCATTATCTTTGTCTTCGGTGAGGACCCCTTTGATAAATTTTAAATTGAAGGTAGGAGAATTGGAGATGTAATAAATTTTTCTCTTCCTCTCTCGTATCGCAATGGAAAAATTACGTCGATTATTTTCATAACTATCCTCACCGGGAATGGAATCAATGACAATTTGATATTCCTCAATCCCTATTTTCTGGGGCTGGATATTAAACTCTTCTTCTTTATAATATTCTCCGTCAGCAAAACTTATCTTTCGCTTCTCTAAGAGGCGACCGTCTTTTCTTAATGATAAATCCCTCTCCCCGGAGATGTTTACAGCCTTTATCTGAACCCTAATCTTTAAACTTTCGTCTTTATTGGCTCTTTCTGGATGAAGGCAGTCGGTAATCGCTAAGTCTCTTCCTTCTTCCTTGCCAACGGCGATGGTATAAATTGGGGTCTTTGATTTTCGGACAAAAGAGACTGGGTCCTCTTCGGTATTATGCAGTCCATCGGAGATAAGAAGGATTGCCCCCGGTCTTTTATTTGTTGCCCACCTTAGAGCCTGGGCGATATCGGTCCTCATCCCTTTTAATGCCTCACCGACTCT
Source organism: uncultured bacterium (assembly GCA_964425275.1). GTDB lineage: Bacteria > Hydrothermota > Tepidihabitantia > Tepidihabitantales > JBDRVQ01 > CAYRLZ01. The sequence continues at coordinate 13,965 of CAYRLZ010000092.1, read as the reverse complement.
TTGGGCAACGTTTTCCGCAAAGGGAAATATCTTGCTCTCTTTTCTTCGGGCGGCAAATTCTTTAGCAACCCTCTCCGCAATAGCAAGTTTCTCCCCTTTCATACTCTCCGAGACATCAAGGAGAATAATCACATCTTTTGGTTTACGAGTATCGGTGAAGTGGATAACAAGATTGGTGATTAAGATAATCGCTAAAACCAAGCCAAACAAACGGAGTAGAGAAAAGATAGAGAAGCCTCTCCGAAGATAGAGAAAGAGTAAGAGGGTCAGAAAGCCGACCAGAAGTATGTTTATTATCCCCACTTTTAATTACCGATTAGTGTAAAAGGAAATCATCAACCTTCAACTTCTCTTTTTGGGGTGTTAGTTTCAAAAATGGTCCCTTGGTTGGGATTTCTAATTCTGTAGCCGAAACGAAATCAATGAGACCGTCAAGGTCCGCATCATAAATCGCTCGCACATTATAAACCCCGGGTTTTAATCGCAACTTAAACTCGCCATTCGTATCGGTTAAGGCAAAACTGACGATGGAATCTTTTAGAATAACAGTCGCCCCCTCAACCCCTTTTTCGTTAAGAAGGACCTTACCGGATTGCGGTTGGGTAACAATCAGGGTATCAAAAAATTTCTGAAAGGTTGCCCCGCGTTTTAATCGATTACCTTCAAGGTCAGTGAGGGTTGGTCGGATGAGAAAAGAGAGATATGATGGGAGAATTGTATCGGTAAGTTGGAGGGATAATCTTTCCCATTCCGCTGACCAGCGGATTTGAAACCTTTCTCTCTTTACCGGAAAGACAAAAAAGGAGAGATGGGATGTATCCATTGGTTTATTAAAGGTAATCGTCAGTCCACTCTTAATAAACTCAATCTCTTTTATCTCCGGTCTAATTGTGTCTTTTATCTCTGAGCCCAAGAAATGGCTTTTGAACCAACGTCGGTTTCCGGCTAAATCGGTCACCGCACCGTATAAATTATACCTCTTCTTCTTCTGGGGTTCGGTTGTGAGATAAATCTTATCTCCCTTAATCTTTGTCGCCTTAATTTTTAGGGTCTCAGATAGGGAGAAGAGGAGAAAACTCCCTTCTCTAATCTCCTCATCAAAGAGCAGTTGAATTGTTGTTCGGTTTTTGGAGACGATTTCCTTTAAACCTGGAGCAAATTTATCCGGACTCGGCGGTAGTGCCTTTTTGGCACAGGTGCTGAGAAATAAAAGCCAGAAGAGAAAAATTTTTCTACTTTTCTTCATTTTGCAACACCCCCGGTAATCAACCTTTCTATTTCTTCTCTATCCTCAGGGTTTAGTCTATCCTTTACTGCATCAAAGATTACCCAGGATAGATTTTGATAAAGGGGTAGGTATTGGGGAAATTTTTTCTGTAATAGGTTAATGTGCCTTTGGAGGGTCGTCTTATCACCACGGGTAATTGGTCCAGTGATTGCCTCTTCTAATTTATAACGGAAGATATTATAAAGACTTCGGGTAGCGAGGGGTAAAAGAAAGTCTCGCTTTTTAATTAAGTCTTTACCTAAATTGAACGCCACCTTCATATTTGCCCAAAGGAAATTGGCAGCAAAGATACAGACCAGATGATAAAGTTCCTTCTCTTCTGAAGGGATTATGATATACCGGCCACCGATAGTTTTTATCAGCCTCTCCCCTAATTTAAGCGCCTTTTTGTTACCTTCTAAGGCAAAGGGACAGTCCTTTGGGGAAAGTCTTATAATCCTTTCTATATCCCTTTCGGCAAAGGGATACATCGGATGAATTGAGAGAACCAAGGCGTCGCTCGGGAATTGATGCTGAGAGATACTGCCGGAAAAGTGGCAGAAGAAGGCATTCGGTTTTAGGTATCGCTTCACCTCATTATAAACCTTGACAATTACATCATCCGGGGTGGCGCAGAGTAGAACATCAGAAAGATGAGCGACATCATAGTTGCTAAAATATTGATACTTCCGCCCTAACCGCCGATAGCACCTCCTCGCCTTCTTTTGGTCTTTATCGGAAATTGCCACTACCTTAAATCCGTTTCTTTCTAAAAGGGAAGCGAAAAAAGTCCCGACTTTCCCGGCACCAATCAATCCAAAATTTAGTCTTTTAATTCCACCCTTTGGGATAATTGGGTTTAATGAAATTGATCTATTTCTCTCCAATCTTACAACCTTTTTCTGGCTAATTCAGCCCCCTTGACCATATTGCTCAATTTAGCAAAAGCAACGCGCCAGGAACGGGTGCGCAACCCACAATCCGGATTTATATATATCCGCTCCGGTTCAATAATCTTCACCGCCTCTTTAATCCGCTCCAATACAATCTCGGGCGTTTCCAAATCATCGGTGTGGACATCAATCACCCCTAACCCGACCTCCCTTTCATCCCGGTTTTTTTTCATCAGTTTCAGGAATTCATAACTACCGCCCTTATTGGCAAATTCAAATGTGTACTGGGAACAATTTTTCAGATTGAGTATTTCGGGATATAATAAAGCGTAGTTGCTAAAGCAGATATGGAGGGTGAACTTACACTCTTTAATCTCGGCCGTTGCTTGATTGAAGGCATCAACAAATATTCCGATTTCTTTCGGTTTAGTCGTTGCCGCTGGCTCGTCAATCTGGATTATTCTCGCCCCTGCTCTAATTAGCGATTCAATATTTGGTTGGATTATCTGGCGGGCTAATTCCATTGCCAATTCTCGGTTCGCCTCCCAGATGGCTTTTGGTTTGTCCCTTTCTCGCTTCAACCACTTCCGCTGATAGAACTCATTAAAGGACCAGTTCATTAAGGTGTAAGGACCGGTGATTGGGACCTTTAAGGGTTTGGTCGTCTGACTTTTAATAAAATTAAATTCATCTAAATGGTAATACCTTTTCAGCCGCGGACAACCGACAGCGGCTGCCTTAAGGTAATATTTATTATCAAAGCTCCGCACCGTCCCCAAAAATTCAAACCCTTCAATATACGAGATTGGTTCTTGATACATCTCGCTGCGGTGCTGTTCGCCGTCATAGATTATATCTAAACCAACCTTTTCCAAACATCTAATAACCAGAATACTCGCCCACCTCACCAATCTCATCTTATCCTCATCGGACAATGTCTCTTTTGCTAACAACTCCTTTAATTCTTGCCAGTCTTTTATTTGTCCAAATTCCATCCAGTAGTTGAGTTCTGACCAGTCGTCTTCGGTCAATTTCTTTCCGCGCTGCTTTTTCACCAGCCAATTGGGTTTAGCGATACTACCAATTTCCTGAGTTAAGAAACGCATCGTCGTTTACTCTAAGTGAAACTACCGGCAATATCTCTAAGAAGTTTAATCTTCTTTTCGGCAACCGGGTAAGGCAGGAAATCAAAGTCGCAGTTTGGACAGAGGAAAAATCTCTTCAAATTTAATCGCTCAATTATCATCTTAACAAACTCCACAACTTCATCTTTATTTTCCAAAAGGGAGTTGGTGGCGTCAAGACAACCAATCCCGACCTTCTTTTCGGTTTTTAGGTTCAATCCCTCAATTGGTGTAGCGATAAAGTCAATGTCAATTCCATCAACCGGCAATTTTAAGATGTCTCGGATTGGTCGGAAGTCACCAAAGTAGGTATGGAGATAAATTTCTAAATCCCCTTTATCCTTAACTATCATCTCATAAGCCAATTTTATCTCAGATAACTTCTTTTCGGTCAATTGGTCGGCAAAATAAGTAAAACTGGGTTCCGAGAATTGAATTACCTTTATCCCCTTCACCTTGAGATAACTGACCAATTGGGCAAGCATATCACCAATCACTAAGAGGAAATCATTTTTATAATAAAGATTTTCGCTCAGAGTAGCAAAGGTGAAAGGACCAGGAAGGATGACCTTACTATTTTCCGGTAGGAGGTCAAAATAGAAGAAGTTGTCAATTAGATTGGGGGTGAATTTTATCTCAGAGGTAATCAGTGGTTTCCGATAAAAGGTATTGGTTTCAAAGAAGCGGGTTAAAGAACCGGGCTCAATGCCCAAAACCTTGGTAAACGGTCTAAATAAATCTTGCCAGAGGAGGTTTCCGTCCGAGATATACTGGAATCCTTCCTGAAGGGAAATTAACTTTTTCACATCCTCGCTTCTTATTTTCTCCAGTTCTTCCCCTGAACAACGCCCCCGGTCAAAGTCCCTTGTCGCCCGAACTAAACCCGGAGAACGAGAGAAGATTCCGGTTATCTGACAAGGTAAGGTCTTCATCAAATTAAGACCTCCAAGACCTTCTCATAGTTAACAGATGGTGTCATAAGACAGATGCCGTTAACTAAGTTTTTCATTTCCTGTCGGAGTTCTTGGGCGATAGTAATTCCTTCTCTCATTTCATTGTCGGCTCTTTTTAGACGATTTATCAATTCCTTCGGGATGGTAATACCCGGAACCTCGTTTTTCAGATATTCTGCCTGCTGAACACTGCTCAGAGGAAGTAGTCCGGCAAAGATTGGCACATTAAAAGGTTTAATTTGCGATAGGAATTCTTCAAATCGTTTTAAGTCAAAGACCGGCTGGGTTATTAAAAACCTTGCCCCGGCTTTAAGTTTGCTCTTTATCCGATTAAGTTCTCGTTCCATATCCGGCGGTGTGCCATTGCAAGCCGCACCAATCCAAAAACCAGTTGGGGAGGAAAGGGGATTATTTAATCCGTCCAGCCCCTGGTTCATCTTCTGTGCTATTTCAATTAACCCCGTTGCTGTTACCTCATATACGGCGACGGCAAAGGGATAATCACCAGCCGAAGGTGGGTCACCGGTTAGGGCGAGGATATTTTCTATCCCTAAGGCATAGGCGGCTAATAAATCGGCTTGCAAGCCTAAGATATTCCGGTCGCGACAGGTGATGTGAAGAATCACATCTAAACCGACCTCCTTTTTTATCCGGTAGGCTAGGGGCAAGGGATTCATCTTTACTCTACCCATCGGACTATCCGAGATTGAAACCGCGTCAACCCCAAAGGTAAGAAACTTCTGGGCGGTAAGCAATTCTTTATCAAGATTTGTCCCCTTCGGTGTCTCCATTTCAATTATTGTGAGAAATTTCTTCTCGGCCTTAGAAGAGAGGGCGGTTGAAAAAACTCGGGGTTCTTCCGTTTTTCTTTTCTCTTCTTTTACCTTAACTGAGGCCGGGATATGTTTAACTGTAATTCCTTTCAGACAAAGCGCCATTTCTTTAATGTGTTCGGGTGTTGTGCCACAACAACCGCCAATAATTGAAACGCCGTTCTGGGCGAACCGTTTGGCATAATAGGCAAAATATTCTGGATTATCGGGGTAAAAGAATCTTCCCTGTTGAAAATTAACCTGACCGGCATTAGGCATTGCCACAAGAAACTCGGGATTCATTGCCGCCATCTTTTTAATAATATTGAATACCCCCTGCGGCCCGGTTGAGCAATTGACACCGATGATTTTAGCGCCGGCTTCAATTAAACTTTTGGCGATTGAACCGGGGTCAAGCCCCAAAACTGTGAGACCATCTTTGGTGAAAGAGAAGGAAATGACAACTGGTTTATCCGAATATCTCTTTGCGGTCTTAAAGGCAATTGTTGCCTCAGCCAAATCGGCAAATGTCTCAAGAATTATCAAATCAACACCGCCTTCTAAGAGGGCATTTATTTGGGAGGCAAAGATTTCCTCCATTTCCGAAGACGAAAGCCGTTCGGCTAATTCTAAGGGTCGGGTGAGTGGACCGACCGCGCCGGCAATAAAACAATCTGGGCAAGAATCTCGGGCAATCTTTGCCCCAAAATAATTTATATCAAAGGTCTTTTTTCCTAAGTCATAATATTTTTCTAATATAAACCGGTTCGCCCCAAAGGTATTGGTCTCAATAATCTCTGCTCCGGCTTGGGCGTAAGCCCTATGAATTTGAATTACAATCTCTGGATTAGAGAGATTCAACTCATCGTAGCAGTGCCCCTTTGGGACACCGAGGGAATAGAGCATTGTGCCCATAGCGCCATCGGCGACGATTGGTCTTCTTTCATTCAGCCGTTCGTAAAGGTCTTTCATAAAGAAGATATTAAGGGATTTTTTTTATCCTGTCAAACCCCAGTTTTCTATGATTGGGGTCTCTGTCCGATACCAAAAATTAAAATTTAGTGAAACACTTTGAGCCGATTTTTACTCTATATTTAGATATGAGAGAAAGACTAATTTTATTAAGTATAGTTAAATCAATGACTTATATTTTTTGGCAATTTATACCGGGAGGTAAAAATGAGAGGATAGAATAACTAATTAAAAAGACCTAACCGCTTTTATTTTGACCAATCCATTTAGCACCGGAGGGGATTTTTCTTTTTGGAAGGGGGAGTGCTACAGGGGGTGCTATTCGGGATGGTATTAAATGCCCTATTCTATGTTCTATTCTCGGTTCTAAACTCTCACCTATTCGGTATTCTATTCTCTTACCTATTGGTAATCCTATTCTCTGTCCTACTGAGAGTTCTATTCCCTATCCTATTGGGAGTTCTATTCTCTGTCCTATACGGGATGCTATTGGTAGTGCTATTCTCTCTTCTATAAAGAGTCCTATTCGGAATACTATTATTGGTTCTATCCCAATTGGTAGCGAAGGTTATATTCAGTATCCTTTTGAAAAAGAGTAAATGCGGAACGGAAGACAGACTTCCGTAGGAAATCCGACTTCCTGGTTTGTTTGTATAATTGACACGAATTGAAAAATTTTGTATAATCTTAGTTAAGGAGGAAATTATGCTAAGGAATATTTTTTTATCTTTTTAATGCTTGGAGTCTTTTTGCCCAGGAATGGGTGGCAAGGTATAATGGACCCAGAGTATGACTATGCGACAATCAAATACTCAGCAGGAGTGGGAATTGAAGAAGGTAAAAAAGATAAAGAGCAATTAAAAAACCGAAAAACAATCCACACCGAACTACCGAAAGACGAGACTTTTGACTTAAAGATTTACAATATTCTGGGTAAAATTGTCTATTCCGGAAAAGACAATCAGAACCTAAAAGAACTACCAACCGGGGTCTATTTCTTACAGATTGAGACCGAGGAAGAGAAATCCGCAAGAAAAATTATCGTTGTGAAATAATAAGAATTAGGGTAAATAAAAATCTCTTGGTTGACAACAAGGAGGAAAGGGGTTATTATGCCAACGATGAGTAAATTAGAAGAGAAGGTTTTAAGAAAGGTATTGAAATACGAGATGAGGTTGAAAAAGAAGTTCCCGGAGATATCAGAAGAGGATTTGCACCTAATTGTTAGGAACCTTATTAGACCAAAGTCCTGGCCAAGGAGATTTTTATTGCGCCGATTGAAAAGTGGTGGCTATGTCCCCTGATGAGATTCTCTTATTAAAGATTTTACGGGCGCTCCGGGAGGTGAGATTAGAAGCGATTCTGGTTGGTAATGCGGGCTGTGCCCTCCAAGGAGTTCCGGTGATGACCCAGGATATTGATTTTTTCGTTCGGGATACCAAAAGGAATCGGGAAAAAATTAGCCAATTTGCCCGGAGATTAAATCTTATGATATTAAAACCAGAGGAGACGCTAAGCGAAACAATTAGGGCGGAGAATGAGGAGATGGTTGTTGACTTTGTTTTTCGTCTCGGACCGAACCAGACATTTGAGCGGGTTAGGGCAAAGGCTAAGAGAATAAAAATCAACAACCTTTATGCGGTCGTTGCCTCATTGGAAGACATCTTAAAAGCAAAAAAGGCGGCAAATCGGCCGAAAGACCAAGCAGTATTAAAATTGATTGAAGATACAATTAAAGTTAAAAGTGAGATAGAAGGGAAATAGTCCTTCATTTCTTCCTTTTCCTCTTGATTTGGTGCCAGATGCGGTCTTAGCGATACTGGCGAAAAATACTTATTATTAAAAAATATATGTCGTCTTTATCGTTTGGGTCGGGGTTAAGATATAGTCAACTTTTATATCGTGGGGCTCTACCAAATCAGAGAAGTCTTCAAAGACCTGGCAGTCGTGAACAACCGTAATCACAACTGGTCTTTTTCTCACTAGTCCCATCTCTTTTAAGATTTGGTATTCTTTATCGCCATAGCCTTTTCCTTTACCGAGTCTGTACCCTTTCCGGTCAACCGCCACACTTCCTTGTAAGAAGATTTCAATCTCGGTCTTGGGTGGTTGACCATAACGGCGGAAGTTGGGAATGGTTATCGCCTTGTCTTTCAATTCCTTTCCCTTGATTTCTAAGAAGCCAGTGATATGGGGAAGGGCAACAATTAGGCTTTTCCCTTCGGAAAGGACAATCCGGCGGGCAGACTTTAATACCCCGTCCGGCGCCGAAAAGACCCCTTTTGCCTTTAAGAATTCCGGGATTGAGAGTAATCTCTGGCTGGCAAGTTCCGCCCCTTTAAAGTTTGGGATGCGACCAAAACAGGGCTTGGGAAAGGTGATTAAGTCATTTGCCTCCATATACTGCCAAACCTTCTGCCGAATCTCTTCCTTGGTCATCCCTTATTTTAAGAAAAAATCTAACTTTGGGAAGGGATTTCTCTTGACCGGAGATATTTTCCCCTTATAATTAGATTTTAATTTGGGAGGGAAAATGAAAGAACTGAAAGAACTTTTCCAGTCCGCGGACTGGAAGAAAGAGAAGCATACACCGGTGATGGAAATCCCGGAGGTAATAAAAAAGGGCGAAGTGATTAAGATCACGGTGAGTGTCGGCAAGGAGATTCCCCATCCGAATACGACCGAACACCATATCTCTTGGATTGATGTCCATTTTCTGCCAGAAGGGGAGAAGTTTCCTTATCATCTGGGAAGGTTTGAATTCCTAAGCCACGGCGCTTCCACCCAGGGACCGAATACCAGTTCGGTTTATACCGAGCCAATTGTTAGTTTCCATTTCAAGACGGAAAGGCCGGGTTATCTTTTTGCCAGTTCCTATTGTAATATCCACGGCTTGTGGTCTAACTCGCAGGAATTGAAATTGGCATAGAAATCGGGAGTTCCGCGGGCTTGCTACTCGGTAGCTAATATCCCCATATTTTCCACCAGGGGGTGATATCTCCCGCCCAGGATTCCTTCGCCAATAATGTAGGCGCCACAGGCAGACTCTTTGGCAACCTTTGACATCTTATTCACTTTTACGACCGGGGCGTATTTATTTAACCGGGTAGCAAGTTCGGTTTTGATGAAATCGTAGGTTGTGAGCCGACCGGAGAGAATAATCTCTTTCGGGTTGGGCAAAGTGACCAAAAGGGAAGCGACATCCTTTTCCAAACCCTCGCCGAAAAGCAAGAGGGCGTCTTTGTAGTTAACCAATTCTTCGGGGGCAATCTCTTTGCCGATAAAATCCCTTATTCCTCCCTTGAAGACGACCTCCTGCGTTAGCGGTGGTTTTAGCCTGATGGCAATCTCACTATCCATTCCCCCGCCCGCAATAAATCCCAAAGAGCCATTTGTTCCGCCGATGCCATCAATAATCTTGCCATTGGAGACGGCCATCACCGCGGTGAAGGCATAGCCAATCTCAACATAGATGAAGGATGTTTCGGGAAATGGGATATTTAGTCGCTCTGCCTGGTCTTTTATCCCCAAGGCAACCGAACAGACCTTATCCGCTGTCCCCATATCAAATCGTTGCCACTTGCGGTAAGCCGGGACAGTTTTGAGGTGGATAACTCCCGGGGTGAACCAAACCGGCATCCTCTTTTCCTTCATCTCCAAAAGGACTTTTTTTATCCCTTCGTTTACCGCAACCTTGGTATCTAATGGTATCATTTTTCCGATGTCTTCTTCCTTAATATCTTCTATCTTTTTCGTTGGTATTCCGTATCCGGAGGGACCAATGATTATGTCTAAGGGCATTAAAGAGAGAAGTTCTTCAAGGAGCAGATAAGGGTTTAGGAAAACATCGGCGGATTTTATTGATTGGTCAATTATGATTTCTTGATTATCCGCCATACCGAAGAGGTCAAAACTGTATGTTCCCGGGTCAATGCCCACAACTCTCATATTAACCTCCTTTTAATGGGCAAGAAGGGTCGGCACTAAACCAATTTCCGGTGAGATAGAAACTTCTTGCCCGACAACCGCCGCATACCGAAAGATACAAACATTCCCGACAAGGTGATTCTCTCGTTGAGAAATCATTTATATTTTTAATCAGTTCGGAGTTTTGCATATCCGCCCATATTTCAATAAGGGATTTCTCTTTGACATTACCAACGACCAGAGGGGCGAAGGTGCAGGGTTTTATATCACCGTTGGTTTCAATAAACATATACGCGCCGAAGATACAACGGGAGACATCCGGAACGATGATGCCACTCTCGGGATTAGGAGAATAGGTAATACGATTTTCCTGCAAAAAGGGTTGAAAGAAAGGCTCGTCAACATAAACATCAATTCTTGCTTCCTTTTGGTTTCTAATGACCGAGAGGAAAAAATCCCGAGACTCGGCGCTATTGAGATAATATTTCTCATAATCCCGACAAGGTTTCAGCCCTAAGAAGGTAATCTTCGGACAGCCAATCTCCTTTGCCATTTGGAAGATTTTATCGGTTTGCTGGTAGTTATACTTTCCGATGGTAACTAGGGATGAGTCAAAAATTTTGTATTTATTGGCGATTGCCACCGCCTCTTTCAGTTTTTCAAAACTGGCCCCGCTTCTTATCTTTTCGTAATCTTCTTTCTCGGGGCTATCAATGCTTATCATAAGGTTTATCTTTAATTGGGCAAAGGTTTGGGCGAAATGCTCGTTGAGTAACATCCCGTTGGTGATAAGGTAGATTTTGATATTGCTTCGGCGAAGGGTCTTGATGATTTCTAATAATTCTTGACGCAGGAGCGGTTCTCCGCCTTCAATGATGACCCAGCGGGGTTGAAGCGCGGGTATCGCTTCGGCTAATTTGAGGACCGTTTGGCTATCAAGTTCTTCTTTAGCCATCCTTCGGCAGTGGCGACAGTCAAGATTACATCGGTTCGTGATTGCCCAATCAATCATATACGGCGTCTTCATATCTCTCCCTTTTAATCGAGCCACTTCTGATATTCCTCGTTTTTATCTTTCATATCCTCATATAACCAAACCATCCGGTCGCAGAACCAGAGTTTACTAAAAATAATGAGAAGACCGCCAAAGACCGTTAGCCAGATATCAAGTTTTACTAATCCCCAAATAAACGGAATGAGACCGAGTGCGCCAATTGCCGAGAGGATATTGGGCAGGGAGCGATGATGAGAAGGGACAGGCAGATTTTTCCGATTCATCCAGACCCATTCCCCGAATACTGCTTTTGATGCCCAGTTGTTGGTGCTTTTTGGTTCGGAAAAGATTCTTGGATTGAGCCATACCCAGATGAAAACAATGGTGATCGGTATCATTGACCACCATCCTAACCATACTCTACTCCAAAAGGCGAAACCAATAAGCGGAATCATTGAAAATCTGGAATAGACACTCCAGGGGTTAGAATGCCTTCTTCGGGTCTTTTCGTCCATCCGGAACAATTGGGCAATCCTTTCCTCTAATGTTATATTTCTTTTATTTGAAGCCATTCCTAATTTATTCATCTTTTCTGTTTAATGAGAATAAATCGCTTTCTATCTTATCCACTATTTGTAATTTTGCTATTTTTTAGTTCTTCGGAGTAAGTGGATTTCTTTCTTTTCTAATTCTTGCGGGTCTTTGGGGAGAAAAAATGCGCCTTTGATTTTATCCCAATCTTTATCTCTAATCGTAATAACCTTATCAAGGAAAATACTTACATAACATCCATTAATCATTGTTGGTTTTACTTCTTCTAATTTTTTATTCGTAATTTCAACATATTTTGGGTCAATATCAATTCCGATAAATTTTCTGCCTAATTTTTTTGCGGCAATTGCGGTCGTTCCCGTTCCGACAAATGGGTCAAGAACTATATCTCCTTCATCGCTACTCATCAGCAGTAATCTCTCAAGAAGATGGATGGGTAATTGACAGGGGTGTTCATCTCTCCTTTTCTTATGTCTTATTCTGTGAATATCTGTCCAGACATCAGAAATAAGGGGGCCAAATTGGTGCATCTGCCTTTTTTTACCACCATAATCTTGTAGGATATAATGGCAATTTCGGCAACGTTTATGCCAAAGCCTAATGTCATAAAATTTGAAATTATCAGACTTCACATAATACAAAATTCCATAATGATTAGGTAGGAGAGTTTTACCGAGGGGAGAGCCCATTGCGTCCCAGGCAATCCAATGTCGGAAGATGGCAATCTCATTTAGATAAGAGCCAAAATAGATTAACCATTTTGGAATGTTATGAACAAAAATAGAACCAGTCGGTCTGGTGATGCGAACCATTTCATAGAGCCACTCTTTGCACCACAAAAGATATTCTTCAACTTCATGCTTATCATAATAGGTATTGTATCTCTTTTTTAGATTAAACGGTGGGTCAGCAAAAGTAACATCTATACTATCATCTGGGATTTTTCTCATAATTTCTAGACAATCACCTTGAATGACATTGTTTATTAGGGAGTGGAAAAATTCTTTATTCTCCATAGAAAATCTCCTTCAGTAGATTTTCAAACTTCTCAAGTTCTTCCTTGTGAAATGTAAAAACGAAATCATAGACATCAACCATACGTTTTAGGTCGCCTCTTCGGACATACCAGCCGATGCCATCAACAAATCCAACAAAAATTACTTTTGGGTAGTTTTTCTTTAAGTAATCCGCCACTGCCTTTTCGGTCTTTGCCTTATCGCCCATTCCAGAAGCGGTGGTTACCGAATAGGAACATTCAATAATTAATTTTGGCGCTGTCTTGTCTGGGACAATAAAATCCATTGTCCTTGGGATATTTCCCGCTTCTGGGATTCTGAACTTTCCTTTTTCAAAGGTTAGTTTATGGAATTTCAAAATTTGTTCAATTACCACCTCCGGGTTTCCCTCTCGGGCAGCTTTATATGAACCCTTTGTTTTGTATCTTATAATTGTATCAACGAGAGATTCTACCGAGAAACTAAACTTCTTAATATCAAGTTTCTTAAATTCAAAAAGTGGGAGGAGATTTTTTATTACTGGCAGGGTAGGTCCTTTGAAGAATAGATTGACAATTCCTTCGGCGAATCTTTCATTTGTTTTGATAATGGATTTTATCTTATCCAAACTCCATTCAGCCTTAAAATCTTCGCTCGGCCAAGAATCTTTATTAACCAGTTTGGATAAAGCCTTATCATCCGTTGTCCTGATAAATGTTATTAATCTTTGCAGACTTTCCTTGGAAAAACCAGTAATAGTTAAAATCGCATCCAAGCCGTCTTCAATCTTTGTGATATGTTCAAGTAGAACCGATTCCTTCAATCCTTCTCTTTCTATTTTGTTTTTGAGGAGAAAGATGTTCTGAGCGATTGAAGAGATATGCCCTTCATAATATTCCTCAAACTCCTCATTAAAGAAGTAGAAGGTGTTTTTGGAAATGACGGTGTTAAATTTTTGCTCTGATGACGGAAGATACCTTTTATTCATTTTCCTATCATATTTGCTGTTTCACCTTGCTTCAATGGATATTGGCAATGATTTTTTATACCTATTCCATCATTGAATTTATTAAATAAAAAAATTCCCCCTTGCTCATTACTTGGTGCCAAAGCAGGTATTTTAAAATCAATGGATCCACTTTCCTTAAAGACTTTTATTATTTTCCTTAAAAATTCCTTTCTCATGTCTTTCTCAAAAATAATATATATTCTTCCTTCATTGTATTCTGTATCCCTTTTATTGGTTTTGCAATCTTTTGGTCGAGAACAAAACCAAGGTTTATTGCCATTTCTTCAATTTTCGTTTCCAGCCTTATCCCGCCCGTCTGTATGTCATTTGAGCCGATTATGATTACTGCATATTTATCTTTTTTCAACACCCTGTGCATTTCTGACAAAACTTTATTCATATCTTCAAAGTAATTGTCAAGTTTTTCTTTTTTAGTCTTACCCTTTAGCCCAATCATTTCATTTCTC
>CAYRLZ010000091.1:0-10544 GCA_964425275.1 uncultured bacterium | reverse complement strand
TATTTCATTCACAGAGGGAATCTGGACGAGTTTTAAATCAACACCGTTCTTTTTTGCCAATGCCTTTGCAAGCTCATTTACTTCATAACCCCACTCCCAGCCCAGAACATCTGCTTTGCTGAAGTTATTTGCCCTGCATTCAACTACAACCTTTTCTATTTCTTCCATTGTGACAGGTGCATTCAAAGGTCCAATGTGAACTGCTCTATCTCCTTTTCTTCCGTGAATGTATCTAAACCCAGTTAATGCTTGTGCCTGATAGAGTTTTAGCATAAAGGCAAGGTATTCGTCCTGTCTTTCACGCCAGTAAACGGTTTCGTAGTTGCCGATATTCCACAGTTCAAAAGGTCTTGCTGGCTTGCCGTATTTTTCTTTATTCTCGTCCAGTAAGTCCTTTGAGTTATGAATATCAAGCAATCTTTTTCTTGTAACCTGAATGGCAAACTTTGATAAATCACAGCCAATCCATCGCCTGCCAAGTTTTTCGGCAACTGCTAAAGTTGTGCCTGAACCACAGAAGAAGTCAGCAACAATGTCCCCAGGGTTAGAGGAGGCAAGAATGATGCGCTTTAAGAGGGCTTCGGGTTTTTGGGTGTCAAAGGTTATCCTTTCGGGCTGATTTCCTCTTAGAGCAGGAATATCCCATACGTCTCTTACAAATACTTCAACATAATAGCCTTTATTGTCTTGCTTAATGTCTATATTTGAGAAACCGTATTTGTGCATCAAATAAGATTTTTCTTTAAGAGGATTAAATATCATTTTGTTGCTCTTTAAATAGAACAAAATTATATCGTGCTTTCTACTAAATCCACATTTTTCAGGGATGCCTCCAGTTTTATAGAACCATATTATCTCATTCCTAAAATTCTCATACCCAAAAATCTTATCCATCTCAGTTTTGATATAATGGCTGGCATGCCAGTCGCAATGGACATAGATTGAACCGGTCTTTTTTAAGACCCTTCGCATCTCCCAAAGCCGAGCATTAAGCCAAATTAAATAAGTATCAATTCCGCCTTCCCAAATATCATAAAAGGTGCGCACTTCGTTAGTATCACCCCAGATGACATTATAAGTCCTGCCCGAAAAGAACGGCGGGTCAATATAAATTAGGTCGATCGTTTCGGAAGGGATATTCCTTAGAACCTCTAAATTATCACCTAAAATAAGTTGATTAGCAGGAAGTTCTGGTGCATTAAAAATAACCGTATCCTCATTATTTGGTGGGTGAAGCAAAGGTAAACGGACGAAGGGAAATACCCTATCAAAACCCTTATGCTCATCATAACCCAAAGGCGGTCTCGTCGGGTCAGGTAAGTTATGCGGGGCTACCCGCCGACTAATTTTACCGGAAACCGAAAAAATCCGCTTCTGCTCCGGTAGTTTTTGCTTCTGCGATTCCTCCTGAATATTCGCCAAATCTTCCTGAGAAGGTATTTTTTCTCCCCTTGCCTACCTATCAAACTCCACCCCTTCCACTTTATATGAACTTGTGTACCCTTTCTTTTACTCTTTGCCATAGAAGTCGAATTCTACAGATACGAAAAACATTTTCCCCATCTTTAATCCCACTGTTTGCCAAAGCCCATATTTTCTTCTTTATATCAATCATCTCTTTATTTTTCGGGTTCTAATGGTTGTTTCGGTTAGGACGACAAATTTCCCAAAAATCTCATCGGGAGAAATACCCGTAAGATATTTGGTAAGGACTTCGGCTTTAAGTGAGGATGACTCGGAAGCAAATCTCAGAAGGATAATTCCGGTAGCCAATTTCTGATGGAGGAAAACAAGTTCTCCAAAATCATTTGTCGTTGGTGATTAAGATTAAGTCATCTTCTTTCGCCATTTTGATTACTTCGTCATCGGATAAACGAGGCCGCAATTCTAATAGGTATTTAACCTCAAAACCCTTCAACCGCAGTTGGTCAACAATCGGTCTCTCAATATTCTCATTCGCCAGAAATTTCATTACCTAAAAACTTTAATCTCTTCGGTGGATAATGAAGTGGCGGCATAAAGGAGTGAGGCCTTAATATCTTCTGCCGTGAGAACCGGGTAATCCTTTAAGATTTCCTCAATTGAGAGATTTTAGGCAAGTTTCCGTAGGATAATCTCCACCGGAATTCTCGTCCCTTTTATCACCGGCTTACCCAGCATAACTTCCGGATTTATTTCAATCCTCTCAAGTAATCTTTCGTTCATTTTCTCCTCGTAATTATTATATAGGTAAAAATATCTAATGTCAAATTCCTTATCCCAAAAATTATTTAGAACTTTGCCTTTCCTCGGCCAATTTATAACCTCTCAATTTCCTACCTTTAACCTTGCTTTTTGCCAAAGTCTGTTATTTCGGCTCATCGTTTAATATTAGCAAATTGCATTAACCTTTTGGTCGACGGATGCGAGTCCGATATTCGTCGGCAATCGCCAGACTACCTTTTAGCGTCTCAAGTGTGTATTCTTTAATAATCTTCGAAACCGTTTGCTTCACGACTTCACGGCCCTGCTTAGACAACCGTAAGACGAGAATACCGGGATGGGTGCCGGGTGGAAATTTTCGGACATCAGAAAAATCAACATCCAAAGTTATAAAGAACATCCCTTGATTCAAAACGAAATCCCAGATTTGTTCATCAGGATAGCCAGAAAGTCCTTCTTCCAAAGGTCGCTCCGCTTCGTATCCGGCTCCCCGTAATAGAACGAGTGCACTCTTCCTCAGGTTTTCGTCCAATTTAATTTTCATCTTGAACTAACGAAGGGGAACTAAATCTTCTTCCCGAGCGAGTTCTGCTGCATAGGCGATTGCCGCCTTGATATCTTCTGGTTTCAGTTCTGGATATTCGGCGATAATCTCCTCGGTTGTTAACCCAGAAGCCAAATTATCAAGAATTACCGAAACCATAATCCTTGTTCCCTTGATGCAAGGCTTGCCATGACAAATCTTTGGGTCGGTGCTTATCCGATTCAAAAGTTCATTCATAATTCCTCCATCATTTTCTTATTATAATAGAAATAATATCGCCCGTCAATATTTGTCCGATTTTAAGCTAAAATTCCTCGGCCACTTTATAACCGACAATTTTTTATCTTTAATCCCATCATTTGCCAAAGCCCTTTATTTCGGCGCATCGTTTAATATTAGCCGAAGGGAGGGTATAAGTCAAGCCTTTGGTTTAATTGACCCCAATTAGAGAAAGGAATCGGCAATTAGAGGAAGGCACAGGAAACGGCACAGAGAGGGGATTAGAGAGCCTATCAGGGAGCGTATCAGAGGGAGATAGACCAAGGGAGAGAGAAGGGGTAAGAGAAAGGGCAAGAGAAGGAGGCAGGGAAAGAGGTTAGAGAAGGGATAGAGGAAGGGGCAAAGTGAGAGACCCAGTAAGCCGTTAAGTAAGGGGTAGGGTAAGGCATAGAGGGAACGATACCCTAAAATCAAGCAAAAATCTTATAAGTCCTGTAAAATCAAGATGTTAAGTAAAATTTCACCGATTAATTTTTGGTCGCTAAACGACCAAACCATAATTTAATCCAATGTCTCGGAAAAAATTCCCTCTCTTGATGAGTCTGTGCCAAAACCCTTTCTGGATCCTTGAATCCGACAGACTTCTTGACTTAAAGGAAAACGGTGATATTATAAGGGATGAAGGTTATCCAACGTTATATTCTCTCTCTCTTTATTCCTCCCTTAATCTTTGCCATTTTTGTTTTTACCTTCATTCTTCTTATGAACCGATTATTTCTTTTGACTGACCTCCTTATCAAAAAAGGGGTCAAGTTTACTATTGTCTTAGAGGTTGCTACTTATAGCCTACCCTTTGTCATCACTTATATTATGCCTCTGGCGATTATGGTGGCCGGGGTTATGACCTATGGGAAACTTTCTCAGGATAACGAACTTATCGCAATTAAGGCAAGCGGGATAAATCTTATTCGGCTTTTATTTCCAGCATTTATTTTCAGTTTGGTCCTCTCTTGTTTGATGGTTGTTTTTAATGGTTTCATCTTTTCCGAATCGGAACATAAGTTGCGAAATTTACTCTTGGACTTAGCCCGGAAGAAACCAGCGGTGAAAATTCAAGAAGGGGTATTTATGGATGACTTTGGCGAATATACAATTTACATCGGTTCATTAGAAGGAAAAGGGGGAGAGATTTCCGATATCCTCATTTTCAAAAAGGGTGAGGTGATTCCGTTATTCATCACGGCGACCAGGGGGCTCTTAAAGACCTCACCGGACGAAAGTTATCTCTCTTTTCATCTCTTTTCTGGCGAAATCCATGAATTGGTCGAAAGGGATAAGTATCGGAGACTTCGCTTCTCGGAGCATATCGTGAATATCCCAATGAATAATGAACTGGTGCGTCGGGAACGGGACTACCGCTCCCTTTCGGAGATGAATCTCCATCTTCTTCTTAAGACAATCCGAAAGATTAACGAAGAGAAAGTGGCGATGTTAAAAAAGTTAAAGGAATTAAAGACGCAGGAAAAATTTGAGCCGATTAAAGTCCGGATTGATGAAGAAAAGACACGCATCCGCTATAAGATAAAGGAAAGGGAACGATATGCCGGGGAATTAAATAAAAGATTATCCCTCGCCTTCTCCTGCCTCTTCTTTTTTCTCTTCGGCTCCTTTTTGGGCATCGTTTTGAAAAGAGGGGGGATGGGATTTGCCTTTCTCGTGACCCTTATTTTCTTTGCCGTCTATTATATCCTTCTCATCGCTGGCGAACATTATATTGAAGAAGGGAAAATGTCAGCACTTTTGGGTATGTGGCTACCCAATATTATTTTAATGCCTTTCATCCTTGAATTTGCCTTTCGCGCCCTCTTTGACAAAAGTCTTATCTCTCTCTTATTTCCTCACCGATGACCTCGGTTCTTGACCGATTTTTATTCAAGGAGATATTGAAATTTACGCTCCTGGCCTTACTCTGTGTCGTTGCCATTTATCTCTTGATTGATGTCTTTGAGCAGATTGATTATTTCGCCAACTATCATGTCGGGCTTAATTTAGTTTTCCTCTATTACCTCCATCTTTTGCCCGAGGCGGTAAATCTTCTATTACCGGCGTCTCTGCTCTTGGCAATTTTTATGGTCTATGGACGGATGGGGCGAAGTGGTGAATTGACCGCAATCAAGAGTTCCGGGATAGACCTTTTCCGTATATTCGGGCCGGGGCTTATCATCGGCTTCCTTTCAATATTCTTCCTCTTTTTGAGCAAGGATTTCTTAGAAATCCCTTGGAAACGAAGACTGCGTCGCTTCCAGAGGGAAAGAATTGAAAGGCGGAGTATATCAAGAGAAGAGAGGCGAAGAGAGGTTTATTTCATCGGCGCGGGAAATTATATCTACTATGTAAAGGAATTGGAAAGAATTGGGGTAATGAGAAAATTTTCTATCTCGCAACTAAATGAAAGCCTGCGGGTCGTCAAAAGATACGACGGGGAGATGGCTTTTTGGGATGGGCGAGATTGGCAGGGGGTTGATGTCTTCATTAGAACCTTTAAGGCCGAAGGGGAAGAACTGAAACGAGAAGATACATTTCTTCTCTATTTCGTTAAAGAGAAACCAGAAGAATTCTTTCGGGATATTGAAAGCCCAGAAGAGATGCAGATTGGTGAATTGGCGACATTCATCAAAAAGATGCGCTCCATTGGCTATAAGGTTGATAATGAAGTGGTGGAGTATAATCTCCGGTTTGCCCAGGCATTTATTGGTTTTGTTGTCCTACTTCTTGGACTCCCTCTGGCGGTAAAATTACGGCGGGTAACACTCGGTTTAGGTTTAGGTCTTTTATTCTCTTTTCTTTTTTGGGGTTTAATTCAAATCTTTAAGGCCTTGGGTGAGGTGCGGATTCTGCCTCCCTTTGTCGCAGCCTTTCTCCCTAATTTCCTCTTCGCCCTTCTTGGTATCTTCTTTTTTTTCCATGTGGAAAAATAAATGCCGGGCAAATTTGTTGACATTATTATCCGGAGGGGTTAAAATAAATTATGACCAAAGAAGTGGCAAAAAAGGAGATTGAAAAATTAAGAAAGGAAATCCATTTCCATAATTACCGCTATTATGTCTTAAATGACCCGGTAATCTCCGACTATGAATATGATATGTTGGTCAAGAGACTAGAGGAATTGGAGAGGAAATTTCCAGAGTTTATAACCCCGGATTCACCGACCCAGAGGGTTGGTGGTGAACCGATAAAAGAATTCCTCTCGGTTACCCATAATCCACCAATGCTCTCATTAGATAATACCTATTCTTATGAAGACCTTCAGGAATTTGACCGTCGTCTGCGCAAGACGGTGAGTGGGGTCAATTACATCGGTGAATTAAAGGTTGACGGCGTTGCGGTAGCACTGAGATATAAAAATGGTATATTTTATCAGGGGGCAACCCGGGGCGATGGTCATCGGGGGGATGATATCACCGCCAATTTGAAGACAATAAAAACCCTCCCCTTAAAACTCTTAACCGACGAAACCGATTTTCTAAACTTAGAAGTAAGGGGTGAGGTCTTTATCACCAAGAAGCAATTCTTAGAGATGAATAAGGAAAGGGAGAAAGAAGGTGAAGCGCTCTTTGCCAATCCCCGGAATGCTTGTGCGGGTAGTCTGAAACTCTTAGACCCGAAAGAGGTGGCGAAACGGAGGTTAGACATCTTTATCCACACCGTCCCGAAACCACCGGGCGAGCGATATAAATCTGACCTTTCGGTCTTAGAGCAACTGGCAAAGATTGGGTTTAAGGTAATCCCTCACTCCGGGCTTTTATTGACGATTAACGATGTGATTGGTTTCTGTGAGGAATGGAAAGAAAAGAGGGAAGAATTACCTTATGAAGTAGATGGGGTAGTAATTAAGGTTGACAGTTTTGCTCAGCGCACCGAATTGGGTGAAACGATAAAGAGCCCGCGTTGGGCGGTCGCTTACAAATATCCGCCCCGGCAGGCCACGACGAAAATAAAAAGGATTTATGTCCAGGTTGGTCGGACCGGCGCCTTAACCCCAGTCGCCGAATTTGAACCGGTCTTTCTCTCCGGGACAACTGTTACCCATGCGACCCTTCATAACTTTGATGAGATAAAAAGAAAGGATATAAGGGTAAACGATACGGTAATCATTGAAAAGGCCGGCGAGGTAATTCCCCAGGTCGTGAAGGTCGTGAAGGATAAAAGGACCGGAAAGGAGCGGGAGTTTCCAATTCCGAAACACTGCCCAGTCTGTGGCGGGAATGTGGTAAAAGAAAGGGAAGAGGTTGCTTACCGCTGTGTCAATGCCTCCTGTCCGGCGCAGGTAAAACGGAGAATAGAACACTTCGCCTCGCGTAAGGCGATGGATATTGAAAATTTAGGCGAAAAGATTATTAACCTTTTAGTGGAAAAGGGGCTGATTAAAGACTTTGCCGATATCTATTTCTTAAAGCCCGAGGAACTATTGACCTTAGAAAGGATGGGTAAGAAATCGGTTCAGAACCTACTTAATGCGATAAACGAGAGTAAAAACCGTCCATTCCACCGGGTATTATATGCCTTAGGAATTCGTCATGTCGGAATCGGTGGGGCGCAGATATTAGCTAATCACTTCCCGTCAATTGATGCCCTAATTAAGGCATCACTGGAAGAGTTGTCTCAGATTTCGGGCATTGGACCGATAATCGGCGAGAGTATTAAAAACTTCTTCTCGGATAAGAATAACCTGGCCCTGATTGCCAAATTGAAAAAGGCGGGCGTCCGATTAGCCGAAGAGAAGAAGAGTAAAGTCCTACAAGGAAAGACTTTTGTCATAACCGGCACCTTAAAAAACTTCACCCGGGAGAAGGCACACGAACTGATAATCTCCTGCGGCGGCAATGTCGGGACCTCGGTTTCAAAAAAGACCGACTATCTTGTCTGCGGCGCTGAGCCCGGTTCCAAATTAGAGAAAGCCCGCTCCTTAGGGGTAAAGGTTATATCCGAAGAAGAGTTTTTGAAACTGATTGGCCCGAGATGAAAAGGCTGACGAGACCGATTAAAAAACCGCCGAGGTTATTGATTAGCGCGGTAATCATTTTTTTTACTTTTTTTTGTGGAGGGAAAAAGGTGAAGCAAGAAGATAATTTTACAAAGTTGCGGGAGTTGATGGTCAAGGAACAGATTGAAAGACGGGGCGTAAAAGACAAAAGGGTTCTTTCGGTAATGCGTCAAGTCCCTCGGCATCGCTTTGTCCCCGAGGAACTTCAGGATGAGGCATACAACGACTACCCTTTACCGATTGGTGAAGGGCAGACAATCTCCCAGCCCTATATCGTCGCCATAATGACCGAACTATTAGGATTGAGAGGAGACGAAAGGGTCTTAGAGATTGGCACCGGTTCTGGTTATCAGGCAGCCATCCTTGCCCATCTCTGTAAAGAGGTTTATACGATAGAGATAATTGAAAAATTGGCAAACGCGGCAAAAGAGCGCTTAGCGAAGATGGGCTATAAGAATATATTTGTAAAGTGGGGTGATGGTTTTGAGGGCTGGTCCGAATATGCCCCTTTTGATGCGATAATTATTACCTGCGCCATCCCTAAAGTCCCGCCGCCACTCTTAGAACAGTTAAAAGATGGTGGAAAAATCTGTGCCCCATATGAAAAGACCTCGGGGGTTCAGATACTTGCCTTATTTGAGAAGAAGGGGACAAAGATTGATACGAACTATATTGACTATGTCCGCTTCGTTCCAATGCGCGGGAAGATTGAAGAGGAAAAATAAAAACAAGCGGCTGAGAGAAACAACCGCGGAATATAATTTTGTATGATGGGATATATTATTTAGGGAGGAAGAAGTGGCTATCCTTTTATTTCTTTTAACCTGGTATAAATTCCCAATTGACGACATTAATGCCTCAGGCACCGGTATCGCCATTGACCTAAATCACCGCCCGCACATCTTCTACTATTCCCGAAATCTTTTGGTCCATAGTTTCTGGGATGGTCAGGGCTGGCCGAGAGAGATTGTTGATAGTGCGGCCAGTTATCATAATGGTGGCCCCTCCGTAGTGATTGATAACCAGGGACGAATCCATATCGCCTTCTTTAATAGAAGAGAGAGGCTCAGTTATGGAGTTTATGACCAAAACTGGCGGATGGAAACGGTTGATACCGCCTACCGGACCGGTGATTATTGTGATATCGCCTTAGACCAGAATAACCGACCCCATATCGCCTATCACCGTAGCACCGGAACATTCACCGGTTATCTGAGATATGCGGTAAAGACCACCACCTGGCAAATCTATGAGCATAGTGCTGAATATGGCGGTTATCACGTCTCACTGGAACTTGACAGTCGGGATTATCCCCATATCTCCGATTGCACCTCCTGGTCCAGCGGCGACCTGCGCTATATCTACTATGATGGTCAGAACTGGCATTATGAAAAGCCGGTTACCGGTAATGCGGCGGGTTATAATTCCCTTGCCCTTGATGCCTTTGACCGTCCCCAGATAAGCCTCTACTGGACCGACGGTAGTAATTATGATTTAAGGTTTACTGAAAAGAACACCGGCAATTGGCGCCTGCATACCATTGACCATGGCCAACGACTCTATAAGCGCGGCTGGGATAATAAGATTGCCATTGATAATAATCACACCCTTCATATCGTCTATCACTGCCACAATGAAGGCCTTCTCAAATATGCCCGGGGTTGGGAAGCAAATTGGCGAACCGAGATTGTTGATACAATCGGCGGCTATACCGCCTCAACCGCCATTGGCCTTGATGGCGCTGATGTCTTTCTCAGTTACTATGATGAGACCAGTACTGATGTCTGGGTTGCGGCAACTAAAAATTTCACCGCGGTTAAAGAAACCGATGAAAGGTTGCTACCGCGTCCAATCAAGACAGTTAATGACGCAATCCTAATTGAAGGCGCAATTCAACTCTATGATTTAACCGGCCGAAGCCTCATTCAAGGCAATTTTTTAAGGAGGAAAGTGATAAAACCAAAGAAAAAAGCGGTCTATTTCCTAAAGACAAAAGATGGAATTTATAAAGTCGTGGTCATTTAATGAGGTCTAACTTCAATCGTGCCGAAAAAGTGGGCAAGCCGCTGGAAACATTGGCATCGGTCGTCTTGCTTGTCTGATTACGGCAAAACGATTATCTTATAGTCCTCTTTTGTCTTATTCCCCTCAAAGCGGAGGAGGTAGATTCCCGAAGGCAGATTCTTTATCTCCAGTCTTTTCGGAGAGCCAGGTCTTAGGATAAATACCTTCACCTTTTTGCCCGCCACATCGTAGAGGGTAACCTTTAATTCTTCTTTTTCGGGTAGGAGATATTCAATCTTCTGATTCTTGCTTATTACCGTTGGGTATATTTTAAGCGTCCCTTTAATCTTTTCCTGAGTAGAAAAGTCTTTCTCTAAGATTCCGACCTGTGGTTCGCCGGTCTCAAAGGCAATCGCCCGGCCGGCAACTAATGGTGCCTGGGCACGGTGATAAGTGCCATTATAAAGTCCGCATATCCCACGGGTTGAGTTATTATTCTCTATCCCAACCGTATTGGATGAATAGTTATTC
>CAYRLZ010000090.1:0-7229 GCA_964425275.1 uncultured bacterium | reverse complement strand
CGGGAGGATAGAGGCGGAGTTTTATGAGGTAGAAAGTTTTAGGAACCGGGAGGATTTTTTAGGCAAAGCGTATTCCTTTACTCTTTATTTCAATTTAGAGAGGAGTAATATTGAAACCGGGTTAACTCCCCGGGAGGAGGTTTTTGCTAAGACCTATATAAGGGATAATCGCTTTTTGCTTTTCCTCCTCTAATTCTGGATGATTTAGAGGTATTTAGCGATGACCTTCTTTCTAGGTACGATGTCCCCGAACACCACAGCGGGGATTTAAGAATTTTTCCGGTCAGGGAATATTTAGCCACGGATTGTGGAAGCGGGCAACTGGCGAGCGATATCGTACCCAGAAGGGCACTCCTACAATAGCATACAGCAGGCGGATTGTAGGGATATATCTCACGGGGTGAATCTGCGGTTAAATTGTCTTTTATATTCTGATTATTTTCGGAAAGATTATTTTTAAGAAAAAGTGGGGATTGACATTCTACTGCAACTCCTTTATAATGGAAAGATGGAGTTAGTTCCGCTTAAAGAAAGAATTAGCAAAGTCTCCCTTCCTGCTCTCTTTTCTCTCTTCTCTTTTCTTTTGGTTCGGGGTGGAGATGAGACAACCCTTATCGTTCCGCCATTTTCTCATACCCTTGGTATCAATCGGGTTTCATCTTTTTATCTTGACCTCTATTTCGGCAACTTTCCGATTGATGACCCGCAGGGAATTGCTGTGGTCAAATTCCGGGAGGAGGATGATACGACCACGGCTCGCGATGACCATATCTTAACCGTGCTGGGGATAAATTCCGGGCAGGGGCAAATTCTTTATAATGTTGGCCTAGTAAAACTTGACCTCTTTGGTAAAAAGGGAACCGGGGCTAATGAATTTTTATTCCCGAAGGGAATCGCCGCCCATCCGAACGGTGATGTCTATGTTGCCGACTGGGGAAATAACCGGATTGTAAAATTAAAATACCGGAATAAAAAACTTCACTGGGATAGGATTCTCTTTGACTCAATTGCTCGCCCTTATGGTGTTGCGGTTGATAGCCGGAATAATCTTTATTTTACCGAATCGGAGAGTTCTCGTATCTACATATCGGATAGTATAGGAAATATCATCCGAATTATAAAAGAAGATTTATCTCATCCAACCGCCATTGCGGTAATTGACCGGGATGACCCAAATAATTTCCATCGTGAGGAATTTATCGCGGTCATTGATTTGGGCAATAAACGACTGCAAAAGTTCTCCCTCTCCGGTCGACTCTTGGAATATACCGATGTCCGAGGGATTGGGATGAGTGAAGCTATCTTTTCTTATCTAGCAATTGATTATTATGGTAATATCTTTGTCACCGACTCCGGGCAGAGTCAAATCCATAAGTTTGACCGTTTTCTTAACTATTTAACCTCCTTTGGTCGTGAGGGAAGCGGCAAAAATGAGTTTTATAAACCAAGGGGAATTGCCATCCATAAAAAATATGGTCAAGTCTTTATCAGCGAGAGACAGGGTGGTCAATATTACTGGACCGGTTTAGATGCTTACTTTCTCGGTGCCTTTCCGGAAATTTTCAATAAAGAAAAGCCCGGAACGACCCTGGCACTTTATCTCACCGATGTCGGTGAAATTGAGATTAACATCTTTGATGAAAAAGGAAATTTAGTCCGGGAGATTCTCCCCTTCATTACTCCTCGGGCTGGTGAGTTCCTTGTCGCCTGGGATGGAAGGGATAAGAAGGGGGAATTGGTTGGACCCGGAAGATACCGAATAAAAATGACCTGTCGTCTGCCTTACGGCGGCGGAAAGAGATTTAGAAAGGAGATGGAGACTTATGTCTACGCCCAATAAAAAAATGACCCAAAGCTCATTTTTGAGTTTGGCGCTTTGCGTCTTCCGTCTATTATTTGCTTACACCGGTGATTTTGAGGAACTCGGCTCTTCGGCAAAGGCGATGGCCAAAGGGAGTGCGGTCGTTGCCCAAGTAGTTGATGCGGCAACGATTTATTACAACCCGGCCAACACCTGTTTGTTTAATAACCGTGAGGCGACATTTCTCCATTCGGAGAACTTCGGAGGAATCTTCCGTAACGACTACTTAGGTTTTATTCTTCCCTTTCAGAATTATGCGATGGGAATTGGTCTCTATGCCCTTTATTGCCCAGGGGTTAAGATTACAAAACTCGTAAATGAGACCTTACCCCCATCTCCCTCCAATCCACCAATCGTTGAAAAAATTGTGACGACCTATGATGGAATTATTTATATCAACCAATCCCTGCGCCTCCTTCAGGAAAAAGATTTCTCCTTAGCCCTTGGCCTCAATGGGAAGATAATTTACCGTTCTTTGGGGATTGAAGACGCCTTTGGCTTTGGCGGTGATTTGGGAATTGGTCTTTCTCTCCCTCACCTAACCCTCGGGTGGCGCCTACGTAATCTCTTTGCCTCGCCTTTGTTTTGGTCCGACACCACGGAATACCTAAGGATGCGCGGTGCCCTGGGAATGAGCAAGACCTTTTCCATCGGGAAAGGAGATATCGTACTCAGTTATGAGATTGAAGGTAATACAGAAAAACTTCCTTTCTATTCTTCTTTCGGCTTGGAATATAACTGGCAATTCCTTGCCTTGCGGGTTGGTCTTCTTCGGCGGTGTCCGACCTTTGGCTTTGGCTTGGTCTATAAGAATTTCTATGTTGATTACGCCTATGAGAGTAGCCATTATCCAGAACCAGAGAGTAGAGAATTACCCCCAACACCTTTTAAGATTTCCGGGGGTGTCCGATTTTAATGAAGTTTTGAGTTATTATAAAACATAATATGTTGAGTCCTGAGTTTGGTCGGAAATTGGTTCATCTCGTTGCCCTCTTAATTCCAATCCTTTACTATTTCTTACCGCGCTATTTAAGTATCACCTTATTACTCATTGCCACCGCAATATTTTTAGGTATTGATTTCTTAAGGTTACGGATAAATTCAATTAAGGCAATATTCATAATTATCTTTGGCTCTCTTCTCCGCCGGCGGGAGTTTCATTCCTTGACCGGCGGTAGTTATCTAATGCTGGCGTCAAGTGTGGCCATCTTTCTGTTTGAAGACCGGGGAATCTTTATGGCGGCAATCGCCTTTTTGGCGGTCGGCGATACCGTCGCCGCTCTATTTGGCCTCACCCACGGCCGGACAAAAATCTTCGGTAAAAAAACCCTGGAAGGAACTATCGCCTGCCTCTTTGCTTGCCTTTTAGTCGCCTATATCTTAACAAAACTCCCTAACCTCTCTTTTCTCTTACCGGTTGGTCTATTGGGTGCTCTAGCCGCAACCATCGTTGAGGCCTTACCGATTGAAGTAAACGACAATGTTGTAATTCCCATATTCTCCGGCATTGTGATGCAGATTAGTAAGATTATGATTAGATAAAATACAGGAGGGAAATATGAAGCGATTATCTCTCTTTTTCTTTCTCACTGCCTGGGGTGGGTTATTCACCTTCGGCGGGCAGGAAAACTGGAAAGATATAAGAAGGCTCTATTTGGCAAAAGAGTACGACTCCGCGGTCCATCTCCTCCAAAAATCTTACGAAACGGCTCCAGAAACTGAAAAACCTTATATCCTTTTAGAACTCGGCGATCTCTACTTTGATAAGAAGTTAGATAGCAAAAAGGCAACGGAGATTTATGACGCAATCCAAAACCGGTATCCTTCGCTACCCGAAATTCCGGATATCCTTTATCGGAAAGGACTAATTGCCGAACTGGAAGAGGATTTTGTTTCCGCCGCCTCCCTTTATGAACAGGTAGCAACCCGATATCTGAAATATCAAAGAAGGTATCGTTTCCCTTTTCGGATTGAAAGAAAGGAGATAAAACCGAAATATATGGACGACGCCTTAGATGCGATTGAACGGACATTTAAGAAAAACTATCAGGACCGGGTTGCCTATGTTGACGGTTATCCCCTCACTCGTCTGGAATTGGATGAAAGAGGTCTCCGTTCTCCAACCGGTGCCCCGAGTTTTGAGGAGAAGAAGAAGATACTGGATGAGATGATTGTTGAACGGCTCCTTTATATTAAGGCATTGGCGAGTGGTTATTCAGCAAAACAAGAATTCGGCCGCGCCCGAGAAGATGCCCGGCGCCGACTTCTCTTCCAAGAATGGTATAATCAAGAGGTAGTGAACGAGGCCGTAGTTGATGAAAGGGAAAAGAGAGAGTTTTACAAGAAGCACCGGAAAGATTATTCTATTGAAGAACAGGTAAAAATCCGGGAGATTCTCTTAAAGGATTTAGCCGAGGCCTCTTCCCTACGGGACAGGATATTAAAGGAGAATCTGAAGTTTGATTCGGTAGCCAAGGAGGTTTCCCTTGCCCCAACCAAAGAGCGCGGCGGAGAATTGGGATGGATTAAACATAAGACCTACCCCAAGGGGATTGAAAAGACCCTCTTTAAATTAAAACCGAAAGAAATCTCTCCGCCCTTAAAAACGAAAGATGGCTATCTCCTATTTTTCGTAGAAGAGAGAAAGGAGAAGCAAGTAAAGAAATACAAAGATGTCGCCTCGGAAATTGAAGCCCGCCTCCGTCAAGAGAAGATTCAGAAGGTCTTAGAGGAAAAGTTGAAAAGATTGAAAGAAAAAGGAAATCTGACAATTGACACGGTTGCCCTCAAAGAGAATAAAGAGACTCTGGCTTATGTCTTTAATATCCCCTTAACTAAGAAAATCTTAGAGGAGCGACTGCAATCAATTCCCGCTTTCTTCCGGGGGGAGTTAGAGACACCCGAAGGTAAGAAACGTTTTCTGGATAACTTAGCCGAAGAATATGTTGTCCTCTTTGACTGTGAGAATAAGAAATACTGGCTGAAAAATTCCGTGTTCGGGCAACTCCGAGAAGAGACGAAAAGGCTTCTTGTTAATCAATTGCGAAAAGAGATGGTTCAGGAAAAGGCGGTTATTCCCGAAGCCGAGGTGAAAAGGGAATATCAGAAAACAATAAAAGAATTCTATGTCCCCGAGCAGGTGAAGGCAAGAGAGATTGTTGTCCGCTCCCAAGAGCAGGCACGGGAAGTTAAGAAACGGTTGGAAAGAGAGAAGATTGCCTTTGATTCCTTAGTGAAGGTCTATTCCGTCTCTCCCTCCAAATGGATTGGTGGCGATCTCGGTTATTTCAAAAGGGAGGATAAACCGAAGCCAATCGTTGACTTTGCCTTTAAGGCAAAACCGGGAGAGATAAGCAATGTGATAAAAATTGATGATACGACCTTTGTCCTAATCAAAGTTGAAGAACACAAAAAGGCTTACACCCGCCCCTTCTCTGAGGTGAAGACCAAGATTGAGCGAAGATTAAAACAGGAAAAGGAAGAAGCCCTTTATCAAGAATTGGTTGCCAATTTAAAGAACTCGGCAAAGATTGAAATCCTCTTAAAGCCCGAAGAAGAGAAACCGGAAGAAGAGAAACCCGAAGAGTAAGAAAGATTTAGCCATCAGCAAGGGTCAGGTCTTATATTAGGGATTGCGTTCGCTCGCTTCGCTTTTGTCCAAGAGAATGTTTTTATGCGAGGCAGCAAGAGGATAATTTTAAGGATGGGAAAAAGAAAGCCCCCTTAGAGGATAATGAAATAAATTGGTGTTAAACCAAAATTCTTTAGTTAAACTCTAAGACTTTTATTTTAATATTCCCCACTGCCCCGAGCACCTTTGCCTGTTCTTCAATCTCCCCGACTTTTAGGATAATATGGGTGGGATTAGCCGGAAACTCGCCAAATGTTGGGTCACAGGCAACCCAGCGTCCTAAGTAGATAAGATTCCAGGCGTGATAGAAAAAAGAACCGCCCGAATAAACGACACCGACGCAGATCTGAGCGGGGATGCCCGCGGCTCGGCACAGAGCAGCAAATAATATGGAATGTTCATTGCAATCGCCCTCCATATTTTTCAAGACATCAACCGCGGAAGGCAGTGAAGCGGTTGGCACCTTCTTTAAGTTCTCATAGACCCAGAAGAGAATCCTTTTTACCACCTCAACACCTTCCGTCTCTTCGCCCTTTATCTCTTTCGCCTTCTGGATTATCATCTTATCATCACTCTGAATATAAAGAGACGGCTTCAAAAACTCTCGCATCTCCTTCTTGGGTAATGAAATCCCCTTCGCCTCTAATTTCGGAACATTCATCACCAGAACCAGTGGCTTTTCCGAGACAACCTTCTGGTCGGCAACACTTAAATCATAATCCAAAGGGGAAATACCACTAATCTCAACCTTCACATATTCTAATCCCTTTGGATTGGGAATTGCCGTATCAACCTTGATGCAAAAATAAGAGAGAATATCTATGGTCTCTTCTCCCTTCTCTTCGGCGAGCGCCTTCTGGGGTGATTCCTTGATTGCCAGAATTTTGGGTGGCATCTCTTCTTTCACCACTCGGCCCTCTTGGGTCATCCAATAGGTAGAGAGATTATTGAGGAGGGTTACCTGAGCTTTTAGACATTGATAATTACTATCTTCAATTCTTAAATTCTCTTCACCAATTATTCTGACCTTGGCCGGAATAATCTGGGCCATGGTGGCGTCAAAAATCGGTAGGGTATACTCTTTATCCTTCTGAAACTTTTTTTGCTGGGCAATCCGGGGAATAATAAATGAGGGGTAAATCTTCTCTTCCGCTGGTAATTTTATTCGCCGCACACCCTTTGGGGATTCCGTCCCGTCGGTATAGGTTTCAATAAATAAATTATTCTCCTTAACAAAACCCTGCAACTTAAATCTCTGTTTTTGGCTAATCAGTTCAAATCTTAAACTCCGAATACTGAAGTCCTTATTGGTGAGACAATCGGTAGTGGCGAGTAGTTCCTGGAGACTCTCTCCAATGCGCATCCGCATCTTCATCCGGTTATAAAAACGGAAATGGTCTTTTGCTGGTTGGCACTTCTGATAAGAATAGCCCGCCTTCTTGCCGTTCAAATAAAATCCGAGCCAGGTCTCATCTTCACCAATTGCCCTTTCCTTCTGGCATAATACGAGAAAGGATAAAAAAGAAAGGAAGATTATTCTTTTCATACTAAATGATAAACGATTATTTATAAAAGTCAATGACCGCTCAATGGTCATGTGGTGTTCGGGGACATCGTACCTAGAAAGAAGGTCATCGCTAAATACCTCTAAATCATCCAGAATTAGAGGAGGAAAAGCAAAAAAGCGATTATCTCTTATATGGGTCTTAGCAAAAACCTCATCCCGGGGAGTTAACC
>CAYRLZ010000089.1:0-41032 GCA_964425275.1 uncultured bacterium | reverse complement strand
CTGACGAGACACTCTATTGGTTAGAATTACTTTCCGAATCAGGAGTCGTTTCTCCTTATCGGTTAACAGAATTGATTGACGAAGCAAATCAACTCCTTGCTATCTTCATAGCCAGTAGCAAAACAGCAAAACGGAAGGATTAGTTAAAATACTTAGTAATTCCGCATTCCGCATTCATAATTCCGCATTCCTATCCCCTGATGAAAAAGGGATTGGATGGACGCTGAACGCCCAACGCTATATCATCTCTTGCGTTTAGCGTTTGCCATTGATGGTTCTAAAACTCTTGCCAATACTCCCTGGCATAAATTGCCGCTTTTTGCCTTCTTGTTAGTATAAGAATAAATAAAGGCTTCTTCTAAGGAAGGTTGCGGTTTTGAAGTTAAAACGATACGATAATTGACAAGGAAGAGAAAATGGGTATGATATTCAAGGTGTAATATTTTTTGATATTGATTTTTGCAACGGGTTTTTACCTTCTGGGTATCAAAAATGCGGGAAGTAATTATTCAGAGATTGCAAGGTCTGGGGCTTTCACCGGAGTTAACCGTTTTTATTGTGGCGATGCTGCCAGTGATTGAACTGCGCGGAGCATTACCGGTCGGGATAAATTTATACCAGATGGCTTGGTCTAAAACTCTGCTTATCGCCCTTTTCGGCAATATATTTCCGATACCATTTATCCTTTTATTTTTAGAGCGGATAGCCAATCTATTAAGTCGCTGGTCAATTTTCGCCCGATTTTTTGACTGGCTTTTTACCCGAACCCGAAGAAAGAGTAAACTCCTTGAGGAGTATAAGTTCTGGGGTTTGGTAATATTTGTCGCTATCCCTTTGCCGGGAACCGGTGCCTGGACCGGGGCGGTCGCCGCCTTTCTCTTGGGTATGGATTTTAAGTTGAGTCTTTTGGCTATTACCTTGGGGGTGATTTTTGCCGGGATTTTCGTTACCAGTCTCTGCCTCTTAGGAATTTGGGGTGCGATTCTTGTTGCTACCGCCCTTTTAATTTTTGCGGTCGTCCGTATCTTAAAGAAATATGCTACCCTGCGTCAGTCTGGAAATCGGAAGGGGTCATCCTAATTATTTAGATAGTTTCCGGAAATTATATCCCGGAGAAACAAATCTCATCAAAAGGGAATGGGCAATTCTTAAATCAATTTATCTTCTCGGGGCAAAGGGAGGGATAAAGACCTTGGTTTATAATCACTGGCGCAAGAAAGGAACTCACCCTAGATGGCTCCTCTCTTTTATCGCCCGAGACTTAGAAGATGAACTGCACGGTCAAAAGATGGTCGTTGTTTCCCATCCGCTTCTCACAAAGGCATTAAAGGATAGATACAAGGTTTTTTATATCCACGGTGAGATTGCCGCACCAAGAGAAAGTATTGTTGATGCCTTTATCTCTTTTGTCCCATTAGAGGAGACAAAAGAGCGCTTTAAGGATTTTGGGATAAGTGAGGATAAGGTATTGGTCACCGGTCTAATGATTGAACCAGAATTATTGATGGTGGCGGAGAAGAGTTTTTGGGAAAGGGTTAAAAGACTAAGGAGTAAAA
Organism: uncultured bacterium; assembly: GCA_964425275.1. GTDB lineage: Bacteria > Hydrothermota > Tepidihabitantia > Tepidihabitantales > JBDRVQ01 > CAYRLZ01. The sequence goes on along the minus strand of CAYRLZ010000089.1, from coordinate 39,476 downwards.
GTAAGTTGGTGGTTGCCTTCTTTTCCTCGGGTGCCTATCCAAGGGTTCATATTAGAAAGATAGTCAGGGCGGCAAATTCGGCGATTGCGGCCGGGGTTAGGGTATTTTTATTTTCGGGCAATAATTTAAGGATTAAGAGATGCTTTGAGAAGCATGTGCCAAAAGGGGAGGTTATCTTTAGCCCTTCCCGAAAGGAAGAGAATGAAGCGGTGAGGGAGATTTTAGGGTTGATTGATGGTTTTGTTGCCCCGGCCCACGAAAGAACCAATTGGGCTTGTGGTTTAGGATTACCGCTCTTTTGCCTCTTTCCCCATATCGGCTCTTATGCCCCACTTAATTATGAATTTGGGTATAAAAGAGGTGTCCTGCTACCACTAAAAGAAGAGGATTTTGGGGAATTCATTTTAAGTTTAAGAGATGAAGGGAAATTATTAGAAATGGCGGAAAAAGGATTTGGTCAATTGCCGATTGATGGGGCAAAAAAGACCGCAGAGATGATTTATGAAGTTGTCAAGAATCCAAACCTTGGGTAAGGTTAGGGGGTAATTGAGATAGGGATAGCAAGAATTGTGTAGTAATAAGACCGGTCCGGATAAAAGATATTGGTGGATGGAATTACTTCAATAAATAGACTCTGTTTCCCTTCTTGATTAAAAATAATCTCTTTGCTAAAATTATACCCTTCGCCCAGAAATTGCCGTTCTCCTTCCTTAAACAATAAGCCAAAGTATCGGCAATTTATTGTATCCGATGGCGCTTCACAAGAGATATTTATTACTATCCCTCTATCAGCAGAAAAGGAAGGTAGAGAATCTAAGGGAATTGGTTTTCTTAGGTCTTCTGGTTTAATGAGGGCACTCCTTCCTTCCTGAGTGAGGGTGATAAGTTCTATATTAGGGGAGGAATCTTTGATATGGGAGAAATAAAATCCGGAGAGTTTCTTTAATTTATAATCACTACCTTCTTTTTTGAGATGAATCTCCCTTTTCCCAACTAAGGGATAAATCTTCTCTTCTTCCTGAGGTGACAAATAGCCAGTTTTCATTATTGTCTCAATCGTTACCGAATCGCGAAATCTTATCTGCCATAAACTGTCGTATTTAAAGATGGCAATTGTATGCCTTGTCGAATCATTATAAATAACCTGACAGAATGTATCCTTGGGGTTTAGGGAATCGGTAAAGAAGAAAAGGGAATCAAGATGAAAGGTATCAGCTGTCGTTCGCCAGAAGGATAAGAGGTGGGCAATCTTTTTTATCTCGGGACCTCCTTGATAGAAGGTGTCTTTGGGTAGGAGAGGAGAGGTTAAAATCAGGGGACTTTCGGTAAACTCTAAAAACTGGTAGTGTTTGAGGGTTCCTCGCCAGTTTTTTAATTCAGTTAGGACTTTTAAGGTATCTTCTTTACCGAAGGCAAATTTCCTCGGCTTGTGACAGGAGTTAAAAGATAAAAGATAGAAGATAATAATAATGCCAAGAAATAAAAGGTTAGAAGTAAGAAGGTATTGATTAAACCTAATCTCTCGTGATTTTTCTTTCATTATCATAAAAAATGGGGCTGTCCGGTTTTAATTTCGGACAGCCCCATCGGTTTTATTTTTAGTGCAGGATAAGTTTCTGAGTTGGGGTTGGTGATGGTAGATTAAGTGAGACGAAGTAGACACCATTTTTCATCTCTTTCGGTCGGCGCCAGGTGAAAAAGTTGGCTCCAGTTTTACCACTTAGTTTAATCTCTTCAACCTTGCGACCCAAGGCATCGGAGATTCTTAAATTGACCGGGTGATTTTGATTAAGATAGAAGACGATATTGGCATAATTGGTTGATGGATTTGGGGTGATGAAGAGTTTGCCCCGGATGTTATTCGCTTTATCTTCACTGATGCTAATGGGCACGACCTGAAGATAGAGCACCGGATTATTGGTTGCGACACCTTCGTTTTGGGGAAGACCACCAGCATCCTTATCGTTTATATATTGAATATGAAGTTTACCGTCATATACTTCTGACCATAGGGTGAAATAATCGTCGTCTTCGCAAAAGCCGGGTTGGGCACCAGGAGAAGGTGAATTGGTTAGATTTCGGGCATAACGACTCCAGGTGGCACCGCCATCAGTTGAGTAAGAGAGCCAGAGTTCGTTGTTTGTCCGACCACTGGCTGATGTATCATTCATATCTTTATTTCCAGTCCAGACGCAATAGAGGTTGCCATTAGTGTAATCACAGGCTAATTGGGGGCGGTCAGCGGGTCTTCGCCAGGCATCCCACTTCGGCATATACCAGATGGATGAATCGGTAATTACCGGTGGTGCATTATTATTACCAACACCTGATACCAAGGTAATCCCGGTTGCCTGACTCCAGTGCATTATCCTTGAACCATAAGCCCTGCCCGTAGTATCAGCAAACCAGACCTCGGTCCAGACAAGATGGAGGTTGCCATCTTTGTCGTATATTCCGTCAACATCGGTGTAGGCGAAAGGGAATGGATTGGTATCGCCCGGTGTCGGCCAGGCATAATTCGTCACCCGAACCGGGGAATTCCAAGTAACCCCATTATCCGGAGATTCGCGGAACCAGACATTCTGCTGGACCTGGGTGGTAATCCCCGGGTTAGGATTTTCAATCTTTCGGGTATAGGCGATAAGAACCTTAGGCGAGCGGGGGCTGGCATAGATATCTGGGGAAAGGGTAGAAATCTGGCTGTCATTCATTACCGGCATCCAAGGAGAGAATGTTGCCCCCTGGTCGGTGGAGCGGGAATAATAGAAGTCACTCGCCGAACCAGGCGGCTTAGAGGGATAACTTATCACATGGCAGACATCGTTCATTCCCACCGCACCATGGGGCCAGATGGTTGTCCCGCTACCAGTGCCTCCCGGTGGGATTGTGATGGTATCAATTGCCACCGGGTCATTGAATAGACCGGAGCCAGCCGAAATCTCAGTGGCCGCAACGGAAAAGACCCTTGACCCCATATGGAAGAAGCAAATCGCTCGCCCATCAGAGAAAGAACCAATCGTGCAATAACCGGAGCGCATAGCGGTGGTAACTTCCATACCCAGACCTAACTGGAAGGCGCCGTTGTAATAAGAGTTATAGCGAATCCAGCGGGTTGGCCAAGTAGAATTAGAATCCGGGGAATGCATCCAATCAAACGCCCGATAATCACCAGCAATTGATAACCGATTGCCTAAGGTGCCATTTTGTTGGTAATCAGCAAATGTCTTTGAGCAGGTTTCACCCGGCGAGATGGTGAAAAGCGGATTATTGATTATTGGCGCACGAATTATTTCGTTGCCGGTCAGTAACGGAAGGGGTTGAAGAGGTAAGCGGGTTTTAAAGGCCGGAAGACTAAAGGCCAGATAACCGAAAAAGGTTAAAAGAATAATCCTTTTTACCATATCTCCTCCTTATAAATATATTTTAGCCACATAAATATCCCGGGCAGTGCCGCAGGCAAAAGCGACATCTTGCCCACTCCCACAATGTGGAAGGCCTTTTTGGGCTTGATAAACACTGTGGTTTTTTGGATTTTGGATTTGTTTTTCTATCCATTCGGACCTACTGTCCTCTTAATTTAAAATTAAAGGGAATTGATACCCAGACCCTTACCGGATTTTCTCTTTGCATCGCCGGAGTAAATCTTGCCTGACGAGCCGCCGATACCGCGGCTTCATCCAAGGCATCGTTTCCTGACGATTTTAAGACTTCGACATCCATTACTGTGCCATCAATATTTAATAGTGCCTTAACCACTACCTGTCCTTCAATTCCTGCCTGTCTTGCCCTTTCCGGATATTTCGGTTGTGGGATATAAATCGGTTCCGGTTTCTTTTCTACCTTCCAGTAGGGAACGATGGGAATTTCTACCTCTTCGGCCTTTTTGGGGATAACCTCCCTGAATTCAGTGGGGGCAATGGTTGTCTCTTCTACCTCCTCGCCTTTTTCCGCCTCTACGGCCAACTTCGGTCTCTCCACCGGTGGGGGCTCGGTAAGTTGTTGGAGTTCTGGAGGAAGTTGTTCCATAACGGTCTCAATCTCCTTTTTGGGAACATACGGTTTATAGCGAATCTCTCTGGGCATAAGAATAAAACTCAAACAGGTGAAAGCCAAAGAGAGGACCATTCCCACCCGAAATGAGATGGCGTAATAGGTATCCCAATCCCATTCCTTCATCTTATCCTCCTTCTTCGTATTCCGTCGCGAAAAGTATCTTAAATGCCCCGGCTTCTTTTAATGCCTCTAAGACATCATTGACCCTTCCGTAATCAACTTCTTTATCTGCCAGAACCTCGCTAATCAACTCTGGATTATCTAAGACCTTTTGTCCAATTACGGTCGTCACACCCGGAACTTCCAATAGGTTATCATCAACTGAGATTCTTCGGTTTTTATCAACCCAGATGTGAACGATATTTTTCCTTTTCAGAATTCGTTCGGTGCTCTCCGCACTCGGTGGGGTGATTTTAAGTCCATATTCGGTTCGGAGGACAGTAGTGAGCATAAAGAAGATAATTAAAAGGAAGGCAATATCCGCTGTGGAAGCGGTTGGAATTTCGGGTTGCGGTCTCTTCAGGGTAAATTTTCTCATTACTCCTCCTTTACCGGTGCCAAACTGATTCTTTCCGCCTTGGCCGCCTTTAACTCATCAAAGGCATCAATCATTGTCTTATAAGGGGCATTTCGGCTGACCTTTAAGGCAACAACCAATTCCGGATTCTTCTCTAAGGCAACTTTTACCCTTTCCCGCAATTCCCTAAGGACTATCTTCTCGCCGGCAATGGAGACTTCACCATAAGGATTAACGAGAATCGTCAGGATATTTTCGCTCTTTAACTTAATCTGTTCCCCTTTTGGAGGCAGAACAATTTTCAGTCCCTTTTCTCGGGAGAAGATAGAGGTAACCATAAAGAAGATGATTAAAAGGAAAGCGATATCACCTAAGGAAGCGGTTGGGATAGAAGGTCCCTTTCTCTCTTTCCTTCTTAATAACATTTTGCCCTCTTTTAAGATTTCTTCGTCATTAGATAATCAATCAAAGAGGCGGTTGCGGTCTCCATATCCTTGGTATAACCATTAATCTTCTGCTGGAAAAGGATATGGATGATGGAGAGCGGAGCGGCAATCATCAACCCCCATTTGGTTGTAATCAGTGCCTCGGCGATACCAGAAGCCACTACTGTTGGTTCAACCTCACCAACTGCTGCTACCGCGGCAAAAGCCCGAATCATTCCGGTAACCGTTCCTAAAAAGCCAAAGAAAGGGGCAACAACGATTATGCCACCCATCAATTGCATCCCCCGGTCAAGGAAACCAAGTTCCGTAGTCGCGGCGCGCATTATCGCCTCCTCCATCACCTCTCGTCCCTGATTATGCCTTTGCAAGGCGGGAAGTAAAACCCGAGCAATCGGACTCGGGACTTTTTGGCAATATTCAATGGCGGAGTTTATCCCTTCATTTTCAATCCGATTTATCAATCCGGCGATGAATTTCTTCGCATTCAGCCTCGCCACAAAGAAAAGGGTAATCAACCGCTCAATAATTAAGGCAAGGGCGATAATAATGCAGGCTAATAAAAACCACATTATACCGCCACCTTTCTGAAATTCCTGAATCATATATCCTCCTCGCTGAAGTAAACTCTTAGAAGGACTTCCCTTCTTTTTTCTCTTATTAACCTTTTCATAATTTCTTTCTAAATAATACTTGAAACTGCCCATTTGTCAAGGGTGGATTTTTTAATCTTTTGCCAATAGCATTAACGAAAGAAGACGCCGGTTCAGTTAGCGAGTAAAACAAATGGGCGAGGCAAGCACAGTCGGTAGCACCAAAGCCGTCTATCGCCAAAAAGTCTTTTTTTAAAATCCCAGCAATTTGACATTCTTTTTTTCTCTCTGAGGGGAACTTTACCGAGCCCAAAAATTTAAACCGGGTTGTTAGATAATCAATATGCCAAAACTTTTTCTTTCTCTTTCTTTTATGTCGTTCAATCCGCTTTTCCAAGTTATTTAGTGCTGACCCAACATAAAGGTAATAACCCGGTAAAAACCTTCTTTTACCCAAGGCGCCCACTTTTATTTCTTGCTCCTTGTTATTTTTTAAAATTAGGAGATAAGAACCCTTCACTTATTCCCTTCTCTAATATAGGAGAGGAAGAGACCTCCCCATTCCGTTTTTAGAAACTTTTTCTTTCGCCAATAACCAATCAACGGATACCAGAGGTAATCGTGATAGATGGTGGAGGCGATTGGGGCCCAAACCCAGAGTGGTGAGTGGAGGGCAATCTTTTTTAACGGTCGCAAAAATCCCTTCCGTAGCGCCTGGTCACCAAAGATGACAAAACTCCGCTTCGTTTTAAAGCCAAAATTCATTCCGGTAATGTTTTCGCCAATCACTTTAATTTTAGTCAAATCCGCTATCCCCAAACTCATCTCGTGGGCAATTCTCAAGTAATCAATCTTTAATGGCTCAAAACCCATAATCTTGGCCGCTACCGCATCAATCGCTACCGAATCAAAGGAGGCAAGGATTAAATTCCCGATATAAGGAATCATTGTTCTCGGTCCGGCGCCGTCGCCACAGACTGTCCCATCCATCACCGCAAAGACCTCCGGATGGATCTCCTTTTGCATAATCAATAGGTCAACTAAGACCTCGTGGATGAACTCGTGCCCATAATGCCTCACCTCTTTTAAGAGCCCACCAAAGGCGTTCTTAATTGCCCCGGTGGTAATGGAATGACCGTGGGTCTTCATTGTTGGCAGATGGATGATGCTCTTACCAAAGAAGATCTTTGGCACATAGATTCCTTCTGGAAATATCTTATCTAATTTTAAGAGCGACGCCTTTGGAGTAAATTTTATCCATTCCTGCTCGGGCAAAGGATAAAAGGGAATCCCATATTTCTCTAAGACCGAAAGCCAACCCTGATTCTTTGCCCCCTTCCGGGTATTAGTGACGACCGTCTTATTCTCTACCGGATAAATCTTATTCTTATCATAGCCAAAATTGGTAAGGGCGGAAAGGACACCATCCAGTTGCCAGGGAGGAGAAGAAGAAGCCGGATAAAAGATTGTCCAGGATAGATTCAATTTCACAATTATCTCCTTATCTAATGGCACATGTTCTTTATATCCGGCCATTGCCATTATCCGACAATAATCTTCCACTACCTTTTCCGGTGTAGTCTTTAAGAGATAAACCTCAGACATCTTAACTCCACTTTAAGTAAAGAATCAAAACGACCGAAATTATCCAAAGAAGAATGGCAATGGTTAGAGATAAGTCCTTTATTAATGCCCATTCTGGATTCTCCATAAACTCCGCATGGTAAATTAAATATAAGTAGCGAAAGATGCCATAGAGAACAAAGGGGATAGTGAGAAACAATTTATTCGTCCCAAACTTTGCCACGGTCTCTGGGGCCACAGTATAAATTGCATAAGAGACAACGGTTGCCGCGGTCACCACCGAGGTCATTTGGTCTAAAAAGTTATGGGAATAATGGGAAAGGACACTTCGGTGGTTGGGGGCAGAATCACCAAGTAAAGCAATCTCCGTCTTCCTCTTCGTAATTCCCAAAAATAAAGCCAAAAGAATGGTGCAGATAAAAAGCCAGACCGAAAGGCTAACGCCAATCACAACCGTGCCCGCCCAAGCCCTTAAAACAAACCCGAAGGCGATGGCTAACAAATCTAAAATTACAATCTCCTTCAAAAAGAAGGAATAGGATAGGGTAAGGATGAGATAAAGGGAAATAACCAAAAAGAAATCCCAGTTTAAGAGAAAAGCAAGAATTAAAGAAACGAGAATCAGAAAGATGGCAAAGGGAAGGGCAAAGGAGACTTTCAGCCGGCCACTGGCAATTGGTCGGAACCGCTTTTTCGGATGGATGCGGTCTTCTTCTAAATCTCTTATGTCATTTATTATATAGGTGGCACCGGAGACGAATGAGAAAAGGAAGAAGGCGGCGATCGATTTTAGGAGATAGGAGAGATGGAAGAGATTTTGGGAAAATAATAGTCCGGCAAAAATGAAGGCGTTTTTTGACCACTGAAGAGGTCGGAGACTTTTAATTAAACCTTTTATCACCTAAATTTTTATCACCTTCCTCATACTTTTATTATCATCCAAAATAAAATAGACGCCGACCGGAAGTTTGTCACAATTAGGGTTTAGTAAGTGTCCTTGGATATTAAAAATTCTCACGGGGGTGTTATAAACCGATTTTAAGTTAGCTTTTAAGATGGTCGGTAATCGGGTATTTTGGTGGGAAAGGCATTTCTTTTCCGTTACCGGGGTTTCCGGAAGACGATAGGTAATACCATCCAGGTCAAAACCGGCATAAGGCTCGGATTGGGAGCCGGAATTAGCGTCAACAATCTTTATGTAATAAGCACTATCAAGACCACTTTGGGCTAAATCAAATTCCTGAGTTCCGACGCCTTGCCCAAGGGCATACCAGGTTCCAAATAGGTCAAGGGCGCAATAGAGATTATACCTCTCCGTAGTTCCGTCATTACCCTCAAAGATTTTTAAGTCGTTACCCGGCAAATCCTTAATCGGAAATCCTAAAGGTAGTTCAATCACAATCTCACCACCGTAGGATAAAGAGAAGAAAAGACTATCCGGAACACCAAGACAATTAGGAGTGATTGTCACCTGAGACTTATCATTCGTTGCCCTTTTCACCCAGCCAATCCGGAAACCATAGCCTTCCGCCAAAGAGGTTGGTTTTAAGAGGATATTTAGATTAAGTGGTGTCCGATTGGGAATGGAAACGTCAATTTTCTTCACCTCATAGCCCGGAGAATAGACCTCTAATGTGCAATTCCCCCCATCAATAAATTTATGGTAAAAGCCAGTTGGCAAATAGGAATAAGTCTGCCACCTTGTCGGTGATTTGATTTTAATTAAAGCCAGAAGTGGTGTTTGGGAAAAGGTATCTAAGACCCTTCCCTGAACTCCCCATTCCCCAGTCGTTAGGATATCCAAAAGGGCACGCCGATTGACCAAACAGATGGAATCAATTCTTGCTTGTGAAGATGGCTGTTGGGTCTCAATCGTTGTGGCAAATGTGCCAAACTCACCAAATACCATATCCTGACAACTTCCCCGGACCATATACCAGTCATAACCATTGATTGGTGTCAAACGGGTTAGAGAAGAGCCATAAGTAGAGTCCGCATACCGTCGGGAAATGGTAATGATTAAAGCGGAATCCGGCGGGTCCTGAGGATGAAAGTCCCAAAGATAGTTGACATAAGAAGCCGCGGAATGGTATTCGTATTCAAAAGAGATAAGATTTCTTTCTGAGTGTCTCCGAATTAATCTCGTCTCCGGTTGAGAAAATGGGGCGGTGGAACCGCCCGCGCCCGCCCACATATAGCCGTAATCGCGATTTAAGTCAACCCCTCGTCCATTACCTCGGCTATTGGCGATATGCCCATCCGGATTAAGAATGGGAATGATAAATATCTGACGATTATTAACTAAGTATTGCACCCGCGGATTTGTGCCGTAGTTCTCTAAAAGATACCGCAGAAAGGTAAGGGTTATTTCCGTAGAGATTTTCTCATCGCCATGATGGGCACCAATCAATCTCATCCCAATTTCCGGTTCATCCAGTTGTGGATTATCGCTAACCTTCATTCCTAAGATTCTATTGCCATTACAAGATAGTCCTAAGGTCTCAAGTTTGGCAATATTGGGATAGGTTGAAGCTAATTGAGTAATTATACTGCAGACCTCCACATAAGTATGATAATAAGGGAGGATTTTCTCTAATTCCTTCTGGTAGTCTGCAATTAAAATCTTAACGGTAAACCCCCTATTTTGTAATTCGTAAACCTGTTTATCGGTGAGAAAGGCAAAGACTCTTCCTTCTTTTACATCCTGAATTGGTATATCCAAATTATAGAAGATTTCTAAATCCTGGCGGGAGGAGATTTTTACCTCAACCAATCTCTCCTGTCCCAAGAGAGGGCTAAAAATAAGAAGCGAAAGAGAAAATGTTATAGCGGAATACGAAATGCAGAATTTGGACGGGATTTTTGAGTATAGCATAATCTTAATTATAGACTACTTTGCCTTAATCGTCAACTATCGCAAAATGCTTGCTAGGGAAGCGGAATAATGCTTGTGGTGCTTGACTTTCCCTTTTTTTCTTTTATCCTATAAAATATGCCGACTTACCTGGTTATTCATCTCATTGTTTTAATTGGAGCGATAGTTTGGGGTGTTAATAATGCCTGGCTCGGGATGAGTAAATCAGGGATGTGGACATTCCCCTACAAAAGGCACCGCATTTTCGGTTATATCTTTTTTGGTCTTGTTTTGGTCAGTTTTCTCCTCACCCAATTATTCTCTCCCCTCTTAAAGCGGGCGCGGATAAAAATCCCTGGTTATGAAACTTTGGGCTGGATAATATTTATTCTTTCTATTATTGGGGTTATCTTGGGTGAATTGCGTTATCAAAATAACACCTCATTGGTCCGGAGCCGCATCCCCAGGCGAGACCAATCAACCGCCTCCACTTTGCATCCTTGGTTTTTAATTCTAACGATTGGACTTTTATTCGCCCCGACCTTCATTTTGCTAAGCCAATTTTTATTCCGGTAGTTAATCCCGAAATTTAATCACCGATAAACACGGATGGGCACTGGTTTTTGAAACTCGAAATTCTATTCCCATCTCGCCAATCGGATTTCTTCGCTGTCAAGGACTCCGTAGGAGAAATTTTTTAACCAATCCCCCGTATTTAAGTAATAGCCATTACCAATTTTCTCTAAAGCGGGGCGATGGATATGGGCAAGACCGACAAGATAAAAACCCTCCCCGATTTTTTCTTCGGCAAATTTCTTAAACTTCTCTTCTAGGTGGTTCACCCAGCCCGAACCGCCGGAGATGCCGACACATAACCGAGCCAGGGGTATTGCGAAATTGGGATGAAGGAGAGAAAAGAGAGAACGGGAAAGAAAAGAACGGTAGGCAATTCGGGAAAGGGAGGTGAGAAAAGAATTGTCAAGAAGGTCGCCATGCATTAGAAAGACCGGCTTGCCATTAAGGGAGATTTGGAGTTTCTCTTGAACGATAACACCAATTTCTTCAAATAACCTTTTGGCGGAAAAGTCGTGATTGCCGGGAAGGTAATAGACCTTAATTCCATATTGAATTAAGTCTTTCATTGCAAATAAGATTTTAATGCCCGCCTTTGGGATGACGGTTTTATACTCCCACCAGAAGTCAAACAGGTCGCCTAAAATAAAGAGACTTTCCGCATCTTTTTTCATGGATTCAAAAAAAGATAGGAGTTTAAGAAAAGCATCCGGATTACCTCTTCTTCCTAAATGGATGTCAGATATGAAGTAGTGCCTTTTCAATTTTTCTTATGTTTTCTTTCACCTTTAAGGTGGTATTGAGGGTAATAAATGGTTTTGGTAAATGACGGAAGTCGGATTGGGAAAACGTTTGATATATTTCTTTTGTCGCATCAGAATATTTCCTCTTTTTAGCGAGGCGGCGGAGGATTGTCTTACGGGGGGCATAACAGAAAACCCAGAGAAAAGGAATTTTCTGTTTCTTAAATTCCCAATCCAATTTTTTTCGGAGATAAGGGTTAGAAAAAGTTGCATCCAGAAATACATTCTGATTGTTTTTATAATATCTTATCGCTCTTTTTCGGATTTCCGAGTAAGTTTTTTCCGTTATTCTATTAGAATAGATTCCTTTTCGGTAGGCGGTAAAAAAATGCTTTTCTACTGGTAAATCAAATAAATCCTTTCTAATTATATCGCTCCTCAGGGTAATCCCTTCTTTTTCTTTCCGCCAGCGCTCACTGAGGAAGGTCTTGCCGGCGGCCGGCGGACCAAAAAAGATGATGACCTTTGGTGAAAGGAAAAGGGAGCGGGTATATTTTTCGCTCATCTGGAAATACCGCCAGGCAATCTTCTGCGCTCGCTTTTTTTCATCCTCAGGGATTGTTCTTTCTTCTGTCTTAAAACTGGTGACCTTACCTCGCACATAGGCACGGTAGGCCTTGTAAAATACTAAAACGGATAAGAGGGGATAATCTTTTGTCAATTGGAGGTATTGATCAAGGAAATAATCGGCTAAATCATAACTTTTATGAAATTCTAAATCCATTAAGAAGAAGGCAATCTCAGAGGCGGTGTCGGAACAACTGAATCGCTGGTTAAACTCTATACAATCAAAGATAAAAACATTTGGCTTTGACTCAGTGGGAATAATAAAGATATTTTGGGAGTGGAGGTCACCGTGGCAGAATTTTATCCTCTTATCTTTTATTCGCCTCTCAAATATTGACGGGTATTTATTGATGAAGGAGTAAATTGTCTCTTTTATATAATTATATCGCCGGTGGGGTAGGGTTTTGCCAATAAACCTTTCGGTCTGGGAGAAGTTTTCCTCCCAGTTAAATTTGATTATTCTTTCGCGACCGTACCTCGCCGTTTCTTGGGTTTGTTTCAATTGATTATGGAAATTGGCAATCACCCGGGCGATTTCTTTAATATGGGAAGAATTTACTTTCCCAGCTTTCAAAAGGGAAGTCATCAAATACTCTTGGGGGAGTTCTTTCATTTTTAGGGCATAGTCAATAATTTCCCCATTTTTATTTCCTAAAAATATTTCTGTGTCTTTTTTTCGCACCGCAATGACATCTAAATAAATCTCCGGTGCCAGACGACGGTTTAATTCCAGTTCTTTTTGGCAAAAGTATTTCCTTAATTTTAGCGTTGTGTAATCTAAAAATCCAAAGTTAACCGGTTTCTTTATCTTATAGGCAAACTCACCGGTCAATAAAACCCAGGAGGTATGGGTCTGTAAGATGGAATTGGCTTTTAGGTTTTCCGCCAGTGATTTAACTTCTTTCCATATCATATTTTCTCCAAGCCTCGCTCAATAGGGGTTATCACCCCTCTTGCGGAAAAAATCACTGTATGATTTTTTCCTGTCACCCCGTTGGAGAAAATCTTCTTGTCTTTTACCCTTTTTCTTTGGTTTTCGGCTTTTCTAATCTCGACTTTCCGCTCGTTCATCTAAACCCATATCATATCTTCTTTCCTTTAAGAAAGAGAAAACCTATTCCAACGAAAAAAATTAGACCGATGATGGTAAAAAGCGAACCGATTCTATAATATTTGGAGGCATAAATAAATACGACATTATGCGCACCCTTGGGTAACCAGATTGCCCGGAATGTATGATAGGCACGATAGATTTTTGTTTTTTGGTTATCAATTAATGCCTGCCAATCCGGATGGTAGTTTTCACTAAGGACTAAAAATCCGGGCAATTCCGTTTTGGTTTCAATTTCAATCCGGTTTGGCGAGTATTTCTTTATTGAGACCTCCCCAGGGATAATAGTATCCATTACTGGAAACGAAACCGATAAGGACTCCGTCCCTGCTACGCAGTCCGAAAGCAAAACGACCTTTCTTGGGTCAAAATTCCCTTTCAGGAGTGAAAAGATTTCCTCTTTATCTTTAACCACCTTATATCCCGAAACAAGGAATGCCCGGGGGAGAGAAGATTTGTTTTGATAAATAACATTTCTGGAACCAGAAAAGACAAGTTCATAATTCTCTTGGGAGAAGAAGTCTTTCAATTCTCTAATTAAATTTTGGGTCTTTGGGTCGTAGGGAGAAATGTCTTGGGGGAGGGGAACGGAGATGATATACTTCACATTGAGGAGGTCTAAGAAATTTTTATGAATCAAGTTGGTTGGTTGGAACATAACCGTCTTTTCCGCACCAATGAATTCCTGATAACTTGATAATGGGTTGGGATGATGACCACCGACACTTTGGATGTCGTAAAGAGTTAAGATGCCATTATCGGACCGCTCATACTGTAAAGGAAATACCCGATAGATTGTGGTGTCCGATTTCAGAAAATTTATCACCTCGTCCGGGGCATAATACACTTTCGGTGGTTCAACATCTCTAATGTATTTTCGGTCAACCCGCCACAGGTCAATAAATAATAGAGATGCCAAAAGCAAGATAGAGGTTTTAAGACTTAACTTCCTTAAAGACTGATAATAGAGTAATAATGAGCTAATCGCCGCAAAGAAGAAGGCAAGTAAGAGTCCAGTTCTAAAATTACCGTAATTTTCATAAAGGGTATTTATCTTTTGATTAACCAGTTCGGAGCCGTATTCCGGCAAGAGAGGAGAAAGGAGTGATTTCCCCAAGGAAAGAAATAATCCGCTGGCAATAAGGGAGAGGATTAATAAGACCCCAATTACACCGCTGAACCATAAAATAACCTTTTTGAGTCTTTTAACCTCTTTTTCCCTTATCTCTCTTATTAGATAGTGGAGACCGAATCCAGCCAGAACCATTATGGAAAAGGCACAGGTGAAGAATATCATACCCGGACCCCGGAATTTACTAATTCCCGGGAGAGAATAATAAGGTAGGTAATAGAATGGGGTATACCCACCAAAGGCCATCAAGAGTCCAAAGACAAGGAAAAAGAAGAAAAATTTGACAATCTTTTCTTTCCATTTAAATATAATAGCCAGAAGAGAAAGAAGTAAGGGAAGTATCCCTAAATACTCGGTATGGAGTTTAAAATAATTCCTTCCCCAGTAATGGTCAAGGATACCGGAAAAATGTGGAGTGATTAAGTCAAAGGTCTCTTCGGGTGGCATGCTCCAAGAGGTAGCAAAGGCATAACCTTTTTCCCCACCGCGGGCGACATAAGGTAGATTTCCATAAACTGGCAGATACTGGATGGCGGTTAAGAGCCCAACATAAATAAACATTATGATAAAGTATAAAAGAAGTTTTAACCGTTCCCTTCCTTTCTGGATGAAGATAATTTGGAAGATAAAATAGAAGACGACAATTATCCCGGTGTAATAGACCTTCTGGATATGTCCGGAAAAGAGTTGTAGCCCAATAATCGTTCCGGAGAAGATAAAATAAGAGAATCTCTTGGTGGTTATTCCTTTATGGAGGAAATAAAGAACGAAGGGCAGAAGCGAAGATGTGATGAGTCGGCCATCGTGACCGGCCAGGGATAAGGATACAAGGGAGCCGGCCATCATATAACCAATTCCGGATAGGAATGCCGCCCGCCGGTCAATTCCCAATGCCAAAAGAAAGAGATAAGTGCCCAGTCCGGCCAAAAAGAGATGGAAAATAAATGTGTAGGTCCAAACGAGATCCGTTGGGAAAAAGAGGCGAAAGAGGGTCGTGGGATAGAAGAGGTCAGCAAAAAATGCCGCCACCGTTGGCAGTCCGCCATAAATATGCGGCTGCCATAAGGCAATAGACCAATGGGAACGGATATAATCGGCCATAAACTTTCTATTGGGTAATCCGCCCAAAAGCCAATCCGAACCATAGAGCATCCGTGAACCAGAAAGGAATTTGTAATAGAGGATTAAGGGTATGGTTAGCATAATTGCTATCGCAATGGTATCAAATTTAATTTTGGTTATTGGTCGTCTGATGTTCGCCTTATCCTTCTTTTCGCTCTTCGGCTTTTTCTTCTTTTCCATATCTTTTCACCTCAATGCCCCATTTTACCGCAATAATCAGAAAAATCAACTCACCGATTGTTATCCAAATTCGGGATAAAAAAGCGATAATTATGGTAATGGGTTGAGGAAATTGTGATTGGAGGAGAGAACTTAATACACCCTCTCGGACACCTAACCCGGCAGGAGAGATTAAAATAATAAAACCGATGTTCCAGGAAATAGCGTAGACCGCGGTTAAATATAGTAGACTGGAGAAGGCTACCGGGTAAAATGAGTTGATTAAGAGATAGAACCCCAATCCGTAGAGAAGCCAGGCAATTCCATAGATAATAAGTAATAAAAGAATTCGACCGTAAGGAAAATATATTTCAATTTTTTTTCTCCGAAATAGCGAGAGGAAAAAATTAAGTATTTTTGAAAAGATTGTTGGGTAAAGACCCACGAGACCAATGATGGTAATTATGGCGGATAAAATGAGCAGATGCGGTATTGCTAAGTTAGTAATGCCAATGGCTGAGATGAGAAATAAGATTAATGACGAGATGAAAAGCATACCCGTTTCCAATAATAAACTAACTAAAGTTTTACTCCCGCAAATGCCGCCTACTTTTGCCAGGTAAATTCTTCCAACCGCAAACCATATTTTACCGGGCAGATACTTGCCTAATTGCGAAATGGCGATTATTCCGGCCGCCCGCCGAAAAAAGATTTTTTCGCCCAAGTTATTAAGGATATATTTCCAGGCAAACGCCCCAATCGGAAAACAGAATAGAAGAGGGATGAAGGAAATGGCTAAATAGTAATAGTTAAACCGGATTTTCTCAAAGGGAATCTTATTCCAATTCTGATATAGGCTTTTTGCCATAAAAAAGAAAAGTAAGAAAACGATAGAAAATCCAATGATGCGGCGAACCGATTTAAGAGAATAGTTAATCTTCATTTATGTTTTCAAAGGCACCTCGCGGGGGCAAGTATCGAAATAAATAGATTACCTTTTAATCTTGGCATAGTAATAGATTCTCCGCCAACCAATGGAGATAAGGAACCTTTTTAAAAAAGAGTCCGGACGGGGAAGGCCATAGTAGGCGCTTTCCACGACCTTAAAATCGGTCAAAATATTCTCCCATTCTCTTTTGGTTAAAAGCCTTTCGCCTAAACTTTTTGAGAGGTAATAACAAGTCGGGACACTGAAGACGACAATCGGTGCAACCCGCAGTTGTTCGGTTAATAGGTTATGAATCTCTTCATTGGAAAAATGTTCAAAGAAGCCCTGGTGGAATACCAAATCAAAAGAATTTTCAGAAAAGGGCAGGTTAAAGGCATCAGCTTTAATAATTTTTAAATTGCCACGCAATATTTCATTATTCTGTTGGGCGATTTTAATAACTTCGTCATTATTATCAATGGAGGTTATTTGAAAACCAAGATGGGATAAGAAGATACTCATTGAACCACTACCTGTCCCAATTTCTAAGAGTCTTTTGACCCCTTCGGTAAAGATGGCATTTAAAAATATACGATGGGAATAGATGTGGTCAATAAATTCCGGCAGGGTAATAGGTTTTGCATATACTTCCTGCCATCTCGGATGAGGCATCAATTATTCCTTTACCTAAATTTAGGCAAATACCTTCGTTCCCAATTAGATAGTAATTATACATAGAATTTTTGGAAAGTCAAACTTATGATATAGTTCATCCATATTTTTTATATTTTTATAAGGGAGATGTCCTATTTTTCCAATAGGCTTGCTAAACAGGTATGTATGATTAAACGACTCTTTTTCGGGAAGATTATTTTTGATGAAAAGCGAAATTGACCGTTTTTAGAAAGGGTGTATAATTAAATTATACTATAAAGATGAAGGAGGAGTTATGAAGTTTAATAGCGCAAGGGTTCTTATTTTATTAATATTTATTACGGCCTTTGGTTTGGAATGGCAAGCCCTCTATTCGACAGCGCGCCGTAATCCTTCAATGATAATTGATAGCCTTAATCAAAGAGTAATCCTTTTTGGCGGAACGAGTTGTCGGCTCAACAACCGGTATTTCAACGATGTCTGGGAGATATCCTTAAACAATCCAAATGGCTATTTTTGGCTTCCGGTCTCGGTTTCTGGAACTTCCCCATCCGGACGTGCTGGTCCAGCCGCGGTCTATGACCAGAAGTATCAGAGGATGCTCATATTTGGCGGCGACAATGGCGGTGGTGTTTACTTAAATGATGTCTGGGCACTAAATTTAACTCTGGGTAATGAAAGGTGGGAAAGGTTGGTGCCAACCGGGACCCCTCCGCCCGGCCGAACTATCCCATATTCAATCTATCATCCCACTCGCCACTCCCTTATTCTTTTTGGTGGCGATATTGGAGGCGGTCAAGCCGGCGAAGACCTTTGGAAATTAAAGTTAGATAGCCTGGTATGGCGGAAATTGTTAGTTTCCCCTCCTAAGCCAGCCAGACGCTCGGCCGGCGGCGCAATGTTTGACCGAACCAATAACCGGATGATTATCTTTGGGGGCGCAGGCGATTATTGGTATAATGAAGTTTGGGCATTAGATTTAACCCCGGGTAGCGAACACTGGACTCAATTGAATCCCACCGGTTCTATACGAGTGCCCGGTCAAATTTTGCTTATGGTTATGACCCAAAGAGGAACAAATTTTATATCTTTGCCGGTTTTAATTCCTACCAAATGTTTAATGATGTTTATGTCCTCAATATACCAACTCTAACCTGGACACAACTTTATCCTTCCGGCGAGACACCGATTGAGCGAAGAAACCCGACTGGTGTCTATGACTTTTTTAACGATAACTTCTTTATCTTTGGTGGAGACTTAGGCGGTAATTATTACCTCGGTGAAACTTATCTCCTACATCGTGGTTCGGGCGATATATCGGAATGGCAAGTCCAACCAATCCTAAATATTCCGCCTACACTTCTTATTAATACCGTTTCCTCTGGTTCGGTGAGAATTCGTTATATCTTACCTAAAATTTGTCATATAAATATAAAAATCTTGGATGCCTCGGGTCGGGTAGTAAAAAATCTCTTCTCCGGTAAGACAACTTCATTCAGCAATTGCCTTTTGTGGGATAGAAGGGGGAAAGGTGGTCAATGGGCTCGTCCAGGCATCTACTACTGCTTTTTACAGACCGAACAGACAGGAATTACGGAGAAATTTATTATTACAAAATAAAGGTCCGTCCTTTTAAGTCATTGCTTATGCTTCAATTTCTAATTCTAGGAATTAGTTCTTGATAAGCCAGTATCGTTTCCGCCACGGTCTTTTCCCAGGAAAAATGAGTTGCCCGTTCTAATGATTTTCCGCTTAATTCATTAGCCAGCATCGGCAGTGTTAGAACTTTAACGGCAGCCTCGGCGATTTGTTTCACATCGTCCGGTGCTACCAGAAGGCCAGCCTCCCCAACTAACTCGGGAAGCGATGATGAGTTGGAGGCAATGACCGGAACGCCACAAGCCATCGCCTCCAGAACCGGTAGCCCAAACCCTTCGTAAAATGAAGGGAATATGGCTAAATCGGAACTGGCATAAAAGAGCGCTAAATGATTATCGTCTTCGGTTCTTCGGTAATCAATGGAAGATTCCAATTTTAATGAGCGGATAATCTTTTGCGATAGTTTACTCTTTTCGCCGACCCGGATTAAAAGGGCATCGGGTTGAGAAATAAGAATTGACGCGAATGCCGCAAGGAGGGTTGGGATATTTTTACGCCAAGTCTCCGTCCCGACATTGATTATAATTTTCTTGTCTTCGGGCAGACCTAAAATCTTCCGGGCCTCAATCTTTGGATAAGGTCGGAAGATATTCCGGTCAACCCCCAAGTATATAACTTTAATCTTTTTATCCGGTATCCAATATTTATTCATTAAATCCCTTTTCGTGGAAAGGGAATCAGCAATTATTCTCTGGACTTTTGGAATACCAGAGTATAAAAATCTCCGGGCGGTTTTTTCCCATAAACCAATTGGTCCAAAAAGTGGAGCAATATCATGGCAGGTTAAACAAAAAAGACCGGCGGGATGAATGTTTATCCTTTTCCAGAGGAAAGATAGATTTTGGTTGGTCAAGTGATAGATGTCATATCTTGGTAGACTTATCTTCAGCCGGGCAAGAAAAATGAATTTATTTTCAAAGAGGGAAAAATCTTTAAATCTTCTCAATACCTTGCCATTTAAGACTAACTCTCGCTTGGCATAGTTGATATACCAATGGTCTACTTGGTAATTGGGATTTTTTTTTAATAAAGAATGCAAAAGGAAGGCATACCGACCCATCCCAGAAAATGGTGGCTGGTCGTTAATTAAGGCAATCCGTATCATCACAAAGCCATATTAGTTTTGATTTATTGTATCTAAGAGGTAGATAATATACCGGGGTTGAGAAAAGAGTGGGGTAAAGGAAATGCCCTCTTGGGTCAGATGATAAGGTTTTCCGGTATGCAAAAAATCAAAGGCATGTTCTAAGCCAGCAAAATCTTCTCTTAAAAAATAGACCAGACTTGGCGCATATTCTTTTAATTCCTTTCTCAGCGCGACAATCTCCCGGAAACTTTCAATCTTATTCTGATAAATCGGTAGATAGAATTCAAATACCGATTTGCGGCGATAAGGAACAATGAGCCATTTTGGTAAGCGATGGGCTTGCCTTAAAGAGTCAGTTAAGGTATTTATTTTTTCCAAAGAGCCCTCAATCGTTTTAATTTTTATTGCACCATCTTGCAGGATTGCGTAATTTCTTTTCATCCGCTCTAATGAGAAGTTTAAAAAGAAGAGTAAAATAAATATCAGAAGCGGTAAGATTCTTTTATAAAACGGTCTTGGGAAAAAGAAATTGGGCAAATTAAAGGCATAAAATGCGAAAAAGATTAAAGAAAGGAGGAAAAAACGACGCATTACCAGCACACCCCCACGGAGGGAGAGTAAAAGATAAAAGAGAAACGGCGCAAAGGCAATTAAGAAAAGGAGGTGATAATTATCCCTTTCTGCCACTCGTTGCCGATTGAGTTTTTTCTGATAAAGAAATAAAGTAATAAATGCGCCAATGAGGCTAAAAAATAAAAACCAAAAATCGGTCATCTGGCTCAAATCTTTAATTACCGTTGGGAAAAATTGAAAAAAGTTTGCCACCGGCAGGCCAGTAATTATTGGATAACGAGCGGTGATAATGAAGGAATAAAATGGATTCCGAAATGCCCGGGCATCAAAGACTAACCAGAGTAGTGGTGCCAAAAAGGGGATAAGCAAGATAGGTCTTTTAGGAAATTTTTTATATCGGGCATAGATTAAAATTATTAAAGCCAAGAACCAACTGTCGGGTCGGATTAAGCCGGATAAGGTGAGATAGATACTATATTGATAAAAATCCTTTGCGAAAAAATAGTAAAAGGCAATTAAGGCTAACGGAATATAAAGCCACAACCAATAACAACCAACCAAATTAAGATAGGCATCTTCAAAGAGCAGGAGGCAATAAAAATAAGCCAGGATACCCGGTAGAAAGGAGGAACTTATTAGTTTGGTCATCTTGACAAAATAGACAAAGCCCAGTGATGCCAAAAATACCAATAGGAGATAAATTAACTGGGGAGGTAAGAAGTAGTAAAAAAATGCGACTAATGGTTTTGGGGTCTCTTCTAAGAAGTAGGGCGGTGGGTTTCCGCTTAAGAAATACCTAAACATCAAGCCATAACCAACCTTTGCCCCCTGCCAGAGGGATTGCCATTCTAAACTAATGAAACTTGGTAATAAAAGAAGGATGGCAAATAAGATTAGGCCGAGTATTTCGGGTAGATATTTTTTTCGCCAGATAAAAAAATGATGTTCGGAGGGAGACGATTTCTTATGGTTGAATTTTTTCATCTCCTCAAAAATAGCCGAAATTTAAGAGATGTCAAGCATTTTGTTCGTCTTTGTTCTAAGATAGTGGACCGATGTGTGTGGAAATTTCTATAAGTTTATCTATAAATGCTTATTCTCTTACTTCACCTTAAAGAATAATAAAAAATAATCAAAGCCCTGAATCAAGTTCAAGGTTTTATTCGTGTCATTCGTATATTAGTGATATTGGACTACCGGCTGTCGCCAGCACTGCGTGAGCATCCCGTCAAGGGCGAGCGTGAAGAAGGGGATTCAGGGAAAGACACAGGAAAAGGCACAGGAATAGAATTAGAGAGTTTCTCATAGAGCCTATCAGGAGGGGATAGAGTAAGGGGCTAAGAAAGGGTAAGAGAGAGGGACTAATAAGGAGGCAGGGAAAGGGATTAGGGAAGGGATAGAGAAAGGGACAAAGTAAAAGACCCAGTAAGGAGTTAAGTAAGGGGCAGGGTAAGGCATAGAGGGGGCGATACCCTAAAATCAAAGAAAAATCCAATAACCCCTGCATAATGAAGGGGTTAAAGGAAAAATGACCCGATAAAAAAGTTTCCCCACAGGAAACTTCCTTAATGAGAATCCTACGAATTCAATATACCCACAGACTTACAGAGGAGATGAAGAAGGAAGTAAAAATTCCAAGACCAATTCCTCAAATTTCTTTAGGCAGGGTTTTATATTCTCAATATCCCCAGACTTCTTGAAGATAGACCCTCCGCCGGCAATCTGGACACAAGACTCTTAAATGTCCGGAACGGTAGGCAAGGGGTCTAATTCCCTTCTCTTTGGCTAATCCAATCTCTCTCTGGTAGGTTAAAAATAGGTTGGGATTTTGATAAGCCGATTCTCCAACTTTTTTATACAGCCAAAGTAAATGGTCTTTACAGCCAACAATCTCACCGCACAATTCACATAAGACTAATTCTTTTTCTATATAATTCTCATAGCCATCTTTGGTTAGGCTTGATAGTTCAAAATCGGGTGTGTGTTTTATCCCTTCCTGGGTGATACAGTATCTCACACATTGACCGCAATAGATGCACTTTTCCTGATAGTGAATTACCTTTCTTATCTTTTGCTCTCGGTCATCAAAGATTGCCCGGGCTTTTGCCGGGCAGACCTCAACGCAGGCACCGCAGCCAACACATCCCTCAATGTTAAAGACAATTCTTCCCCGATAATTAGGTGGAACCTTTGCTTCTGCCTTTGGGAATTTTATTGTGTAGGGACCCTTTACTATCGCCTTGATGGCTTCCCCTAATTCCCTTAACTTAGGTTTTCTCACCTTCTCTTTTATTTAATCGGCTTCCTCGGCGGTCTTTCGGCATTCATCGGCGTTACTTTTTTCTATTTGTGGCTCGCCCTTTTTATCTTCGCCCAATTTATCAACAACACTGCCCTTCCATAGTTTTATCCCGAAGGAAAGGGAAGAACGGGAAAGGGCATGAGCGGCCACCGGCATCGTAAATAAGACAAAGAGGGCACAAACTAATGCCTTGATACCAATTGCCGAAAAACCGGTAATCAAAAATATCCCTAACATAATCCCACAGGTGCCGAGGGTAACGCATTTTGTGGCAGCTTGCATCCGATTGTATAAATCCGGTAATCGCACTAAACCTAAGCCACCCAAGAGGTCAAAAAGGACACCAATAACGATAATAATCCAACCGATAGTCTCAATCATCTAAACTCCTTCCCTCTAAATACTTTGCCAAGGCTAAGGTGCCGATAAAACTCAATATCGCAATGGCAATTGAGAGGTCTAAGAGGTAGGAAATTTTATATTTCAAGCCGACCAGGGCGGTGATACCGGTGAATAGAACGCCCATAATATCAACGGCAATCACCCGGTCAGAAATTGAAGGTCCTTGCAAGGCACGATAAAGACAGAAAAAGGCACATAGCGATAATAGGGTTAAAAGGATTTCCATATCTCCTCCTATTCAAAAATCCTTTGCAAAAATCCTTCAAACGGTCGGGCAATTATTTCCGTTGCCTTTTTGGGGTCTACTGATTTTACATCAATCCAATGGATATAAAGGCAATCATCAAGAATTTCCACACTCATCGTTCCCGGTGTAAGAGTTATTGAGTTGGCTAAAAAGGTCTTGGCGATTTCTGACTTTAATGTCGTCTTTATCTTTACAATCCCGGGATTTATCGGAAGTTCCGGGTGCAAAACCCGAAAGGCAACATCCAAATTCGCCTTGAAGCACTCCCAGGCAAAGAAGGGAATATATACTAAAAACCAAAACCAGCGGTGAATTTGCAGGAAGCGCTTAACATCGTAGGTAAAATAACCACCAAAGAGAATGGCGGTGAGAAAAGAAGCCAAGAGACCAGCCAATAGTTCCTGATAATCAAGGGTATAGACCAAAAGCAGATAGAGGATAAAGGCAAATTTGAAGTAGGCGACTTTTCCTTTCATCTATCCTCCCAAAATAATTTTCGCATAACCAATGCCCCTTAATAGGGCAGTAGCGGCCGGCTCAACAATCCAGGTTAAAGCCGGCTTAAAGCCAATTCCAAAGATAATTACGACAACAACCAAAAAGAGTATAGCGCTAGTCATCGTTGGTATTTCGGCAGCACGCCCGGGGTATCCAAGAGTGCTCTCTGACTTACCGGCTATTGGCTGCCAGATTTTTAATAAATAGGCAAGGGTTAATGTTGAGTATAGAGAGCAGATGATTGCCACCAGGTATAAATGAGCGGCCAGTGCCCCAATGATGATGAGTAATTTGGCAAAGAAGCCCGGTAAAGGTGGAACACCCGAAAGAGAGAGTAACCCGATAATCAGTGACCAGGAGGTGGTGGGCATTCTATCCCTCAACCCTTTAATTCCGGCTAAATCAGTAGTATTTAATTTATGTTCCACATCACCCGCGGTTAAAAAGAGGAGTCCTTTGGTTAAGGCATGGGCCAAAATGAAAAATAACGCGCCGGTTATACCCCAATAGTTACCAATTCCCAAACCGACAAAGATATAACCAATCTGACTGATGCAAGAGTAGGATAAGATTTTCTTGTAATTGTTCTGATTCAATGCCAAAAATCCGCCAGTTATCAATGACCCAACTCCTAAATAGAGAAGAAGGTTAAAGAATACCGGTGCGGTTTTGGGTGAGAGGTTGAAGATATTAAAGGTAATTCTTACTAAGGCATAAATCCCAATCACCTTGGAGAAGACCCCGGCCAGAAGTGCCGAGATTGATGCCGGGGCATATTGATAGGCATCCGGTAGCCAAGTATGGAAAGGGATTACCGCTGATTTTATCATAAAACCAAAGAGGAATATCCCCAAAATAAACCAGACGATTGGTGTTTTGGGTAAATTAGTCAGGGTATTAGCCAAATCGGCCATATTCAAAGTTCCCGTGGCGGAATAGAGTAAGGCAATCCCTAAGAGGATAAATAATCCACCAACTTCACCAAGGACCATATACTTAAAACCGGCTTCTAATTCCTTATCGTTTATCCCGAAACTGACCAGGGCATAAGAGGCGATAGCGGAAATCTCTAAGAAGACAAATAGATTGAACAAATCGCCGGTTAGGGCAACCCCATTCATTCCGGCTAATAAAAGCATCACTAAGGAATAGAATTTCCCCACCCCGGTAAATTTATCGGTGTAGCGCACGGAAAAGAGAAGGGCGGAAAAGGCAACTAACCCGATAAGCAAGACGATCAGTGCGGAAAGAGAATCAAAGGCAAAGATAATCCCCAAGGTTGGATGATGACCACCAATTTGATAGACAATGATTTTACCCCAGAATGTCTCCATTATCCCCAAGACCGAAAGACCCAAAAGAGAAGCGGTGACAATATTTGCCAAAAGCACTCCCAACCACTTTTTAATCTTGGTGGCGAGGGGGATGAGAAAAGCCCCAGCCAATGGTAAGGCAACAAATAATGGTAGAAAACCTTTCATCCCCGTAGTTTCCGAATCTCCTTTATATCAAGGGTCTTATACTTCTCATAAATTCGGACAATTAGGGAAAGGATAAGGGCGGTCGTTCCTAACCCGATGACAATTGATGTAAGGACCAATGCCTGGGGAATTGGGTCAACAAAGTTTCTTTCCAAGGTCTGGGAGGTGATGATTGGGGCTAAGGCATTCTTCTTAAAACCAATAAAGGCAAAGAGAAGATTTACCGCATACTCCATCATACAGAAGCCAATGGCAATCTTAATGAGATTTCTTTTGGTTGCGACCGCATAGATACCAATGAGAAAAAGTCCGATGCAGGCAATAAAGAGTATCATCTATTCCTCCATTATATACTTGGTAGCGGCTAAGGCTAAAAATATGGCAAAAAGACCGGCCCCGACCTTTATCCCAATGGCAATATTGGCCGGCAGGATTATCCCGGAACTGATAAGTCGTAAGGGAGTTCCCTTGGGCAGGAGATTCCAAAAGAAGTAAAAGCCGGCAATCGCTCCCAAGAGGGCAATTATTAAGAAAAAGATTCCCCCTAAACTCTCAAATAGAGATGAAAAAGAATAAGAGACCTTTTCGGTAATCTCTTGGGAGCCAAAGGCAAGGATTAAGAGAATAAAAGAACCAGCAATGACGACGCCACCAGCAAAACCACCACCCGGAGTTAAGTGTCCGTGGAAGACAATATAGACACCGTAAAGGAAGATAAACCCGGCAATTAACCGGGTGATATTTTTCACAATTATTGTCATCCCTCTTGGCTTTTCTTGACCTTGGGTCATATTCATTTCCTCCCAATTTTTCTTAATATCGCCAATACCCCTAAGACGGAGGTGAAGAGGACGGTGGCTTCGCCTAAGGTATCATAACCACGATAGTCAAGGATTACTGCGGCCACAAGATTTGCGGCTCCGGTCTTCTCCAAACCTTCTTTTATATAAGTATTAGCCACTTTCATTATCGGTGAGCCAAAAGGCGGCAGGTCTTTTAAGGCATAGAGGGCAAAGATAAGAAAAGAGATACCGAAGATAAAGAAGCAAACCTGGGGAAAGACGATTTCCTTATCTATTCCTTTGCCAATTGTCGTATCAATATGGGTGGTGCGGAGAATGACCGCGGCAAAGAAGACGACAGTGAGCACCTCAACGACAATCTGGACGATTGCCAAATCTGGTGCGGAAACGAGGATAAACATAATCGCTACTGTAAAACCGACTAGTCCCACGGCGACCGCGGCGGCCAACAGGTCTTTTATCTCAATGGCAACAATCGCCGCCGCTAACATAGCGATTATTAATAGATAGAGTTCAATCATATTTATACTCCAAACCGTTGCTCATTGTAAGGTAAAAATTAAAAAAGTCAAGGTCTTCATCGGACCAAAAGGGTGAAAAGTAAAATCGCACCGATAAAAAGCCAGGCCAGGTAGAGAGGTAAAAAGCCGGTATGGAGAAGAGATAATCCCTGCCCGATTGTTCTCATTAGCCTGGCTAAACGTTGATAAAATTCCTCAATAATCCGATTAATCACCACTTGAAAAATCGTGCCCAAGACCTGCGCAATTCCTGTGAAGTAATTGAATAAATCAAAGGCACCGCCTTCGCCAAACTCATATAATTTATCCAATATCGGGAGTTCTTTCAGTGAAGAGTAAAAATTGGTGCCGGTAAACGAGCCTTCCCCTACGGGTAAGACCTCGCCACCAACAAAGACTTCACTCTTCTTCGTCTTTTTAATCTGCCTTCCGAAGTAGTAGATAGCCAGTCCGATGCCGAGAGCCAGAAGGAGAAGAAAGGTTGCCAATAGCGGCTGATAAAATCCCACCTCAGTTGTTGAATAAGGAAGCCCAGGGTAGATTAAATAGCGCAGGGCAATCGGATAGGCAAGGACACCGAATGTGATACAGAAGAGGGCAATTATTATGGTTGGTAGCCACATAGAAAATCCCACCTCTCTTATCTTCTCAAATCCTTTGGGTCGCTCCCCCAAGAAGATAGAATAGGTAAGTTTTAAGAAAGAGGCTAAGGTCAAGACACTACCCAGCATCGCCGCCAATAAATAGAGGACAAACAGTCTATTTCCCTGTCGTCCCAATTCTAATAGCCCTTGATAAACCATCCATTTTGAGACAAAACCATTTAATGGTGGAATACCAGAGATAGCCATTGCCGCGATGATGAATGAGAGGAATGTGAGGGGCATCTTTGGGGCAAATCCCCCAAGGTTATCAAGTTTTGTATCCTTTGTCCAGTATTCAACCGAACCACAAGCAAGAAAGAGGCCAGATTTATACAAGGCATTGTTTAGCATATGGAAGACACCGCCCGCTACACCAATGGGAATGCCGGTGCCAATTCCTAAGACCATATAGCCAACCTGGGAGACGGCGTGAAAAGATAAGAGCCGCATCGCCTCCTTTTGGATAATGGCCATCATCACGGCAAAAAAGACAGTAGCAGCACCAATTATCAAAAGAAACTCCCTTAACATCATATTGGTTCTTAGGTCAAAGATATAAACCGAAATCCTGGTTAAGAGGTATATCCCCAAGAGTTTATCCAAAGAGGCAGGGATGAAGGCCATCGTTGTTGCCGGCAATACCTGGGCGGCGGCTGGTATCCAGGAATGGAGGGGCATCGCCCCGGCTTTGGCCAGGGCACCAATAGAAATCAGGATAAAGGAGGCAATATAATAGGGGTCATTTAAGGTTAAAGGAAATGCGGGAATAATTGAGACATTTCCCGCCCTTACGAATAAAAAGGTAATTCCTAAGAGGAGTAAAAAGTCCGATAGCCCGATGATGGTAAGTGTCTTCTGCCAGGCATAAGATGTGTCATTTTTGCCGATAAGGAAAAAACCATATAGGATACTTAAAAGAAATCCCCAGAAGACCAATAAGAGATAGAGATTATTACTCAGAAAGATACCGTTAGCGCCAGCGATGGTTAATAAGATATAAAGATAATAAGCCCTTAATCTCTGGACCTCCAATCGTTTGATATAGCGGAGGGAATAGAGAATCAGAAGAAAACCGAAAAGTGCACCAAAGAGGAGGATAAAACTGGATAGCCCATCTAATTGCAACTTAAAATCAATATTATAAATTGTTGCCAGTTTATATTCTAAGACCCGACCCTTTTGGAGAAGGAAAAGCCGAAAGGCATAATAGAGAGTTAAGAGACCGCCTAAAAAGTTTAATTCACTCCTTAACCGGGAAAGGAAATATCCCAAGATACCAATGGCGATGGGCAGGAGTATGACTAAGAGGAGAGGATTTATCATAAAGACTGATTTCGGACAATAATCACTTCATCCATAATCTAAGTTCTGGTTCTAAATATTTTATTAGGAGAAAGAAAAATATGCCAAGAAGCAGGGAGAGAAAAGCCAAAATATATATAATACCTATTCCGATTCCGGCATTTCCCTGGTTGGATTTATCGTTTAATAATGAAGAGGCATTACTTAAAAATAATCCCCGATAAATCCTCACAAGATAGAGGAGGGTGAAGAGGGAGGAGACGATTGCCCCGATACCAAAAAGATAAGAACTCTCAATCGCGCCAATGACAATCCCCAACTTTGAGAAGAAACCCAAAAAGGGTGGCAGGCCAATTAAAGATAATGATAAAAGGGCAAAGGGTAAGGAGAGCCGACGCCAACTTATGGCAATTTTTTCATTTCCGCCACGACGGGTTTCCAAGATGCCCATAGCGAAGAAGAGTCCAGGTTTGGCTAAGGAATGGGTAAGGATATGGAGAATTCCTCCCATAACCCCGGAGAACTTCATTACCGAAAGACCAAAAAGAATAAGTCCTAATTGGGAGATGGTTGAATAGGTGAGGACTTTCCTTAGGTCAGGAGCCAGGAGAGCAATACCGCCCGCCAGAATTGAAGAGACGATGGCTAAACCACTACCCAGAGAATAAAACTCCATCGGGCGAGTGGCAGTTAGAACAAATAGTTTTAAGAAAAGAATTAGCCCAATATTTTCCGCAATTCCCGATAGAGAGGCGATTGCCGGAATCGGTGCATTTTTATAGGCCGGCACAAGCCAGATGTAAAACGGTAAGATGGCCGATTTTGTCAGGATACTGATTAAAACCAAAATTCCGGCCAAGAGTGAAAAACTCCTCTCCGAGAGTAAGGAGAGGTCAAGGGTCTTTGTTTCTAAGAAGATAAGCCCAATACCCACTAACATAAAGGTTGCCGAACCAAGATTGAAGAGGAAGGTCAATGCGCTTGCCCTTAAACTCGCTGGATCCCGATAATAGGCAACGAGTTGCCAGACAGCAATTGTGGAGATTTCCCACAGCACAAATACGAGGAGAAGGTTATTAGCCAAGGCGATGCCAATGCCCGAAAGCGTCAAGAGAATAATCCCGCCCCAGATTTTATTAACCCTTTTATCGGAGAGAGAATACAAAATAGAAAGAAGCCCAATTAGACCAAAAAGTATGGTAAAGAAAAGACCGAGGCGGGAAAAAGAGAAACTAATTAGGTTTAAGCCTTCAAACATAAATTAGCGGCGATTAAATTTGCTCTTCAACTCTTCGGTTCTTTTCCAAGATATTTGCAAGATATCCGGATAGGTATATTTTAACTTGCCGTCGACAAAGACCGTTAACCGTTCGGTGCAGCAATAACAGGGGTCAACCGCGGCTAAGGTCAGAGCCGCATCGGCAATTGAATAACCAACACAGGCGTATTCATTAGAAGGGACATTCATATAACTTGGTGCCCGAATCTTATGTCGGATTGGATAATTACCACCCGATGTCCGGACATAATGGAATACTTCGCCTCGCGGGGCCTCAGTGCGACCAATTCCTTCTCCGGGCGGAATTTCGTCAATCTTCGTTTCTATTTCACCTCTGGGCATATCTTTTAGACATCCTCTAATTATCTTTATTGATTCAAAGCATTCTAATAACCTCACCTTTGCTTTGGCCAGGACATCCCCTTCCTCAAAGACGATAACATCCCAATCTATCTTATCATAAGCGGCGTGGGGGTCATCTTTTCGGACATCAATGGCTACGCCGGAGGCGCGGGCGGTTGGTCCTACCACGCCATAATTTATTGCCTCTTCTTTTGGTAAAACCCCGACACCTTCCAATCTCGCTAAGATTACCGGGTCATCAAGAATCGCCTGGGTGAACATATTCACAACCTTTTCCAATTCTTGGAGGGTCTTTTCCATAATCGGGATATGCTCTTCTTTAATATCCCAGCGGACACCGCCCACTTTATTCATTGCGTAATGATTTCTATTTCCGGTAATCATTTCAAATAAATCCAAGATTGGTTCCCGATATTTCCAGGACCACATCCAGACTGTATTATAACCGATAAAATGTCCGGCTAAGCCCAACCAGAGGAGGTGGGAATGGAGTCTTTCCAATTCGTGATTTATTGTTCTAATGTATTTTGCCCGCTCCGGAATTTCAATCTTTGCCGCATCTTCTACGGCCATCACAAAGGCAAAGGGATGAGAATTAGAACATATGCCACAGATCCTTTCCACTAAGTAAGGTATCTGCTCATAAGTCATTTTCGGTGAAAGGAACTCATGCCCCCGGTGATTATAACCGATATTTATCTCAAGACCGACGACCTTTTCACCCTCAACAATCAGTTTGAAGAATTCCGGTTCTTCTTGTAAAGGGTGATAAGGTCCAATTGGGATAATTCTTTTACTCATAATCACGCCTTAAGGGAAAGCGGTCTCTTGGCCAATCCTCAGCGGTTAAGAGGGGAACGAGGTTTTTATGTCCGATAAATTCTACTCCTAAGAGTTCCCAAATCTCCCGTTCAATCCAGGCCGCGGCCTTGGTGATGTCCGATATTGTATCAATCTTCGGCTCTGCCTTATCAACCACTGTCTTCACTGTCCAATAAGTTCCAGTTTTGTCCTCGGAGAAGTGATAAAGGATTTCAATTCCCTCTCGGGTATCAATTCCGGTCATTATTGATAACCGCAACCCCTTTTCCTTGAATAGAAAATCGGCAATCTTCCGAATCTCTTCTTTTGGCATAGAGAGATAGAATCTTTTCGGCGAATGTTCGTAAATCTTCACTTTGGGGAATTTTTCTTTAATTTCTCTTTCTAAGGGTCTTGGGCTCATAGTTTGGCTAAGGCCTTGACCACGCCGGCGATTATCGCCTCAGGTTTTGGGGGACAGCCTGGTATATAGACATCTACCGGGATATGTCTATCATAAGGTCCGACCACATTATAAGAATCACTAAACATATGACAATCACAGGTACAGGTGCCAACGCCAATTACTAAACAGGGCTTCGGTGTCTGTTCATATACCCTTAAAACCCTGGGCAGACTTTTGCGATTTAATACACCGGTAACTAATAGGGCATCGGCATGCCGGGGTGAGCCAACTAATAATATACCAAATCTTTCTACATCAAACCGTGGGGTTAAAGCGGCAAGGATTTCAATATCGCAGTTATTACAGGAGGCGGCCGCCACATGAAAAACCCAGGGCGATTTCTTCAATCCTAAAAGTCTGATGTCTTTCATATCTGATGTCTTTCATAGTTGATTAAACGCTAAAATGACCGCAACGATACCCAAAATCCCTAATATAATCCAGAAAAACTTTAATGCCTGGTCAATTCGGAGCCGGGGGTTGGTATTTTTTAGTAAGATGATTAAGACTAATATTAATAGAAACTTGGGGATTGCCCAAAGACTATTTATCCCACCCCAGAATAGAGTGATTAAAAATATCGGTAATAAAAAGAGCATCATCGCCTTGGTCAACTTGAATATTGCCAGAAGGACACCGGAATATTCTAAGAAAGGTCCGGCCATAATCTCCTGTTCCGCCTCGGGAATATCAAAAGGGATATAGCCCAACTTCGCCTGAATCGTGAAGAGAATAATAATGAAGGCGATAATTCCGGAAAGGGAATAGAGGCAAGGTGAGTGGCTATTTTGGTAGAGGACGATATCGCCGGTTCGGATACTACCGGCTTTTATTACCGAAACTAAAACCGCAAGGAGGAAAGGAAGTTCATAACCAAAATAGAGGGTCATCTCTCTTGACGCCCCAACCGCCGAAAGTGGATTCCGAGAAGCCGAGCCACCTAAGATGACGGCTAAGGGCGGTAAGGCAAAGAGATATAAGATAACGATTAAATCACCAATAAAAAGGCTATGGGGATTAAAATTAATGGAGAATAACATCATACCCACAATCGGCATTGCTACTAACCCTAACACCGGGGCTAAAATAAATAGGGTCTTGGGAGAAGACTCCGGGATTGTCACCTCCTTAATTAAAAGTTTGAGGAAATCGGCATAAGGTTGATAAATCGGCGGACCTTTCCGCCACTGAATCCGGGCGGTTATCTTTCGGTCAATCCAGGTTAAGAAGAGACCGAAAAGCGCCATAAAGAGAAGACCCGGAAAGATTAAGAAATTAAAGAGAAACTTCATTTTACTCTTCGCCAGTAAGGGGAATGGGAAATAAATCTTACCCCAATCTTCTCTTTTGGGATTTCTTTCTCTTCTACATATTTTAACGCCCCGGAGACACAACTGGCAACACAGCGCGGACCTTCTTTCCGGTCTCGGCACAAATCACATTTCTGAGAGATATGACGAAGGAGATTTCCCGAAATCACCCCAAACGGACAGGCTAAAATACAGGAAGAACAGCCAACACATTCAAAACTACTCTGGAAGACAACCCCTTTTTCATCTTTTCTTATTACATTAAAAGGGCAGGCTTTAAGGCAGAGGGCATCTTCACAATGGCGACAAGGTAGCGGGGTTATCGTTTCCTCAACCAGACCCGAGGAGGAAGAGAGAAGACCATAACGAATTCGCCGCTCCTCAAAAAATCGGGCGGCGCAAGCCGTTTCGCAGGAACGACAGCCGATGCAATAATCCAGGTCAACAATTATTACCTTTTCCATATCTTTTGATAAGTCGGTCTGATTATAACCTCTTTTATTTGGTTGTCAATCTCCATCTTCATTAGTCGCTTTACCAGCCGGTTCGCTAACGATACTAACCCAAGACCTTCGGGGAGGTCTTTTTTTATTCTTACCCGCAAGGCAACCCCTTCTTCACCGACCGAGACCCGTTCTCCTTCTTTTAGATTTAGTCGCTGAGCGGAGATGGGGGAGAGACAAATCCTATCTCCTTTATCAAAAAATCCTCCGTATTCAATCGCCTCCTCTTGATTTATGAGGCATATTTCTAAATCTCTCTCCCTCTGCTTTTCGGCCACTTCCCGGAGCCGAGTTCCTTTTAAGACCTCTTTCGTCTCTCTTTCGGAGAGGATTCTTGACGAAATAAATCCAACCTTCTTTGGCGTAATACCTAATTCTTTGGCTAACCGCTCAACAATTTCACCTATCTCTTTTGTTCCAGAGAAAGAAGAAATGCCTTGATTATAATTTTTGCCCCAGAAGGAAGGGAAACTTCCTTCCCTTTCTACAATATGGGGAACAGGAAGCAAAAGCGCACCTTGCTTAAAGGTCAAATGGTGGAAATTGAGGGAACCGGTGCCGATAAGATGAGGGAGGGGGGAGAGGTCAAAATATTCGTTAAAGATACTCACCTCACCGAAAAATAGGAGGCATTTAATCTCGCCCGATTTAATTCGAGCCAGTATTTCCCCGAGCGGCTTATTGCCAAAGCCAGTGGTTCTTTCTACGACCGGGAGGAAAAATTTCTCTCCCGGGCAAGAGCGGAGAAATTGCTGAGAATGAACTATTAGAGAAAGCGGGTTAAGAAATTTTCCAGGGGGAGAATCTAATATTAAAACCCCCCTCTTGGCTTGCGCGAATAAATTGAGCATATTAGAGACACTTTGCGGTGGATTGGTGAAGATGTTAGCCTCACACCCATTTGGGCAAAGAAAGGCCCTATCGGCGAATCCAAACAGCCGGTTGGGATAGTTATCAATCACCAAGAGACGCTTTTCTTTATTTTGATAGCGGGCCGAGAGGATTGGTTGAGCAAAGATGGGAAAACGAGAAAATAGGTCACCAATCACTAAGATACAATCACTGTTTACCAAGTCAGCAAAAGATGCCTCTTTTACCCCTTCGCATCTCAACCCACAGATATTTTCCGGATTAAAATAAAATTGATTTTCTACTCCTAAACTCTGTGCCAATCCTAAGACCTGCTCTTTTTCCTCAAGAGTTAAATAAGAATCAAAACCAACGGCAATTGATGGCGGCGAGTAGTTTGAAAGAATTTTGCGAAGTTCAAAGAATGCCTTCTCCCAGGAAACACCCTTCCCGTCTAAATTTGGTTGATAGCATCTTTTCGGATGGGTGAGGATTAAAGGGATGGCATTGCCCCGGGCACAGAGGCGGCCTCCTTGAAAACTCTTTTCCAAATATTCTATCTGATAAGGAAAACCTTCTTTTCCTTTAATCTCTAAGGCACAGCCATAAGGGCAGAGGGGGCAGATAACGATTCTTTTCTCGGTCATACAAATGGGTCTTCAATATCTTTTATATCTTCCCAGGTTAAGACCGGACCATCCCGGCAGACAAAGTATCTTCCCACCCGGCAGTGGCCGCACATCCCAATTCCACAGGACATATTTTTCTCCATTGAGAGATAGATTGCCGAACCCGGAAAGCCAGCCTCGAGGAGCCGGTAGGTGACAAATTTCATCATAATTGGTGGTCCGCAGACAACGGCAACCGAGTTCTTCACATTGCAGGGGATTTTATCTAAGATGGTTGTGACTACACCAACCCTTCCTTTCCAAAGGGCATCCCCGACATCAACGGTTAATAAGATGTCGCATCTCTTTATCTCGGACCACTCCTTCAACTCTTCTTTATAAACAATATCCTTAGGTGTCCTTGCCCCGTATCTGATATAAATCTTTTTATATTTATTAATATTACTAGTGAGGGCTAAAAAGAGGCTGCGCAGAGGCGCCAAACCAACCCCTCCGCCAACAATCAAGACCTCTTTTCCTTCAAACTTATCCAAGGGATAAGGTTTACCAAAAGGACCCCTTATCCCTAAGAGACTTCCCTCTTTTAAGGAAAAGAGAGTAGTCGTCACCCGACCAACCTTCATAATCGTAAACTCCAAAGGCAAACGATTTGGGGAAGAGGAGGGGGTAAAAGGTGCCTCGCCAATTCCCGGGATAGTTAAGGAGGCAAACTGTCCGGCTAAAAAGGAGAAATTGCCTTCTGGTTCAATCTTAAAGGTCTTGATATTTGGTGTCTCATCCTTGATACTTAATATCCGGGCCGGGCGGGGGGCGAAGGGATTATTCATCTTTTTTACCACCTTTCATATCTCATATCTCCAATAAAATATCCCTGAGATCAATCTTTGCGGCACAGACTTTATAACAGCGGCCACATCCCGAGCAAGCGAAAAAATTAAAGTCATAGTAGGTATTCATAAATTTGCAGTGGAAACGGTTTCGGAACCTTTGGTAAAATAAGGGGCGGGGATTTAAGCCACCACCCACCCGGGCATAACTTGCCATATAACAGGCATCCCAACTTTTTAATCGCTCGTATCGCTCATCAGTTGGAAAGTCAGATAAGAGAAAACAGAAACAGGTTGGGCAGATATAGAGACAGCCGAAACACTCCACACACTTTTTCTTCTTTGTTTCCCAGAACTCCTTCTCCTTCTTTGCCTCAATCCTTTTTGGCAGATTATCCGGTAAGGGTCTGGGGTTAATTTCTTTTAACATATTTTCGGCAACTTCCCGATTTCTTTTGCGCTCCTGGAGATGCCTATCCTGGGCGCTCTCAAAAATCTCCGGTTTTATTAAATCTTTGCCCTTTTCGGTAAAGACCTCTAATAACAGCCCTTCTTCAATAACCGAAATATTCCCATCAACCTCTTTTGCGCCATGAGGTGATACCCCAACCAGATTACAGAAGCAGGTCGTTTCCGGAACCGGACAGTCCGCGGTAATGATGATGGTCTGAGAGAGGCGCTCTTGAAAAAATGGGTCAATGAAATCTTTTAAAGAAAACATATTCTGATAAACCAACAATGGTCTTATATCACAACCCTTTACCCCAATAACTAATGCCGGGGATTTATTTGCCTCCGGCTTTTGAGTTTCTATTTCCTTTTGGAAATAAATGGCAACCCTTTCTTGACTGGGGAAGAGGAAATCTTTCAGGAATGGGTTAAAACTTCTTATCCGCCGAAAGACCTCGGGAGAGGGGAAGTTATTTTTGGATTGCCGAGAAAGGATTGGGGAAGAAACCGCCGCGACATTATTCTCTTGGGGGAGAAAAGTGGCAAACCTTTCCGTAAGGTTAGAGAGCCATTCTGAAATATTTCTCGTTCTTATTAAATAGAGAGACATAAAACTGCTATTATACAAAAATTTCCTATCCTGTCAATAACCTTTTTCGTTCTAACTTAAATTTGGGAAGTCCGACCTCCTATTGCTTTTTGAGTTTTCCGAATCTGATTTTGGTTTTTATTTCGCCCTATCCGGCTCAGATTCAAAACCTTTACTTCTAAGATTAGCATAATTAAAGATTAACACTTTTTGATGTCGGGTTTCGGACAGAGAACGATAAGCAATTAATTTTTCCCGAACGAATAAAGTAGTAGCCTCTGGATTGTCATATTTTGGGGAAATAACAGCTGCGGATAAGGGAAGTTGACGAAGGCAATTTGGGCAAAGTGAAACGAAGTCTTTTATCTGTTGTTAGGCGATGTGGTGGACTTATATTTAAAATAAATTCCTTTCTCATTTTATCTTAGCCTTTGCAATACCGCCTTTTGAATTACAGAAAATCGGTCTTTAACCCCAAAGTCCCTGTAGCTGTAATGTCAACGAGGGATTATGAGCATGTTTTACATACATTTCAACAATCATCTATCTCCGCCATTAACTCAGATATTTCAGTCAAAACATATTCTCGATCACACTCACACTTTTTACGGTATTCGTTTTGATATTGACCGCCAACACGGTCTAAACTTAACTTTTTCCCACATGGGCATTCAATCACCATTATGATTATGTTAGGATTTTTTGATGATTTGTCTGTCATAATTTACCCTCCAATATTTTACTCTCTGCTAGCATCAGTTCATAGGTTTTTGCGTGCCATTGTGATACTTCTTCATAACTTATAAAGTTGGTTTTTTCTTTTATAGGCTTAAAACCTGAAAACTCAATCTTAGATAGAAATTCTCTTTGTCTCTCTTTGTATGAAACAATATACATCTGCACATTGAAATCCTGAAGTTCTAAGAACTTTAACAAGGCATTTTTGAAATCCGTTGAGTGTTCTATTTCAAAAATGTAGGAAGGAAATCTTCTCTCATTGAACCAGAATACATCAATGGATTGAACTCTTTGTATGATATCTTCATAAGTGAACTTGAAAATCTCTTCCAAATTTACTAATTCTTTCAAAGGTTTGTTTAAAAATTTTTTATTTTTGTCTTGCGAAGGGACATATGTTTTGAATCTTTTAATATTACCTATTTCAACAATCAGCCCTTGAAAATAAGAATGCGTAAACTTTCCTTCTTTTTGTATTTCTATATCTTCCTCAATCAATGAAAGTATTTCGTCGGGTAGTTTATCTTTATAAGTTTTCAATGCCCACAAACCAGGCTTTATTTTGAAAAAGAACCGATTATCCTGAACAATTCTACGAATAGTTGCAAAAGGAGTCTTAGTTTTCCAAACGACACCAGGCACTTTCAGTGTATTTTCGTATAAGTAACTTAAAGTAGCAAATCCTCCATTTTCTTCTATAACTTTTATTACAGCTTCATATTGTTTCATAAATTTGCTCCTTTTTAAAGTCTATGGCTATTATACAATCAAAAAATGATAAATCACCTTCTTTGGAATTGGTATAATGAATAATGTTTGCATAAGGAGGATGGGCACAAATTAAATCTATTGAATTATCTTGCAGGAAGGATAAATCTCTGGCATCACCAACTTTAAGTTCCGGTTCATAAACTTCTAAATGACTTCCTTTATTAACAAAAATTAACTGCTGTGAATCTATGCTAAAATCTATATTTTTTTTCGCCAGTTCAATGGCTTTATCATTAATATCAAGGGCAATACACTTTCTCCCCAAAAGTTTACATTCTACAGCGGTTGTTCCTGCTCCACAGAAGTAGTCTAAAACTAATTCACCGGGTTTTGAATATTTGAGAATTACATTTCTAGGGATATAAGGGGACCAATTGCCTCTATACTCTCCACTATGTGTTGCCCAATTGCCCCTTTGTCTAAAACTCCAGACCGTAGTTTGTTCTTCCTTAAAATCTTTTGGCTGGAGCCTTTTTATTTTTTAGAAACTCTTAAGGCACTAATATTAAGCCCACGAGACCGAGTAATAAGCCGTTCAATATATCTAAAAGTAACTCCATACTTTTGCCCAATTTCTTTATCGGGAGTTCCTCTTACCTTTTCTTGTAAGATTGCTTCTTGGAGCTCTCTTTCCGTTTTGAAATTTACCTTTTGATTAGACATTGTATATCACCTTCGTTAAGCCCGTCGTTTCGCCTAACTCGTTTATATCAGCACTCGGAGTGCGGATATACTTCCATTTTGGGATGATATAGGCACCTGGTGCGGATATTTTATCTTCAACAGGGTCTCTTAACCTGATAAATAATGTCACTCGCCACCCCTATTTTTAATGGGTGTTCGGAAATCCCGAAACACCGTATTTTTCATCATCTCCGAGTCCGATTCATAGCGATAATCTTTAATTTTCTCATTTTCCTTATTTTCTCCTTTTTAATCATTTCTAATTATAAGCAAATTCATTCTTCTTGTCAATCTCGTTTAGACTTAAAAAGCGGGCATCTTTCCCCCCATACTTTGCTTAGACCCACCGCCTTTTGATGCCTTCGCCATAGTTCACCAATTAATTTGCTCTCCCTAAGCCAATTTATCGCCCAGATTTAGCCAAACTCAATTGAGAAAATATTACTGTCAGTAATATTTTTAGAACTCGGATTTTTCATCTAAGTATTTGATTTGACAAGACTTATAGGATTTTTCGGGCAAGATAGGGGGTGGTATAGGGGGTGCTATTGGGGATGCTATTAAAAGCCCTATTCTCTTTCCTATTCTCTTGCCTATTCGGAATT
>CAYRLZ010000088.1:0-12318 GCA_964425275.1 uncultured bacterium | reverse complement strand
TCAGGTAAAGATGAGACGGATAAGCGGCTATAAAGAGATGAGTCTGTTGGCATTGACAGGGGCGTAATGCTTACATATAATGAGAAGAACAGAATTTCTACAAATATCGGGACACTACCCTTTTCTATTGAGCGTTCTATTCTCCTTCCTATTAGGTGTTCTATTCTCTGTCCTATTCGGAGTGCTATTGGTAATGCTATTCCCTTTTCTATAAAGAGTCCTATTGGGAAATCTTTTATTGGTTCTATACCAAAAGGGTAGCGGTCTATCCTTCCCTAACCCATTTTTCTGCCTCTTTATCCTGTCCTTTCTTTTGTCTCTTTTTAGGATTATTTAAGTCAGGGACCAAAAAGATTTCTTTGGGTTAGATATCATATTTAAAAACAGGGCGGAGAGTGCACTTTTACAGACATTGTGACACCCCAAAGACCCAGCAACCGATATTTTGCTAAAAATACCGGAGGGAATAATAAAGAAATATCCGGGTCAACCTCAGGCATTATTGTTTTAAGATAACCCTCTGGTGTCATTACCCACAAGGCTTTTTTCTGCAAAGAAGTGTTTTTTTTAAGGTTTTTGGGAAGTCTGGCTGCGATAACAAGCCTCTTGTAGTGCCTTCCTAAAGTGAACATAATCTCTGTTAACGCCCGCAATCTTGACTTCCCATTTTGTTGACCTATAATATAAATATAAAAAGTGATGCCCCTGTAGCTCAGTTGGATAGAGCGACGGTTTCCTAAACCGTAGGTCGTGAGTTCGACTCTCACCAGGGGTATAGAGTTATGAAAGAGATAAAAGAAGATAGACTGCAGAAATATGTAACAAGTTTCTTTTCGCTCTATTATCGGGACCGAAAAAAATTCTTGTTCGGGGTTGGCGTCCTTATCGGTATAATTGTCATTTTCCTCTTTGTCTTTACTTCTAAGCCTAAGGAAAATCCTGAAATCTCGGTTCGTTTCACTGAGGCCTTAGGACTCTACACCACCGGGAATATTGCTCAAGCTGAGGAGAGGTTTTTGGAACTCACCCGACGTTTCCCGAACCAGAAGTTAGGAATAAAAGCCCAATTTTATTTAGGACATATCTACTTTAATACTCAACGGTATGATGAGGCCCGTCGGGCATTTTCCAATTTTTACAGCAAAAATAAGAAAGACCCTGTCCTCTCTCCCAGTGCCTTATTCGGTATCGCTAATTCTTATGAAGAGGTAAAGGAGATAAAGAAGGCTGCTGAGTTTTATCAGAAGGTGGCTCAGGATTATAAAAAGTCCCATTTTGCCCCAATCGCCTTGCTCTCCGCTGGACGCTGCTATAAAAACCTCGGCGATTATAAAAAGGCAAGAAAACTATACGAAAGGATTGTCAAAGATTATCCTAACGACCCAGCAAAAGAAGAGGCAAAAGCAGAAATATCTTACCTCACCACCCAAGAGGGGAAAATAAGAATCCGTTAATCACAAAAATGGCTAATGTCTCCAGACGGCAAAAGGTTCTGGGGTTGACTTTTACTAAATTTTTATTATAAATAGATATGGCATTAGAGATAAATAAAGAGAACTTTAATAATATCATAAATTCACCATTAGCGGTGATTGACTTCTGGGCGGAATGGTGTCAGCCCTGCCGGATGATGAGTCCAATCATTGAAGAACTGGCAAAGGAATACGAAGGCAAGGTAAAGATTGGTAAGGTAAATGTTGACCAGGAATCAGAATTAGCCGAGAGACATTCAATAATGAGTATCCCGGCAATTCTCTTCTTCCAAAACGGAAAACTTATTGATAAGGTGATTGGTGCTTGTCCTAAGGAATATCTAAAAGAAAAGATTGAAAAAATCTTAAAGGGGTGAGAAGATGAATAATAAGGCAAGTCTATTCTTAACCTTATTAATTCTAATTCTTAGCTGTGGGGTAAAAAATAGTTTAGATTCTTCTAAGAATTTCACCCTGCCCACTCTTACCGGAGAGCTGGTCACCCTCTCGAAATTGAAGAAAAAGGTGATAATTCTTGATTTCTGGGCAACCTGGTGTCCACCCT
This sequence comes from uncultured bacterium, assembly GCA_964425275.1. Lineage (GTDB taxonomy): Bacteria > Hydrothermota > Tepidihabitantia > Tepidihabitantales > JBDRVQ01 > CAYRLZ01. The sequence goes on along the minus strand of CAYRLZ010000088.1, from coordinate 10,281 downwards.
GCCGACTCTTAATACCCCATTTAAATGAAATTTACAAGAAATATAAAGACCGGGGAGTAGTAGTATTAGGAATTGGCCTGGACGAAAAGACTGCTCTCCTGAAGGCCCAGGATGAATTAAAGATAACCTACCCGGTGCTCATTGGTCAGGATAAAGTGGCCAAGGATTATGAGGTGGAAGCTATCCCGACCCTTTTTATCTTTGACCAGCGGGGTAAGATTCAACTCAAAAAAGTTGGTTTTAGTGAAGAGGCGGTTAAGGAAATTAAAGATAAGGTTGAAGAGCTTATTTCCCAGAGATAAAATTGGGAATGAAAGAGAAGAAGATTAAAATAAAAGAGGGGTTAACCTTTAATGATATATTATTAGTGCCTAACCGGTCAAAGGTTCTGCCCAAGGATGTTTCTTTGACAACTAAATTCTCCCGTTCTATTACCCTTTATATTCCATTAGTCAGTGCCGCGATGGATACGGTCACTGAATCAAAGATGGCGATTGCCCTGGCTATCTCCGGCGGGATTGGGGTTATTCATAAAAACCTCGGTATTGAAGACCAGGCAAATGAGATAAGAAAAGTAAAAAGAGCGGAAAGCGGAATGATGCTTTCGCCTTTCGTCCTCCATCCAAATGATACGATAAAAGACTGCCAGGATTTGATGGTGAAATACGAAATCTCCGGCGTGCCAATTGTTGATGATGAGGGAAAACTGGTCGGTATTGTAACGAAGCGAGATATTCTATTTGAAGATGAGTTAAATAAAAAATTATCTACCGTGATGACCAAGGAGGGACTAATCACAGTTAGGGAAGGGATAACCATAGAAGAGGCCAGGGAGATTTTAAGGAAGAAGAAGGTTGAAAAATTACCAATTGTTGATGAAAAAGGTTATCTGAAGGGACTCATTACCGCCAAGGACATATTAAAGAAGTTAGAACATCCTCATGCGACCGTAGATTCAATGGGTAGACTACAGGTGGCTGGTGCCATCGGAGTCGGCAAAGATGCCCTGGAACGGGCTGAGGCACTAATTGATGCGGAGACCGATGCCTTAGTGATTGACACGGCTCATGCCCATTCCGAACTGGTGATCAAGACGGCAAAGGTTTTGAGAAAAAAATATAAAGATGTCCAACTGGTTGTCGGAAATGTGGCAACCCAAGAGGCCTGTCGGGAATTAGCGAAGATTGGAGTTGATGGAATAAAAATCGGCATCGGTCCGGGTTCAATCTGTACTACTCGGGTGATTGCCGGAATCGGTGTCCCGCAATTAACGGCAATAACTGACTGCCATTCCGCGACTAAATATTATAATATCCCATTATGCGCCGACGGTGGGATAAGATATTCCGGGGATATCGTGAAGGCATTAGCTTTCGGTGCCGATACCGTAATGATTGGCAATCTATTTGCCGGAACCGAAGAGAGCCCGGGAGAAGAAGTTCTCTTTGAAGGAAGGAGATATAAGATATACCGGGCAATGGGTTCAATTGAGGCAATGAAGCGTGGTTCAAAAGATAGATATTTTCAAGAAGAGGCAAAGAAATTCGTCCCGGAAGGGATCGAAGGAAGAGTTCCATATCGGGGAAAGGTTTCAGATGTGATATATCAGTTAGTCGGAGGAATAAAAGCCGGTCTCGGCTATTGCGGGGCAAAAAATATTAAAGAATTGAGGGCAAAAGCCCGGTTTCTAAAGATTACTACCGAGGGGCTACGGGAAAGCCATCCACACGACATTGTAATTACCAGAGAGGCGCCAAATTACGAGCCCCCTGACCAGTTCTAATTTCCCGAAGGACAATTTAGAAATAGAGGAGAAGGGAGAATAATAAAAAGCGCTCCCTACCATAACACTATTAGTTTACATAATGTATATTATCAGACATAATAAAGGGGGTTGGCTGTGTGGCGTTTATATCTTTATCCGGCGGGAAATGATGGAAATTACCGGAATCTCCCAATATCTCCCCTGCCAGGCATTTATCATCCCGAAAATGATTAAGATTACATAAACGATTGAAACCGCACTACCGAAGATATTTTTTATTATCCAGGTTATTACTCGGAAGAATATACCGACAAGAAAGATATTCCCAAGGATGCCACCGAAGATTAGGCTAATAAGCCAGATTAAAAACCAGATTATAATGAAGGCGACCAATAAGACAAGGCTCTGTTTGCCATGAAATTGAGAGAATTCGTCATCCCGGGCTAAATAAAGAGGCAAGGGGAAGAAAAAAGGAAGATAGCCAATCGCTGATAGGGTTCTATTTTCCATAAGACATTATAAAAAGATAATAGAAATTGTCAACTTTTTTAAGGAATTTAATCCGAGATATAATCAAATTATGGGAAAGTTTAAAAACCGGTTTTTCTGATATAATAAAAAGCCGATGCCACTTTTCCATAAGGATTGACAAGATCTCTACCTTTCCTATGCCAAGAGGGTATTTTAGCACAGGAGGGAATTTTTCAAATTGTCGGGAGGAATACTACAGGAGGTGCTATTGGGTATGGTATTAAATGCCCTATTCTTCTGCCTATTCTCGGTTCTAAACTCTCCCCTATTTGGTATTCTATTCTCTTCCCTAGCAGTATGAATCCTTTCGGTATTGACAGGTATCTAATTTTATGATAAAATAAACTATGCAAGAAAGATTTACTGAAAGAGTGAGAAAGGTTATTCAATTTGCCCGCCAGGAGGCAAGGCGGATGCATCACGACTACATCGGCACGGAACATCTCCTCCTCGGAATCTTAAAAGAAGGCGGCGGCGTTGCGGCACTCGTTTTGACCAATCTCGGGATTGACTTGGATGATTTAAGACGGGCGGTAGAGAATGCGGTAAATTACGGCCGGGAGGCAATCGTTGTCGGCGAAATCCCCTTTAATCAAGAGGCCAGAGCGGCAATCAATTATGCGATGGAAGAGGCGAGGGCAATGAATCACTCTTATGTCGGCACCGAGCATCTCCTTTTGGGTCTTTTAAGAGAAGAAAGGGGATTAGCCTGTCAGGTTCTTCTCTCCTTAGGAGTTGAGATGGATATGGTACGGAATGAGATTTTGCGGGTCTTAGGCGGCGAGGGTCAACCTATACCATCCCGCCCGAAGACAAAGACATCAGCCTTGGATTATTTCTCCCGGGATTTAACCCAATTAGCGCGCGAAGATAAGTTAGACCCAATCATTGGTCGAGAAAGAGAGATTGAACGAATCATTCAGATTTTAGTCCGACGGAAAAAGAACAATCCGGTTCTGATTGGTGAAGCCGGAGTGGGAAAGACAGCAATCGTTGAAGGACTGGCTCAACGGATTGCCGAGGGAAAGGTCCCTGACCTCTTAAAGAATAAACGGGTCCTGGCCTTAGATTTGCCGGCGATTGTTGCCGGAACTAAATACCGAGGGCAATTTGAAGAGCGGTTAAAGGCCGTTCTCAATGAGATTGTAAAAAATCGGGATTGTATAATATTTATTGATGAGTTGCATACCATTGTTGGCGCTGGTGCCGCCGAAGGGGCGATTGATGCCTCTAATATGTTAAAACCGGCACTGGCGAGGGGTGAACTCCACTGCATCGGGGCAACGACCTTTGAAGAGTATCGGAAATATATTGAGAAACACTCTGCCCTGGAGAGGAGATTTCAACCGGTGGTCGTTGAACCGCCAACTGTTCCCGAGACGATAAAAATCTTAGAGGGGTTAAAAGAGAAATATGAGATGCACCACAATATCGTCTACACCCAGGCGGCATTAGAAGCGGCCGCTTATCTCTCAGATCGCTATATCACCGACCGCTACCTGCCGGACAAGGCGATTGATGTAATTGATGAAGCCGGCTCCCGGGTGAAGTTATTGAGACCGTTCGTGAATAAAGAGTGTGAAGAGATTGAGAAGAATATTGAGCGGGTGAAGCGGATGAAAGAGGAGGCGGTTCGCCGACAGGAGTTTGAAAAAGCCGCCGAATTGCGCGACGAACAGAAGAGATTAACTGACTTCTTAAAGAAGAAGCGGAAGGAATGGGAGAAAAAGGGAGACTTCCCAATCGTAACACCCGAAGATATCGCTGTTGTCCTCTCAATGTGGACCGGAATCCCACTCTCCCGGATTGAGGCCTCAGAATCTGAACGATTATTAACGATGGAGGAGGAATTGAGGAAGCGCATCGTTGGCCAGGACCAGGCAATTGAATCAATTGCTCGGGCAATTAGACGAAGTCGGGCCGGGGTGAAAGACCCAAGAAGACCGATTGGTTCTTTCATCTTTTTAGGACCGACCGGTGTTGGCAAGACTGAACTGGCCAGGGTTCTGGCCCGATTTATGTTCGGACACGAAGACGCCCTAATCCGTCTTGATATGTCGGAATATATGGAGAAATTTAATGTCTCCCGACTTGTCGGCGCACCACCCGGTTATGTTGGATATGAAGAAGGTGGGCAGTTGACGGAGAGGGTCAGAAGAAAGCCTTATGCCTGTGTCCTCTTTGACGAGATTGAAAAGGCACACCCGGATGTCTTTAATATCCTACTGCAAATCTTAGAAGATGGACAACTTACCGACTCTCTGGGTAGAAGGGTGAACTTTAAGAATACAATTATCATTATGACCTCCAACATCGCCACCGCGGAAATTAAGCGAGCCGCCGGGATTGGCTTCCATTCCGAAGAAGAGATAACTTCTTATGAGAAGATGAAAGAAAAGGTATTGACCGAGGTTAAGAAGTTTTTCCGACCAGAATTCCTAAACCGGGTAGATGAGATAATTGTCTTCCGCCAATTAGGTCGGGAAGAGATGAAGAAGATTGTTGATATCCAGTTGAATGAAATCAAGGAGCGGTTGCAGGAAAAGAATTTGGAACTGGTTTTAACTGAACCGGCCCGAGAATTATTAGTTGAGCAGGGCTTTGACCCAGAATATGGGGCGAGGCCGATAAAGAGGACAATTCGGCGATTGGTTGAAGACCCGCTGGCTGAAGAAATCCTAAGAGGGAGATTTAAAGAAGGCTCAATAATCTCAATTGAACGGGAAGAGCAGATACTCAAATTCCGGGAGTTGACCCCAGAAGAACTGCCAATTAAATAGATACAAGTTTAATCTTAGTGTTAGACCTTTCAATTGTGGGTGAAGAGTCTGTCTGCGGTTCAGAAGAAGACAGAGAGAATGGTATAGGAAAGGGATGAGAGAGCCTATTAGGGAGCCTATCAGAGGGAGATAGAAGAAGGCACTAAGAAAGGGCAAGAGTAAGAGGCAGGGAAAGGGGTTAAGGAAGGGATAGAGTAAGAGACCCAGTAAGGCATTAAGGAAGGGATAGGGTAAGGCATCCAGGGAACGATACCCTAAAAGAAAAGGAAAAATCCGATAAGTCTTGTAAAATCAAATGGTTAAAAGCAAAATCAGGTGATAAAAATTGTTAGTAATACTAACATCCTTAATGGAAATCCTATAATTCAATATAACCCCGGCGGGGTGTAGGAGAAGGACCCAGAAAAAACTTTTATCCCCCAGATTTTGACTACTTTCTAATGTCTAAAGTGTCTTATACCGGTAAATATTAAACTTATTCCCTTCTCATCACAGGCTTTAATTATCTCTTCGTCTCTTATTGAACCGCCCGGTTCAATGACCGCGGTGATACCGGCCGAAGCGGCAAGGTCAATTGAATCGCGAAATGGGAAGAAGGCATCAGAAGCCAAAACCCCACCTCTTTCTCTCCCCTGCGCCTTCTTTAGGGCAATCGCCACCGCATCAATCCTTGACATCTGACCGGCACCAATCCCAACGGTCATCTTATCTTTGGCAATGACAATGGCATTAGAGCGGATAAATTTACTAACCTTCCAGGCAAATTCCAAATCCACCACCTCTTTTTCCGATGGTCTTTTCTGGCTCATAACTTGCCAATTCTCCTTTTGCTCCTTGATTCGGTCTCGCTCACATTGGAGTAGACCACCAAGACAGGAGCGGAAGGTATAAGAAGGAAGCAAGCCAGAAAACTGAATCAGTCGTAAATCTTTTTTCCGCTGCAAAATCGCTAATGCCCCAGCAGAAAATGATGGTGCCAAAATCACCTCAAAAAATATTGGGCGCATCATCTCGGCCAGTTTCTCACTTACCTCCTGATTCACACCGACAATTCCGCCAAATGCCGACACCTTGTCACATTCCAACGCCTTAGTAAATGCCTCTTCAATTGAAGAGCTACTCCCGACGCCGCAGGGGGTATTATGCTTAATAATGCAAGCGGTTGCTTCGGAGAAGTCCTCCAGTAAAGATATCGCCGAATCAATATCTAAGAGATTATTATAGGATAAATCTTTACCACCCAATTGTTCTATCTTAATCTCGGAAAATGGCGAGAGATAAAAAAATCCCTTCTGGTGGGGATTTTCACCGTAGCGGAGAGGAAGTTCTTTGGTGAAACTTCGGGTAAAATGCTTAGGGAAGTTGACCGCACCAAATTCTCTTGACAGATATTCGGTAATTACGGCATCGTAGTGGGCAATAATCTCAAAGGTTTTCAATGCCAATAATCTCCTTGTCTCTTCGGAGACTTTTCCTTTCTCTTCCAGTTCCTTAATTACCACGGGATAGAACTCCTTTCCTGGAACCGTTGTTACGAACTTATAATTCTTTGCCCCAGCCCGTAAAAGTGAGACACCGCCGATGTCAATAAATTCAATCATCTCATCTAAGGAGAGATTTCTCTTCATCATCTCCTCAAAGGGATAGAGATTACCGATAACAAAATCAATCAGGTCAATCGCCTCTTCCCGATAGGAGAGGATACCACCGAAGACCTTGGGATGAAGTGTTTTAACCCTTCCCTTTAGGATTTCCGGAAAGCCGGTAAATTCCGAGACCTCAATCACATTTAAGCCTTCTTTTCTTAAAAGGTCAGCGGTCTTGGAGGTTGATAATATCTTATAATTAAGTGAATCTAAGACCTTCGCTAATTCAACTACCCCTTCTTTATCATAGACACTGATTAAGGCAAATCTATTCATCATTTAATGATAAGAGAAATTTTAGGAGGTGTCAATCGCTGAGTGGTGTTAAATCTCCTTTGTCAGTTCCAGAAACTTTTTATAAGGCAGGGCGGTCCAGGTTTCGGCTTCTAAGGCACCACTGGCGAGGCTAATCATCGCTACCTTGGCGGCCACTTCTTCGTTTACTGCCTCATAGATATCTAAGAAGTCATAAGGACCTAATAGGGCGTAATGGGCAATAAACTTAACATCGGGGCAGGTTTTCTTTACCTTATTTAGCCATTCCCGACCAATCGCCTTCCGCTCCTTAACCTTCTGCATTAATTCTGGGGTAAGTTTAGTTAAAAGGATAAAGGTCGGCATAATTCCCTCCTTTATTCATATTTCCTTGAACGAAAAATTTTACAATATTTTTGAAAACTATGCCCCAAATTTCTTCAATTTTAATGAGTGGGCTAAAAGGAGTTGCATAACCTTTAGCGCCGGGAAGATTCCCAAGTTTCCCTGAGCACAAGCCTTTTCATTAAACTCAATTATTCCGTATGTCCGACCATAAGGCGAAAATAAGAGAAAGGGGTTGGGGTGCCAGGAATGGGATTTTAATAAAGCCGGGGTTGAGTGGTCCGAGGTTATGGCAATCGTATCAAATCCCATCTTTAAGATTCGGGGGATGAGACCATCAAATTTTTCAATTAACTTTACCTTACCCCAGAAATCACCATCTTCACCCTTCATATCCATCTCTTTGAAATGGAGGTAGAAGAAATCAAATTTATCTTTGTTTTCCTCCAGACAGTCAATCTCTCCCTCCCAGGTTGGCTTGGTCTCCAGGACCTTCATACCTAAAAGTGAGGCAATCCCCTTATACATTGGATAAGCGGCAATGCCGGCCGGGTTCAATTTATACCTTTCTTGCATTGAGGGAAGATTGGGCTTTTTTGAATAACCACGCAGTAGGATATAGTTTGCCTTTGGTTCAGTATTTAATATCTCCTCGGCTTTTTCAATCAAAATCTTCAAGACCTCGGCAGTAAATTCCGCCTCTTTACTCTTCGGTTTTGGCTCTTTAATTAGGAGTTCTTTTTTATCATTGCGACCGGGGTCGGTCTCCTCCAAGTCAATGGAAAGTCCTTTTTGCCGCAAAACGATTACGAAGCGGTGTTCCTTTCCTGGTCTAATTATAATTTCTACCCCTTTTATCTCCTTGAGTGCCTCCTGTAATCTCTGGGTGAGTTGTCTATTTTTTTCATCCGGTGAGACTTCGTATCCTTTTAATCTTCCGGCCCGGGGGTCAGTGATTATATTTCCTTTCTTGGTGGCAAAATTTGCCCGGATACACAAATCGTCATTGGTTATCTCTAATCCAACACCCAGGGCCTCCATCACACCTCGGCCAATCCGGAATTGCATTGGGTCGTAGCCAAAAAGTGCCAGATGAGCTGGACCCGAGCCCGGTGAGATGCCATAATCAATCGGCCAGGTTAATCCTAAGGAACTATTTTTAGCCAGGGCATCAAGATTTGGTGTATTTGCCACCTCTAACTCGGTCTTGCCTTCTACGGGTAAGCCACCGAGGCCATCCAGAACAATTAAGAGTATCTTCTTTTCATTTTGGCTTATAATCTCTTCCTCAATCATCTTATCGCCACAATCTTTTTTCGCTCCCTTTTATCTCTACTGATTAAAAAATAGATGCCAGAGGAGATTTTACCTTTCCGGTTTAATCGGTTTGAGGTACCTTCGCTAATCAACTGCCCAAAGATATTGTAAACCAGCCAATCCTTTTCATCTTTGGCTAAGTAAAATTTCTTCTTAGCCTCTGGCACACTCACCGGAAGTGGTTTGGCTAAGGAAGCAAGTGTGGCGACACAGGCCTTAATTACCTTAGTAACGAAATCTAAGTCATTGAAACCACCACCAATCGTATCACCGGTTGTATGATAATAGGGATTATTAAGATTTAAGTTCTCCCGGATATGAATTGCCAAATAACCAAACTGATTGAAAGATGCGTGGTCCGAGCGGGGGCGATTGATAACCTGCCGCTGACATTTCAATTCCGTATAGGTATTAGCACAGGTGATAAAATAGTCAACTAAGGGAGCACAATTGGGATTTGACGGTTTACCGATGATTGAAGAGGAATCCCGATTAGTTAAAGTATAGGCAATCATATCAACATTTATTGCCCCGATTATACTATCCTGGTTGACATATCTGGCCAGAGAGCAATAGGAATAACTACCCAAAAGCCCTTGTTCTTCACCGGAGAAGGCGATAAATCTCAATGAATGGTCAAAATTATAATCCTTTAAGATTCTGGCTGCCTCTAAGAGAGCGGCGGTTCCACTGCCATTATCATCGGCACCCGGGGCATAAGTGGCAGGCGACTCCGAGGTGCAGTCAAAATGGCCACAGATGACCACATAGATACTATCCGGTAAAATACCCCTTTTTATGCCAATCACATTTGGGGCATAATTAGCCCGATGGGTATGAAAATAGACCGAATCCAAGCCATAAGAGAGAAATTTATCTTTAATGAAATTAGCACAGGCCCGAGCCGAATCCGTAGTAGAATAACGGGTGCGGAAGGCCTGCAGGCGGCGCACAAATCCAATGATTGTCTCTGAGGATACCTTATTCACCATCTCCTGAATTAACGAATCATATTTAGGGATAAAGGACTTCGTTGGGAAATTAAGAGAAATTGGGGTCAAAGGGATTTTATAAACCCCCTCCGGAGGTCTTTGCCCCTTAATCAAAAGAGACGAGAAATCTTGCTCTTTTGCCTTGACGACAAAATAACCCTCCCGTTCAGTAATTATCTTGCCCCAGTTTACCGTATTCGGTTTCCAGAATAGATAGTAATTATCGCCCTCAGTAATTGTATCCAGGATTTTATAACTTATCTTTTCGGATTCAATCAGAGAAATTGTTGCTTTATTACCTTTCACCAGAACCAAATCATCAAAATCCAGAATAAAATCTATCCCTTTCTCTTTATACCTTATCAAATCCTGGGGATTTAATTGCACCTCAATCAGAAAAGACTGGGCATTGAGGAGAGAGAATAACCAAAGATAGAATAAAACCTTCACCTCTTTATTTTAGCAATAAATATCCAGTTGTCAAGGTGAAAAAAACGTACTGTTTCTAGACATGGTATCTACCCTAGAGAGATCTTTTGGATCCGGGACTTGAAAAGATTCTTAAAATCCTATAATCTCCCAAAAAGGAGTAATCTATGGCTATTACTGAAACATATTATGAGAAGATCCGCTATGAAAAAGACCCGGTC
>CAYRLZ010000087.1:0-27500 GCA_964425275.1 uncultured bacterium | reverse complement strand
TGAAAACTTTGTGGTTGGCGAATCTAACCGCTTTGCCCAGGCTTGCGCAAAAAGAGTAGCCGAAGAGCCAGGCTCTTTTAACCCCCTGTTTATTTATGGAGGGGTCGGTTTAGGTAAGACCCATCTCTTGCACGCCATTGGTAACTACCGAAAGAGTAAAAATACGAATACTACCCTATATCTCACATCCTGTGAAAACTTCTTCATTGAATTTATCCAAGCAATAAAGGATGGGAATACGATAGCTTTTAAGAACAAATACCGGCAAATAGACTTATTACTCTTGGATGATATTCATTATCTAATTGGCAAAGAAAGCCTACAGGAGGAAATCTTTCATACCTTCAATTACCTCCACAGCGCCGGGAGACAGATAGTCTTCACCTCAGACCGTCCACCCAAAGAGATACCGACCTTAGAAGAGAGGTTAAGTTCTCGTCTGGGCTCTGGCTTGGTCTGCGATATTGGACCACCGGACCTAGAGACGAGGATTGCCATATTAAAGAAGAAGGCCGAACAAGAAGATTGTTCCTTCTCTCAGGAGATATATAACTTTCTTGCGGAAAGGATAAAAACAAATATTCGGGATTTAGAATCCGCCCTCATCCGCCTCATTGCTCACCGTTCAATATTTGGCAACAGCCTAACATTAAAATCAGTTGAGGAGATATTAAAAGACCTCTTGCCACCAAAGGAGGAATATAGGGGAGAGGAGATAATTCAAGAGGTCCTGAGTGAATTTTCTGTCTCCAAAAAGGAGTTATTTTCGCCGGTGAGGACAAAAAGGATAGCTTTGGCAAGGCAGGTGGCAATGTATCTAATGCGGCGGCTTTTATGCCTCCCATTAAAAGAAATTGGCTCAATTTTTGGTGGTAAAGACCATACAACCGTTATTCATGCCTGTGAGAAGATAGAAAAAATGATAAAAGATAATTCCGGAATTGGCCAGAGGATTGAAAGGATAATCCTTCGGCTAAAAAGCCAATAATCCATTTCTTATTAAATTATTGAAATTTAATAACTTATATAGATCCTTTCTCTTACTTATCCATTCCGCGGGAGATTTTTTAATGGGGTTATCTTATCTAAGGGAAGAAGAAAGAAGAGGAATTTGTGGCCTTTGGGATTAAAAATAATACTCTTTAAGCCCTCTCCCTTATTTGAGGGATAGAGCAGAGAAATTTGCGATTTTTTAAGTTGGATAAAATACCGCTCCCTTGACGAAATGGATTTTTTTGATTATCATCTTTTATGGCAATTACTAAAGTTAAAAAGCGCGATGGGCGGATTGTTGATTATGACCGGACCAAGATTGAACTGGCCATCCATAAGGCATTATTTGCTACTGGGGTGGATAACCAAAAGATGGCCAATAGGCTTGCCCTTCAAGTCGAAGAGAACTTAAAATCATTATTTAAGGAGAAAATTCCCGGGGTGGAGGATATTCAAGATATCGTTGAGAAGGTTTTAATCAAGGAAGGCTTCTCCGATACTGCTAAGGCTTATATCTTATATCGCAAGGCCCGCCAGGAATTACGGGAGGCGAAATATCTCTTAGGGGTTAAAGATGACTTAAAGTTAAATCTAAATGCGGTTACGGTTTTAAGGAAAAGGTATCTATTGAGGGATGAGACCGGACAGATTGCCGAGACCCCTAAGGATATGTTCAAACGGGTCGCCCAAGCAATCAGCCGTGCTGACATTTTTTATAATGAAGACTGGACCGTTTCCTTCCGGGAGTTTTATGAGATGATGGTCAATATGGAATTCCTTCCCAATTCACCAACCTTAATGAATGCCAATACCCCGGTCGGGCAATTATCCGCTTGCTTTGTTTTGCCGGTTCCGGATTCTATTCCTGGGATATTTGACACCCTAAAATATACCGCTCTCATCCATCAATCGGGTGGCGGGACTGGATTCTCTTTCTCTAAAATTAGACCAGAAGGTGACATCGTCAAATCAACGAAAGGGATTGCCTCGGGTCCGCTCTCCTTTATGAAGATATATGATATGGCGACCGAGGTGGTGAAGCAAGGCGGTCGGCGACGCGGCGCCAATATGGGCATCTTGGATGTTAGTCATCCCGATATCTTGGAGTTTATCACCATCAAGGGAAAGAAAGGACTGCTTAATAACTTCAATATCTCGGTTGCGGTTTCCGATGAATTTATGAGAAAGGTAGAAAGCGATGAAGAATATGAACTTATAAACCCAAGGAATCGGAGCGTGGTCAGGAGAATAAAAGCGAGGGAGGTATTTGATTTAATAGTGTATAATGCCTGGGCTAATGGCGACCCGGGGCTTATCTTTATAGATGCCATCAATCGGGCGAACCCAACACCTGAATTAGGAAGGATTGAATCAACCAATCCTTGCGGCGAACAGCCGCTTCTCCCCTATGAATCTTGCAATCTCGGCTCAATAAACCTCTTAAAGATGATAAGGGATGATAAATTTGACTGGGAAAAATTTAGAAAAACAATACACAAAGCGGTCCATTTTCTTGACAATGTGATAGATATAAATAAATACCCCCTGCCCGAGATTGAAAGGATAACAAAGGCGAACCGCAAGATTGGTTTAGGGATAATGGGATTTGCCGACTGCCTTATAAGATTAGGCATTCCCTATGATTCCGAGGAAGGCTTAGACTTTGCTGAAAAAGTTGCTAAGTTTTTAACCGAAGAGGCAAGAAAGGCCTCTTACGAGCTGGCAAGGCGCCGGGGTGCTTTTCCAAACTTCTCAAAAAGTATTTATAAAGATGGAGAACCAATCAGAAATGCAACGGTAACGACCATTGCCCCTACGGGCACAATAAGCATTATCGCTGGCGTCTCTTCGGGAATTGAACCGCTCTTTGCCCTCTCATATATTCGGCTTGCGATGGGTGGGCATCGGCTCTTAGAGACAAACGAATATTTTGAAGAGGTTATGCGTCGGCGCGGTCTATATTCCCCGGACCTAATTAGAGAAATAGCGGAAAAAGGCGGAGTGAAAAACCAGCCGTCACTACCCGAAGATATAAAACGGCTATTCGTTACCGCCTTAGATATTACCCCGGAATGGCACATCAAAATGCAGGCAGCATTTCAAAAGTATATTGACAATGGTGTCTCCAAGACAATAAACCTACCTTATGAGGCATCACCCGAGAGCGTGCGCCAGACCTATCTCCTTGCCTGGCAGTTAGGCTGTAAAGGGATTACTGTTTATCGTTATGGCTCAAAAGAAGAGCAGGTCTTATACATTAAACCACGAGATGAGTTTATGACCGTTGACGAAGAATTTTCCGGCGGTTGCCCGCAGGGGACGTGTATTAGTTAAGAGATATAAAGAAAAATCTCACCGTAATTAATAATCCTTCTTAGCGATGAACCGAGAGGATAAAAGTCAGATTTACGACCTTTTGATTATTGGTGGTGGTCCAGCCGGAATAAGCGCTGGTATCTATGCAGTAAGAAAGAACCTCAGGACACTTCTTATCTCACTTGATTTGGGTGGGCAGGTTCTCCTCACCTCCGAAATCGGCAACTTCATCGGTTATCAATATATAAGCGGCCGGGAACTGGCGGAGAAATTTACCGAACATCTTCGTTCCCTTCCGATTTCCCTGCGCGTGCCGGATGAGGTAATATCATTGAAGTGGGAAGGAGGTCTCTTTTTTGTTGAAACGAAGTTTCAGGGAAGGTATAAAGGAAAGGCAGTGATTGTCGCAACCGGGAAAAGACCAAGGAGTTTAGATGTGCCAGGAGAAAGAGAACTAACCGGAAGAGGGGTTTCCTATTGTGTGACTTGTGATGCCCCGCTTTTTGTTAATAAAGATACCGCGGTTATCGGTGGCGGCAATTCAGCAGTCAGCGCAGCATTGGATTTAAGTAAAGTGGCAAATAAGGTTTATCTAATCGTCAGGAGTCAGCTGCGGGCTGACCCGGTCCTTTTGGAAAAATTGGATAAGACCGAAAAGATAGAAAAGTTAATTGGTTTTATACCAAAGGCGATTGAGGGAAGGTCAAAGGTAGAGGGGATTGTGATAAAGAATGTAGCGACCGAAGAAGAGAGGAAAATTCCTCTGCAAGGGGTATTTGTTGAGGTCGGGCTTATACCGAATAGCGATTTCTTAAAGGGATTAGTCAAAACAAATGAGTTGGGAGAGATTATTGTGACCAGTAACTGCGAGACCTCACAAGAAGGTATATTTGCTTGTGGTGATGTGACAAATGTGGCAGGGAAGCAGATAATCATTGCCTGCGGTGAAGGGGCAAAGGCCGCGCTTGGTGCCTACCGCTATCTGCTTACCAAAAAGTAGCGGAGCCGTAAATTGGAATTTTAAGTTTCCCCTTCCAGTTTCCAAATGGGTATTGACAAAAAGAGATTTATTGGATATAATAAAACCAAATAATGATGATAAAAGGAGAGTCTTATGTAAGGGCTTCTCAAAAATTAAGGCTGAGGTGTGTAAGGAGGTAATATGAGATATCTTATCTTTTTAGTCGCCTTGGGTGGACTTATCTCCGCTGCCTTTTCTTTTTCGGAGATTACCTTAAACCCTTTACCCCAGGGTTTGGTTTTGGAGGTAAGGGCAAAGGATTTTACCGTAGAAGAGGTAAAGGTTGAAGATGAGACCTATACTTTGCTTTCGCTTCCGGGAGAAGAAGGGACAACTCAGGAGATTGGCAGACCGCAACTACCAAAAATTGCCCGTTCCCTTGGGATACCGGATAATGCGGAAGTGAAAGTGGAAATCTTAGAGAGGCATTTCCGAACCTATGAAAATATCCTTCTCTATCCCTACCAACCACCAACGACCGATGCAAAAACCCTGGCTGATTTCGTAATAGATAGAGATTTCTATAATAAGGCCATCTCTTATCCAGAAAATAATGCCTTAGTTGCTCATCGGGCCTGGTGGCGGGAGGTAAATTTAGTTAATCTTGATATTGTCCCCTTTACTTATAATCCAAAGGAGAGAAGGCTTCTCTTCTTTGACTACTTAAAGATAAAAATCACCTGGACCAATTCTTTCAAAACCAAGACCGTAGAACCCTGGCTCGCCGGGATTTATAAACGAACCCTCTTAAATTATGACTATTATCCCTGGGATTGCCGATATCTTGATTCACCAGGGATTAGATATTTAGTGATTACTCATACGGACTTTGTCTCTGGTCTTGATAGTCTACTCTTCTGGCACAAGAAAAGGGGTATTGAAACTCGGGTGATAGCCAAATCTTCCTTTACCGCCCAGGAGATAAAGGATTCAATCTCTGCGGAATATAATCGGAACTCACCGCCAGTTCTGAGATGGGTTCTCTTAGTGGGCGATGTTAACCGACTTCCCCCTTCCTATGCTTACTCAACCAATTTCCCTTCGGATTTCTGGTACTGTGACTTACTGGGCAATGACTTTTATGGTGAAGTTGGTATTGGCCGATTTTCGGTTGACAGTGTCACTGACCTGGAAAATATGATAAAGAAGACCTTAAAATATGAGAAAAACCCGCCTCTTGATGAGTGGCTGACGAAATCGGTCTTAGTTGCCCATAAAGAGCAATATCCCGGAAAATACTCGGGCTGTAAAAGGGGAATCTATTTTCATACCTATCCCTATTACCGTTTTGTGATGGATACAGTAATGGGGCAGTTTCTGGGAAATCCCGCAGTGGCCGCCGCGATTAACGAGGGAAGAAATGTGGTCAATTATCGGGGACACGGTGACAAGCAGATATGGGCGAGTTGGGGAGCGACCGGCAGTTGGTCAAATAGCGATGTCTATGCCCTCACTAATGGTGATAAGACACCGGTCGTTTTTAATATCGCTTGTTACTGCCATAAGATTGATTATACCGCTGATTGCCTGGGTGAGGCCTGGTTAAAGAAATATCCCGGTGGCGCGGTTGCTTCGCTTGGGGCATCTGACCCATCTTATACCATTCCCAATCACGGTCTTGATTCTATGCTCTATCGCTGTCTGGGTGATACCATCTCCATACCGACACCAGCCAGAACTTATAAGGCACCGATGTGGGATTTAGGCTGGCTTTTACTCTTCGGTGATGCCCATATGGCATTAAAACACGGCTCAAGTGGTCAGGCAAATGTGAAGATGTATTTTTGGCTTGGTGACCCGGCATTAGAAATCTGGACCGGAATACCGGCACCTCCTTCGGTTCAATACCAACCAGTTGTCCCGGTTGGTCCTTATACCTTTCGGGTGCAGGTGAGAAAGGAAGGGAATCCTTACAAAGATGCCTTGGTCTGCGCCTGGAAAGGGGGAGAATTCTATACCTTCGGCTACACCAATGACCAGGGTTTGGTTGACTTAAATATCAACGCGCAAACCCCGGGTGAATTTTTGGTTACGGTCACCGGACACGAAATTTTGCCCTTTGAGGGGAGGGCTATGGCGGCAACCAGCAACCGACCCTATCTAGTATATCAGAAGTCTATAATAGATGATGCCCCACCGGGCGGCAATGGCGATGGTATAATAAATCCGGGAGAGCGGATAAATCTTCCAACCTGGGTAAGAAATCTGGGTGGTGCCGCGGCAAATAATTGCCGGGGAAAGATAAAGACAACCGACCCCTTGATTACCATCACCGATTCTTTGAAGACCTTTGGCAATATCCCGGCAAACGATTCGGCTTTCACCGGTGCCAATGGCTACAAATTTTATGTCTCTCCTTCTTGCCCAAATCGCTACGCGCTTAATTTCACCCTGGAGATGAGAGATGCTAACGATTCGGTCTGGAATTCCCAATTTTCATTATTGGTTGGGACACCTTCTCTGGTTTATCACAGCCTGCGGGTGATTGATTCAACCGGTAATAATAACCAGAGGGTTGACCCAGGAGAGGCGGCCAATCTGGTGGTGGAGGTGAAGAATAACGGTCTGGGGCACGGCTATAATGTGCGCGGCACACTCTACTCCCTTGATTCCCGATTTTTCATATTAGACCCATCCGGTGATTATGGATTTATTCCGGTTGATTCGGTAAGGGGTAATGAAGGCGATAGGTTTACCGTCTATGCCCTTCCTTCCATCCCACCAGAGACACCAATCCCCTGCAGTCTATATCTTACAGCCGATGGTGGATATAGCGTAGGGTTTCGCTTCACACTCACCATCGGTCAGTTGCAGAATACTGACCCAACCCCGGACGACCCAGTTTCATCCTATTATGTGGCATTTGAAGATGTTGACAGCACCTATCCAGCAAGACCGGTCTATAACTGGATTGAACTGCGGGGTCGGGGGACTCAATTACCGATAGTGAATAATGACCAGACGATAAGAATTCCTTTACCATTTACTTTTAAGTTCTATGGTCAGAGATATACCGATTCCCTCTCGGTCTGTTCTAATGGTTGGATTTCACCAATCCGAACGACCTCAACCGTTTATACTAACCGAACCTTACCTGACCCGTCAAGTGGCAATCCGAGTGCCATGATTTGTCCTTGCTGGGATGACTTAGACCCAAGATACGGTAATAAGATTTGGTATTTATATGAACCGGATTCTCATCGTTTCATCTTAGAATGGGATTCGGTCCATTACTATAGCCCGAATACCCAGTGGGATAAGTTTCAGATTATCGTCTATGATACCACCATCCCAACGCCAACCGGTGACAATATCATTCTGTTCCAGTATTACTCGGCTAATAACTACACAAGCGTGACCGTGGGAATTGAAAATCACCTCAACAATCGGGGGATAAATCTCCTCTACAATAATAATTATCACAAGACCGCTACAACGATTGTTCCGGGTCGGGCGATAAAGTTCGCCACCGAACCTTGGGTTGGAATAGAAGAGCGCCTACCACTTATCGCCAAACGCTTGCCGCTCAGAGTATATCCCAATCCCTTTCATAATAAGAATATTATCTCCTTCACCTTGTCAAAAGGAGGCGACTGTGAGATAAAAATCTATGATGTGGCCGGAAAGGTAGTGCGCGAACTCCTACGGAGGAAATTGGCCGCTGGCGAATACTCGCTTTACTGGGATGGTAAGGATAATTACGGGAGAAAGATGAGCAAAGGAATCTACCTCTATCGAATAAAGACACCAGAGAAATCAATGACCATCAAGACGGTTCTCACCGAATAAGCGAGACGGATATAAAGAGATTGTGCTGTTTACAGACATCGTGAACACCCCAAAAGTCAGAAGTAGAGATTTTATCTAAAAATACCGGAGGGAATAAAGAAATATAGGCATTATTGTTTCTAGAACTACAGGGATATTTCTGTTAACGCTTGCAAAAAAACTTCCTATTGACCGATTCATCATTTTTTGCTATACTTATATGGTTGTATTATTAAAGAGGGAAGTATGAAAAAACTTTGCCGGAGGGCGATATGAGAAAACTTCGTTTAATAATCGGGGTTCTTGCCATCTTTTTAACCTCCGCCCTTTTCCTTACCTGCCGGAAAAAAGAGGCGGAGAAGAATATCATCGGCGAAAGGACAAAACTCCCGGAAACCGACACCTCCTTAAAGGAAGTCGTTATCACGGCTGACACCTTAAAATTTATCTACACCCCTGATGCCCCAAAACCGACTTATAAACCAGGTGATATTCTCGTCGGACAAACCGGCGAAGGATATTTAAAGAAGGTAGTCTCAACAAATATCTCGGGTGATACCCTCATTGTTTTTACTGAGCAGGCCTGCCTTACTGAGGCGATAAAGAAATGCGAGGTGGAAACGACCTTTGCCTTGATGCCCGAAGAAAAGCAGTTTGAGAAAATCAGGCAAGATACAACCTTCGTTGATGAAAAAGGCAAAAGATATCAAATGAGTATCCAGGTTAAAAAGATGTTGGTTGAGCCTCATCCGGAATTATTGGAGTTTAGAATCCCTTTGGTTAATGTCCGAGTGGAAATCAGAGACGAAGCCGGTAATTTAGCTGCTTTCCTTACCTGCGATACAATTATCCTGACTAAAAGGATAGAGCCCGATATTGGGATAAAGATTGATCGGTCCGATCTAAAAGAGTTCCACCTGACGCTTCGGGATACCAGTAAGGTAGATTTTAAAAACTGCCAGGTTGGTTTTGAGATGTCAATAACCAAAGAGATAGCCAAACATTTAATATCAGTTCCCCTTGGAAAGTATGTTATCTGGGCTCCTACTACCCCTCCTGTTCCAATTCTCCTGATATTTAAACTGGATATTTCCGCCGGATTAGATGTTGGTATAACACTTGCCGTTGGCTGTGATATTAGGGACAATGTCAACTTTGTTTCCGGTAGCGAAATCGGGGCAAGATACAAAGAAGGTTCGTGGACTCCGGTGAATGAGTGGAATTTAAGTGGCAATGGTAATTTCACCACGAGTCCTTCCGCCTCAATATCAGCCAGAGCCGAAGGTTCACTCAAAGGCGACATTACTTGTAAAATTTACGGTATTGCCGGTCCTTCTCTCTTCCTTAAGTCCTATCAATATAACCAATTGAGTTATCCACCCTTTGATTTTAGATTAGGGATTGGTTTAGGAGCCGGCTTGGCATTTGAGGTCAAGATACTCTCTTGGGAACTGGCGGCCTATTACCACACATTTCTGGATTTGAGGAAGGAGTTGCTCCATTCAACCACCCCACCTAACAACCCACCGAATATCCCTTCCATCCCTTCTGGTCCTTCAAGCGGAAATGTTAATACCCCTTATAACTTCTCATCTTCGGCAACTGACCCGGATGGCGATAGTGTCGCAATCCGGTTTGATTGGGGAGATGGGACACAGTCAAGTTGGAGTAGTTTTGTCCGAAGCGGAACTTCGGTAACAATGTCAAAATCCTGGGCATCCCCTGGAACTTATACTATCAAGGCGCAGGCAAAGGATAAGCAAGGCGCTACTTCCAACTGGTCAAGCGGACATCAGATTACAATCTCTGCTGGACCTGGTGACTGGATTATCCAGACCGTTGATGCCCAAGGAAAAGTCGGCGGGTATACCTCAATTGCCCTTGATGGCTCAGGCAGACCCCATATCTCTTATTGTGATTGGTTTAATTACGACCTCAAATATGCCTATAAACCATCTCATAAATAAAACCTTTGAATTGCCGAAATTGATTTTTTAAGAAGTCAGGTAAATAATAAATTACGGAGATGATTATCGCCTATTTAGGTGGAATCGCCCTTATCCTCGCTCTCCTTCTCGTTTTTTTATACTATATTTTTTATCAACGGCTGCGCCATTAGAAAGATTTTGCCCAAGCACGGTGAAATCTTAATGAAGACTAAAGAAACCCTAAAATACATCGCGGAACCGGTAAGAATTAAATCCGCAGCCAGAAATAATAATCCCCAAACCGACAAGTTTGCCTTAGAGAGTTGACATCTTAAACTTTTCCCTTAACCTTAAAGGATGAAATTTGGGGTCTGTGGGATTTATTGCGAGCGGTGTCCGGCACCCGTTGACCGGCATCCGGTAACCGGCACCCGGTAAACGGACAACGGCGCAAAGAGGCAAAAAGGAGAAAGCCCTCAATTATTTTAACTAAGCCCTTGACCTATTCAAGCAAATCGGCGCCCTCGCCGCCTTAATCTCTTGTATGCTTCGGAGCGATGGGTAACTCCGTAGACAACAATCTGTTTTCGGTCGTGATAAACCCAATAAAGAATCCGCCAGTCTCCCGAATGTAACCGGCACAACCCTTTAAGGTCATCAGGCAAAGATGTTAATTGATGGTGAACAAGGACGTGAGCATTCTCACCAAGCCATTCTAATTTTACATTAGACCTTTCGTGCTATCGCCAAATCAAGTTTTAGAATCTACTTATGAACCGAATGGGTAATTACTACTTGATACCCAATTCCTTTCGTAGTTCTTTGAGGGTTACCCATTTACCAGAGAGGTCTTCTTTTCGGGCCTTACGCATCTGGCGGATAAATTTTTTGTTCCGGCTTAGAAGCCATTCTTCAATATCTTCCTTTGATTCGGCGGTCTTAAAAACCCAGACCGGAATTTTTATAATGTGCGTTTTAACTGCCATATAATATTATACACTAATGCCCCGATAAGTCAACTGCAAGCTATTACTAGATGCTTTTAAAGCAGACGGACTTCCCAAAAACTTTAAAAAGCCACTTCTTTAAGTAGAATCAGGGTTAATTTGTGGTTAAAATTGTCTCTAAGAAGGAGGAGTTTATGAGGCTCGTTGAATACCGAGTTTTAGTGAGAAAAGAGCCAATTTTAGCCCGAGGAAGAAACCTTGAGACCTATTTCCAAACGGGCAAAAATATCTCAAAAACCGCCAAACTCTTGGAAGTATCTCCTAATACCGTCCGGAAGGTAGTAAATCGCTTTATAGAAGAAGGAATTGAGGGACTTAATGATAAATCCTGTCGCCCCAAACCCTCTCCCCTTAAAACGTCCGAAAACCGGTAGACGCTATTACAACCCCTTGGATTACCAGCCATTTGAAATGTGTCATCTTGACAGAAAAGATGTAATTGATTGTGATACTTTACCAAAGGAGGTCTATTATCACTTCTTGAACCTAAAAAAGAAAGGGTTGCCTTTCTACCAGTTTTCCACACTGGATATTCGCTCTCGTCTGGGATAAAGACCAAGATCATCGATTATCTTTCAGAGTGATTGGGGAGAGGAATTTGGTGGGAGGAGTGAGCGGAAATTAAAGTGGCTAACTCATTTGCTTTCTTCTCTGAATGCGGAGATTACGAGGAGAGAGAAGGGAAGAAAGTGGCTATGTGGAGAGGAGTCATCGGACGGATGACAAATACTTTTATATTCCTCATCGGGAGAAGATAAAAGACTTAAAGAGCCAATTTCTTCTACCTTATGGTTGGATTAGGTATTATAAGGCCACATTTTGGTAAGGAACTAATGGGAAGACATTAGAGGGTTATCTTAAAACAATAATGCCTATATTTCTTTATTCCCTCCGGTATTTTTGGATAAAATCTCTACTTCTGACTTTTGGGGTGTTCACGATGTCTGTAAACAGAACCGACTCAATAGCACCCAAAATAGGATTCCGAATAGGAGAGAGAATAGGATTTAGAATAGCACCCCGAATAGCACTACCAATAGGACAGAGAATAGCATCCGGAATAGGAAGGAGAATAGAACCCTCAGTAGGATAGAAGATAGGATACCCAATAGGCAAGAGAATAGCATCCTAAATAGGATAGGGATTAGAACCGAGAATAGGAAAGAGAATAGGGCTTTTAATAGCATCCCCAATAGCACCCCCTCTACCACCCCCTATCTTGCCCGGAAAATGCTATAAGTATTGTCAAATCAAAGACTTAGATGAAAAACCGGGGTCTAAAAAATATTACTGTCAGTAATATTTTTCCAATTGACTTTGGCTAAATCTGGGGTATAATTGGCTTATGGACAGCAAGTTAGTTGGCGAAATCCTGAGGCGGTATCGGAAAGGAGCCAGTCTCTCCCAAAGAGAAGTTGCCCAGCGGTGTCAGATGTCTCAACCGACAATATCGGCATTAGAGAGTGGTAGATTCAAAGACCCACCCCTATTCTTTGTCCTCCGCTATCTCCGGGCGGTTGGTTTTTCTTATAGTAAGTTCTTTTCGGAATTGGAGGCCGAGGAGTTTAAGGGAGAGATTAAACCCTGGATGGAAAGAGAGGAACTGCCGGTAAAGACCAAGAAAAAAATCCGAAAGTATGCCCTGGGGATAAGTTATTTCAAACCACCGGTCATCAGTTTTCCGGAATATGCCAAAGAGAAGATTAGAAAGGAACTGATTACCATAAAGGCCGAAGAAAGTCTTGCCGATTGCCTCACCTTTGCCCAGGAGTATTTCTCTTATTTAGAGAAGACCCAAGAGGAAGAGGGCAAGGAGAAGCAACTTAGGGAGATGAAAGAAAGGTATGAGGCGAAGGGATTAAAAACCCCGCTAATTCTTAAAGTGATGCAAATCACCCGTGCGGTCTGGAAGAGGGAGGTGAAGCGGGCAATTTGCCAGAGACCAGTCTCACCCGAAGAACAGAAAAGACAAGTGGCGAGGTATTCGCGCCAGCAGGCGAAATTGGATAGGGTTAATAAAGAGGTGAATAGGTTTCTCTTTGCAAGGAAAGGGGTGAACTTTTTCCGTCAGCAGTTTTATCAAAAAGTGGCCAGGGAGTTCTTCGGTCTATTGAATAAAGCCCAAGGAGAAGTATCCGAAGAGAAGGTTAGAGACTGGCGAGAGAAGAAGATTAAAGAAGGGGCAGAGGAAGAGGTTTTAATTAAGATAATGGAAATCGTGGCTGATGAGTGGGCAAAATCCTGAAAAGAGGATGTTGACTTTTTATTCTTTATCCATAGTATAGACTTATGTTAAAACTGACTAATACCCTTTCGGGAAAGAAAGAACCGCTCCTTTTAATTGAAGATAAAAGGGTTAAGATTTATACCTGCGGGATGACGGTTCAGGACTCCCCCCATCTGGGGCATCTGCGGACCTTTGTCTTCGCTGATGTCTTGCGGCGATTCTTAGAATACCTCGGTCATGAGGTCATCTTTGTCCAGAATTTTACCGATATTGATGATAAGGTCTTGGAAAAGGCAAGAGAGGAAGGGAGAGATTATCGGGTGATTGCCCAACGTTATATTGACGAATTCTTGGAGGTAGCGGAGAAGATGAACATAAGAAAAGAGACCGACATCTATTCCCGAGCAACCCAACATATTCAAGAGATGATTCAACTAATAGAAAGGTTATTGAAAAATGGCCTTGCCTATATCTCAGATGGCGATGTCTATTTTGATATTAGTAAATTTCCTACCTATGGCAAACTATCTAAGAAGAAGTTAGATGATTTAATCGCCGGGGCAAGGGTGGAAATCGGTGAGAAGAAGCGAAGCCCCTTAGATTTTGTCCTCTGGAAAGGGTATAAAGAAGGCGAACCATACTGGTATGCCCCTTTTGGTCCGGGACGTCCCGGTTGGCACTTAGAATGCTCGGCGATGTCAATGCATTATCTGGGTGAGACATTTGATATCCATATCGGCGGTGAGGATTTAATCTTTCCCCATCACGAGAATGAGATTGCCCAATCCGAAGGGGCAACTGGTAAGCCATTTGTCAACTACTGGCTTCATAATGCCCTCTTACTTTTTCGGGGCGAGAAGATGGCAAAGTCAACTAAAAATTACTTCTTAGCCCGCGCGGCCTTAGAAAAATATAACCCGAATGTCATAAGACTATTCTTACTGAAAGCCCACTACAAAAGTCCCTATGAGTTCACAATTGAAAGATTAGAGGAGGCAAAAAGTCAATGGCTAAGATTAGAGGAATTCTTTTACCTCTGCGAAAAAGGAAAGCCAAATTTTTCTTTAGGAAATCCACCAGATGGTTTTCTCTCCGCTATGCTTGATGACCTAAATACGTCAAAGGCATTGGGCGAAGTCTTTAAGTTAGTGGAAGAACGATTCAAAAGAGAGGACATTTCTAAGGAAGAGAATGAACGTCTTTATTCTTTGGTCCGCTCCGCCCTGGAAATTTTAGGCTTTAGGACCGAAAAGAAGGATAGATGGATGATAAAAGAAGAAGTTGAAACTACTTATCGCCCCACAGGAGAAGTGATTATTACTTTTCCCGACAAGCAGGTGTTAATTAAGGCAAGGGAGCAAGCCCGGAAAAATAAGAGATATGATATAGCAGATAAAATCCGTATCGTGATGGAAAAATTTGGCTACGAACTGCGAGATACAAAAGAAGGAACTGACGCCATTTTAAGGCGTGATTTACCACCTAACTTAGAATCATTTGAATCTGCTCTCCAATTGATTGAAGAATTGAAGAAAGAACTGAGGGAAGAGATAGAATTAGATAAAGGAAGAGAAAAGTCCTACCTTTCGGAAATAATTGATTTGCTGGATAGGGCAGTCAAAAAAACTCGGAATGCGGAAAGGAAAAATAAATGAAAAAAGCGGAAATGTGCTCGGGTATCTTATAGTAATAGGGAGGGTAAGATGAAAGATAGAGACAAAGAAGGAAGTCGGATTGTTTCCTGTTAATATAAAAAAGGGGAAAAAGCCGAGAAGAGGTACTGGTTCATTTTGAGTAAACTACCTCTAATTTCGGGCAGAAAGTTATGAATCTTATGGAAAATCTCGCAAAATATATTGACCATACCCTCTTAAAGCCAGAGGCAACCGAGAAAGATATAAGAAGGGTTATTAAAGAGGCAATTAAATATAACTTTGCCACCGTCTTCGTTGCCCCTTCTTGGACAAAAGAAGCGAAAAAACTCTTAGAGGGGAGTAAAGTGAAACTCGGTTGCCCCGTCGGTTTCCCTTTTGGGATGGAGACCATTGAGACAAAGGTCTTTTCCGCAAAGAAGGCCTTAGAGGATGGCGCCGAAGAACTGGATATGGTGATTAATATCGGGAGACTAAAATCCGGAGATTACGATTATCTAAGAAAAGAGATGGAAGCGATAATAAAGATAAAAGAAAAAGGAATTATCTTTAAGGTCATCATTGAAACCGGCTATCTGACCGATGAAGAGAAGGTAAAATTAAGCCTTTTAGCGAAAGATTGTGGCGCGGATTTCGTTAAGACCTCAACCGGAATTTTAACCACCGGGGCAAAGGTTGAGGATATAAAACTATTAAAAAAGGTTTTGGGCGATTATCCGAAAATTAAGGCATCGGGTGGCATCCGGGATTTGAAGACCTGCCTTGAAATGATCTCCGCCGGGGCGGAAAGGATTGGCACAAGCAGTAGCATCAAAATAATAGAAGAATATTTGAGCAAAAGATTACAGCGATGAAAAGATGCGATTACAGCGACAGAGACCCAATAACTAACAAAATAATAGGTATTTGTTTTAGGATTCATAACATTTTAGGCCCGGGGTTTGTTGAACGGATATATTTGAATGCCCTTAAAGTATCTTTTGAGAAGGATGATGTAAAGTATGAGATGGAGAAAGAATAGGCGGTTGCTTTTAATGGAGAAAAAATAGGTAAATTTAGAGTTGATTTTTTAGTTGAAGATAAAGTAATCGTTGAGCTAAAGGCGGTGGAAGGTAAGATGCCGAAAATTTTTGAATCTCAGGTTATTTCTTATTTGAAAGCGTCCGGGTTAAATGTAGGTTTGTTGGTCAATTTTGGTAATCGGAGGTGTGAAGTTAGACGTTTGATGGTATCGCCGCCGAAGCAAAAGTTGGTCTAAGGGAATGATTACGACGATAGTGCAAAACATTGATTACCGAGATAGAATATCGCTGGCATCGTTCTTTATAATAAAAGGAAAAGATGATTACGGCAATTAAAAGAAAAATCCCTTCACTAAAGACCATCGCTGTAATCATCTGTTTCATCACTGTCATCGTTTTATGAAAGATAAGGAGGGATTATGAAGGCAGTAAGAAAGATAAAGCCCGAACTTGGAGCAGAGTTGGTAGATATTGAAGTCCCAAAAATCCCTGACGACTGGGTCTTGGTTAAAGTCCGGGCTACCTCCATCTGCGGAACCGATGTCCATATCTACAAATGGGACGATTGGGCCGAGAAGAGAATCGGCGAAAAGAGACTTCCCCAAACCTTAGGTCATGAGGTCGCCGGTGAAGTTGTGGAGGTCGGCAAAGCGGTAAAGCGAATCAAAATTGGCGACTATGTCTCGGCTGAGACCCACATCTATGACCCAAGTGACTTAACCGCCCTCTTGGGTCAACTCCATGTCGGGGAGCATATGAAGATTCTTGGGGTTGACTGCGACGGCGCCTTCGCCGAATACTTCGCTATTCCGGAATCGGTCTGCTGGATTAATGACAAATCTATTCCACCAGAGTTTGCCACTGTGCAAGAGCCTTTAGGTAATGCTACCTATGCGGTTTTAGGTGAAGATAATGATGTGGCCGGTAAGACGATGGTCATAACCGGTGACGGACCAATCTCTCTATTTGCCATTGGTGTTGCCCGAGCCTGCGGCGTAGCAAAAATTATCCACCTCGGCAAATATGACTTCAATATGGCAATTGGCAAAAAGATGGGTGCTGACTACCAAATCTGGACAAATAAGACAACACCCGAAGAAAGACTAAAAATGGTAAAAGAATTAACCGACGGTAATGGGGTTGATATCGCCTTGGAGATGACCGGCAGTGAGGACTCAATCCTTGATTGTTTTAAGATGGTAAGAAGGGCTGGTCGGGTCACTGCCTTTGGTATTCCGGAAAAATCACCCCTGCCTTTTGGCTTTGACTATTCCGGGGGAATTGTCTTCAAGGGTTGCCAGATTCACGGCATAAACGGACGAAAGATATTTGATACCTGGTATCGGGTTCGGAATCTCCTCGCCGGAAAGAGATTAGATATCAGACCGGTGATTACCCATCTCTTTACCCTTGATGAATTTGCCGAGGGCTTTAAGAAGATGACCGAGAGACCAAGAGAGAGCGCTAAGGTCGTCTTATTCCCTTCCCGAGAGGAAATGGAAAAGGCAAAGGAGCGATTAAAGATTTTCTGATTAGAGAGAGTTGTCGGTTTTTATATTAAATCTCTAACTGGGGTCTACTACTACTCCAAGAAATAGAACCGCTTCGGTGGAATTATCCCGGATGGCAAAGAAGAAAGGACGGTCAACAATAAAGGTAAACCGCTCTTCGGGTTTTTGAATCGCCGTAAGAGAAATCTCAATTGAGGTAACCGCGGCCGCCTCGGTTCCCTTTTCCGCTACCTCACAAACCGCCTTATGCTTAACATCGCTGATGAATAATTCGCCTTCGGTCCGCATCCCGGTGAAATCGGCCTTTTGTGGGTCAAAGACAATCTCCATTCCCAATGAAGAGAGAGGCGCCACCAGTGAATTTTCGTATTCTAATTGGAATTTGGGTAGTTTAATTTCACCCTCCATCTCATTAAATCCGTCAAGCCAAGCAAGCCAATTTTTGGTATTTAACCCTTCAAGAAATTTATAGATATTAGAATTGGCATCGGGCAAAAAGATATACATACTTATCCGACCATCGCCATAAGGCAGATTTACCGCCTGAAATCCTTCTCCCTGGTAGTAGAGAAACCGTCCGGACTGGGTCATCATCCAGACATCCTTTTTCCCCTTATTTAATACATTGAAGGCTTCTTTTTTTGTCTTTGTCGGGTCAAATTTCTTTTGCCATTTCCCATTGAAATATAGGGCATTGATTAAATAGAGGACGGCTAAGGGAGGAATCTCTTTGATAATCTCTTTGATTTTTCCCTGGGTTTTTTTATCTACCCACTGGTTAATTCTCTTTCGTGCCTTCGGGCTTTTGAAGTCTAAGGCGGTAATCTCGGCCTGAAAAGATTTTTGGGTTCGTTTCAAGAAGTCATTTTTAAATTTTATCCCCTTTCTTGCCCAGAGTGAATTGGCAATAAGAAGTTTTACCCTCGGGTCAATCTTCGCCAGTTTTTTCTGTAATTCGGACACTGCTTGATTTACCTCATCCAGACTTAATTTTTCCAATCCCAATACCTTGGCCATCGCCGCTTTTGTCTCGCCTTTTGCTCCGTTATAGGTCATTGTTAGGGCGCAGGATATACTGAAAGGCGATATAAAGATATTTTTCTCTTTATCTTGTTTAATAACTTCTGAGAGGAGATTGAAACCAAACTCATTTCCACGAGAAGCGAATGACATCTCTACTCCTTTTTTCTTAACCGTATCCGGGGGAAAGGCAAATAAAAATGCTATCCCAAAGAAAATCACCACTATCTTAAAATATTTCTTCATAACTCCTCCTTTTGTTTATTATAACTCAATAATTACCGGATGTCAAACAAAGATTGCCAGCGTTAATAGGATAAGACTTCATTCCGCGCCCCATTTTAGGGAGACGGAAATCCTTTCCTGTGACCCAAGATAACCATAATCAAAATAGGTCGCATCAATTACTAAATATGTGCGGTAAGCAACCTTTTTCCCATAGCCGATACCAAAGGAAAGTCTTTGCTCACTTCTGAAATGGTAGCCACTTGAATAGCCGGCACGGATGGCAAAGTATTCATCTTTTTTGGGCACATCCTTCAAAATAAATTCACCACCACCGGCAAAGATTGGTTGGTAGTCTAAATAGAAGATAAGGTCCGAGCTGACAAGTAATTGATGAATGAGAATTGGAATTTTATAGGCGGCACCCAATCGGAGCGAGGTCGGCATCGGGTCACGCTCCTGGATAAATTCCTGGGGGGTCCCGAGGTCACGCAGGCAACTTCCTAAAAATAGGTGGCGATTTGGGGAAAGAATAACCCCGGCATCCATCGCTAGGGAATAAGAAGAAAATGTATCAATCCGACTACCCACTCCTTTTAATGCCCCGCCGAATGATAAACTTTGCCCGGGACTTACCGCAAAACCAAATGACAAAAGATAATTGTTGAAGTAATATTCCCCAATTTCATTACCCAATTCATCTCTTCGGGTATCTTTTGCCGAAAGGAGGGCGCCACCAATTCCCGTCGCAAAGTGCCTCCCAATAGAACTTTTTATACCCACTGCCCCATAGGTAACGGAAGAAAGGAGATTCATAATCATAAGGGTGCCATCGCAGGACTGCGAAATGCCCATACCCCCAGGATTCCAGAATAGAGAGTTGGCATCATCGCCAACCGCGGTGAAGGCATTGCCCATCGCCACCGGGCGGGCGCCAATCCCGAGTTTGAGAAAGTTATAACCAGTCTCACCCGGAGAGAAGAAGGAATAAGAGAAATGTCCGGCAAAGAGAATAAAAACTAAATAGAGGGAAAACCAATGAGCGAAGACCTGATTATTCATCTCCCCAAATGAAACCCAAGGGTAACGCCTGGTCTTTTCCCATACTGTATCCTGAGGGAGAGGCGAGAAAAGAGAAGACCAAATTCTAATTTCGGGATACCGAAAATCCGAGAGTAAGAGGTTTTCCTTTCCCTTAGGTCTTCAATAAATTCCCCTTTGAGATGACTTAAAGAGATTCCGGCATTCAAATAGGGCTTAAATTTCCAGATGGGATAAGTAATCATTGATACCAATCCAAAGGAATAAAAGGAGTTTATCTTATAACTTGTATAGGGATTTCCGGGTAGGAAGAAAAGTTCCCGGCAATTTAAGCCATAACGAAGCCCAACATTTAATTCTGGTTTCTTTAATAATGGGTAAGAAAACGAAAGATGGAGAAAATCTTTGGCAATACTTCTCTCAGTTTTTGGGTAATAGGAATAACCAAAGCCAAGCCGGGTAGAGTATATCGGGAAGGAAAGCAAAATGCCAAAACCGAAATTATTTTCGGAATGGGCCGGGAGGGAAAATGATTTATAGTCCCCGAGAATTGTTAAGAAGTGATGAGGCGGGGAAGACTTTTCGGTAATCAAGGACAAAGGTGAGGCGTTCTCTTTGAAGAATTGCTCATAGTCAGAGAGGGGATTGCTTAGTAAAAATAGAATAATTAGCATCATTAATTATAATTGAAAGATTAGAAAAAGGCAAGCCTATGGGGATTGACACTGGAAGAATTTTATGGATAATATGATTATGGAACTCGCTGTCCGATACGGAAATAAATCAGAGACGATAAAATTGGGAAAGGAAATAGAGGTTAAAATCCTGGCCGGAGAAGTCCACCGAACTAAGAGCGATTTAAGAGGGGTGATTGAGAGGTTGAAGGAAGAAGTGAGGGAATTTTTATCCGATACCCCGGCCTTCTTGGTTATCGTTAATGACTATACCCGACCGACACCAACCGCGGAGATCTTATCCCTATTGGAAGAAGAGATTAACAAAAAGGAAGCCCATTTTTTAGTCGCCCTCGGCTCCCATCGTTTGCCAACAACTGATGAGTATTATAAAATCTTCGGGAGGTTTTACGATGCCTTTAAGGATAGAATTACCGCTCATCAGGCAAAAGAGGTCTCCTCCTTAAAATTTTTGGGGAAGACTTCTTTCGGCACACCAGTCAAGCTCAATGAGCAGGTAATAAGATTTCCTAAGATTATCACGATAAATTCCATTGAACCCCATTATTTCGCCGGCTGGACCGGAGGGAGAAAGACATTTCTGCCGGGAGTTGCCGGCTATGAGACGATAACCGCTAATCATAAACTTTCCCTAAAACCTTTGGCCCGGACATTAAATTTAACCTCTAACCCGGTGAGCCAGGATATGGAAGAGGTGGCGCAGATGGTTGAGCACCCGGTCCTTTCCATTCAGTTAATAGTTGACCAGAAGAAGGAGTTGAGAGATATTAAATTTGGTGACCTTCGGAAATCTTTTAAGGAAGGTGTCCAAGAGGCAAAAGCGGTATTCTGTCTGCCGATTGAAAAACGATACGATTGCGTCCTGGCGATTATTCAGCCACCTTATGATATTGATTTCTATCAGGCGCAAAAGGGTCTGGAGAATGCCAAGTTGGGGGTAAAAGAAGGTGGGGTGATAATCCTTGTCTCCGCCTGCCATAAGGGAATTGGCGACGATGAATTTATCCGGGTTTTACAAAAGAGTAAGAAGCCAAAGGAGGTAATTTCCGATATTGAAAAGAATTTTCTCCTCGGGGCCCACAAGTCAGCAAAATTAGCCGAACTGGTATCCTACTGTGAAGTCTTAACGGTCGTGCCCATAGAAGATAATATCATTAATTCCATATTTATGAAGGCGATGAAGAGTATTAGCGAAGCGATTGATTACTGTTATAAAAAGTTTGGGAAATCCTTTTCCCTACTTTATCTACCGGACGCTACTCTTGTAACACCGCTTTCTTTTTCCCACCAATGATTGCCTTATTTCTTTTCTCTCTTTACAATCCATTAACCTTAACTTCTAATCTCCTCTTAGATGGCTATAAGCGATTTATCTCTCCTTTACAAGGGAGTCGGGTCTGTTTTTTCTCTCCGACCTGCTCCCGTTATTCTAAGGAGGCGATAAATAGATACGGCTTTTTTGTTGGGGTGATAATGACCGCTGACCGTTTGGAAAGGTGTAACCCTTTTGCCCCGGTTTATGCCGACGACTTCTATTACGGAAAAAAAGAGGATAGGATTTTTGACCCGGTTGAGAGGCAAAAGGCTTTCGGCAGGGAGATAGGGAATTTCCCTGGATTAGAAATCTATAAAATAGGATTTGATACCATAAGACCAATCTTTACCGGTGAACCCTATGACATCAGTTTTGCCGACTTTTTGTATAAAGAAAAGGAGTATTCCTCAGCAATGATGGAATATCACCGAGCGGTCTTCTTTTCTACCGATGAAAGAATCAAAGACTATGCTCGGATTATGATTGCCGAATGCCATTATCAGATGGGCGATTTCTTAAAGGCAAGGGAAGAAGTGGAAAAAATTAGTGATAAGGGATTAAGGATGTTAAACCGGGGGAGATTTCTTTTGGCTCTGGGGAGATTTGATAGCACCCGCTCTCAATTTTACTATCTAAAAGACAGCCTCCTGAAAAAGACAGCCGATTTCCTTTTTGGTCTTTCCTACCTTTATGAAGGGGATTTTGCTAAGGCAATCTCTCATTTTAAGATTAAAGACCTAAAGCCTCCGAGCCGAAGAAATCCTTTTATCTCCGGGCTATTTTCCTTCTTTCTCCCCGGGGCCGGACAGGTCTATTCCGGAAGAGCCGGAGACGGTCTCTATTCACTTCTGGTCGTTGGCACATTTGGTGGGATAAGTTTTTATTACCGAAGAGAAAAGGCGAAATTTTGGACATTTTTCTCCTTAACCTCTATCTTCCATTTGGGAAATATCTACGGAGCGGCAAGAGCGGCCCGGGATTATAATCTAAGGGAGAAGAGAAGGTTTAGAGAGCAAATGGAAAATAAATTGGTTGGTGAGGAGATTAAAATTGATGTAAAAGAAGCCATTTTCCGTTAGGTCCAATAAAAGGTGAATCTCCATACTTTTCTCATTTTTGGTATCCTTTTCTCATCAATTTTTGCTTATGAGGCAGAACTAAATTTCGCCGACAGCCTCTTTGCCTCGGGTTATTACAAAGAAGCAATCACTACCTACCAACGGTTTACCTTTTATAACTTTGCCTCACCTATGCTCCCTTATGCCCGATATAAATTAGCCCTGTCTTATATTAAACTCAAGGGAGAAAAAGAGAAATCAAAGGGAGAAGGGATATTAAAAGAACTTGCCTCCCGAGACGACGAGATTGGTGAGCGGGCAAGGATTTCACTGATTAAGCACTATCTAAGAGAAGATAGGTTTTCGGAGGCAAACTTAGAGATAGACGACTTTTTATTATTCACCAAAGAGAAATCAAAGGCGCGGGAACTCAACCGACTAAAAAGTATCCTCAAAATAAAGGGGCGTAGGATAAAAGAGGCAAAGGATATCTGTCTAATTTCGGCGGATACCGGAATGTTAGCCTTCGTGAAAGATATAAGATTGCCGAAGAGTGAAAGACTTGCGCCTCTTCTTTCAGCTTTTATCCCCGGTCTGGGAGAGATTTATTCCGGAAAATACCGCTCGGGGTTATTATCTTTTTTGGTTAATAGTCTTTGTGGCTATGGGATTTATTACTCATTAAAAGAGGGGAGGAAGATGGATGCCATCTTAATCTTCTCTTTCCTTTTTCTTCGGTTCTATCAGGGTTCAATTCAGAATGCCGCGGAGGCGGCTTGGGAGTATAACGAAAATTATCTCAATAACCGCTTAAAGGGTTATCTAAATGAAAAGAGTTTATCCGATGTCCGTTAACCGTTAATTCTGGTTAATCAAAGGTATTTCTTAAACTCCTGGATAACCTCTTCCCAGATTACTCCCAGGGTTGCATCCAGAGAGAAGTCAATCTCCTCTTTCTCTTTTTTAATTATCACGCCCGCGGTCAAGGTTTGGCTATTTTCCATCTTTAGGTCTGGGAATTCCTTTTGGAGGCGAGGGAGGTCTTCTGGGGAAAGGATTACCGTATCAAACGCTTCCGCATATTCTTTAATGATGCTTTTCAGACAATTGAGATAGTCTGGGTCTTTTTGGAATCTCTGCTTGGCTTCCTCCAAGACCTCTTTAATTTTCTCCCACTGGTAAGAAAGCACCTTGTTTTGCTCTTCAATCTTTTTGGCGCCAATTTCCCTTCTTCTAATCTTATCCATCTCCCTTTTGATTTTCTCCCGTTCTTGCCGGTGCTGGGCTTCTCGTTCTTGCTCAATCTCTTCTTTTAGTTTTTTGAGTCGTGCGTTATGTTCCTGTTTTATTCTGTGGCATTCCGCCTCCGCTTCACTGATTATCTTACTGGTCAGTCTATTTAGTTCCATATTTTTTCTTATAATTTAATCCCCATCAGCAAAAAGATTGTGGCCAAAAGTCCTAAGACAGCATAAGTTTCAACCAACGCGCCATAGACAACCGCTTTCATCGCCTCCTCGGTTCTTTTGGCAACCAATTGGGCACCACTGGCGCAGACTTTTCCTTGAAGGATGGCGCTCACTAAACCGGCGATGGCTACTGGGAGACAGGCGCCAAAGATTTGGGCACCCTGCCAAAGGGTGATTGGACTCAAATTACCAAAGATACCCATTTTGGTCAGGGCTAAAAAGGCGCCAAGAAAACCATAGAATCCCTGGGTTCCGGGAAGGGCGACCAAAAGGAAGAGACTGCCAAATTTTTCTGGTGCCTCGGCTAAGACGCCACTGGCGACTTGGGCGACATAGGTTATCCCTCTTGCTGAGCCGATTCCGGAAAGGAAGACCGCCACTGCACAACCTAATATCCCTAAGGTTAATCCAATCGGGTCAACCATTTTCCCTCCTTACTATTTAATCTCCACATATCTTGTCTCCAATTTAAGGGGCGAAAATCTTTGACCACCCCCAACGAAAAATCTGGGGAAAAACTCAACATAATTTAATCGTAATGTATGAACCAATGCCCCTAAGATACTAACCGCGATATTATAAGTGTGTCCAATTAAGAGAATGATTAAAGTTAAGATTATCCCTAAGACCGGAATACCGATGGTCATCCAGGCGATGCTATTTATCGCCATCCCAATCCCCGCGGTCATCATCCCCAGAGCCATTAGTCGGATATAAGAGAGGACAACCCCAATAAAAGATGTCCCACTGTAAAGGTTGTAAACACCCCAGATGAGGCGTTTTACCAGTTGGCGATTTAAGGGCGAAAGGAAGAGGGCAACGACTCCCAAAAAAATCCCAGGGAAAACCGGAAAGAGACGCAAGGTGTAGGCGAGAAGGGATAAGAAGGCAAGGGAATAGAGGAATATCTTGGGGGTTGTTAAATTCTTTTGCTTATGGATATCCAATAGCGAGAAGAGGATGGCAGAAAAGAAGAAGGCGAGGAAGATATATTTGGAGTAAATAAAGATTGGCGGCAAAAACTTAAAGCGAAAGGAAAGAAAGAGAAAAAGTGAAGAGAGGGTTAAAAAGAAAAAAAGGTGTCTTGATAAATAAAGTGGATTAAAACGGGAAAGGGTAATAAGTGAAGATGTGGCCAGAGAAATCAAAATAATAAAAAACAGTTTTGAACCGGGAAATGTTTTACCTAAGAGAAAATAGAAGACAAGGGAATTTAAGAGACAAAACCACGAGAATTCATTGAAGAGGGCGGGCAAGGGATTTTTCACCCGGAAGGAATCATAGACCTCAAGGCAAAGACCATAATTGAGATGGATATACCCCAAGGCTAAGGAGAGATAAAAGAAGGTAAGCGGATTCTTAAATGGGTCAAAAATTACCAATCGGTCCTTAAAGGCAATAAGCGCGGGAACACCCAGTCGGTCAAAGAGGTTAGCGGCCCAACTGTTAGTTGCCGCCCCGGTAAAAATGGTAAAGAGACTACAAAATAAAAGCATCAGGAAAAAATTCTTCATCCGATTAAACCTTTTCATCAAAAAGATAGAGAGTAAGAATAAGACAATGCCGTAAGCCGCATCGCTGAGGCAGATGCCGAAGAAGAGAATGAAAAATGGTGTCAGGAATGGCGTTGGGTCAATCTCCTTATAAGAAGGCATTCCGTAGAGGTTAACCACGAACTCAAACGGCTGGAAAGGTTTTCGGTTTTCTAAGGCAACCGGTGGCTCTTCACCGGGAAGTGGGGTTAACAAATGTATTAAACCGGTTGAGGACTCACTCACAATCCTTTGTAATATATTAAAATCCTTGGCTTTTACCCAACCCTCAATTATTACACTCTGGGTTGTTTGAAAAAGAGAGGAGTCTAATGCCTTTCGCACTTGGATATTTTGATAATAATCAGCACCAATTTTAAGGAAGGGCAGTTCCTGCGGTAACTTGGCTATCGCCTCGGTTAATTCCCTTTTCTTATTTAATAACTCTTCTTTGGCTTTTTCTAATTGGCTAAGATTTTCCGAGACTGTGCCGCGGAAAGAACTTAAATCATACATCGTAAAATTTAAGGCGGCGAGATAATTTTTAACTTCCGAGATATTTGGTTTGGGACCAATGATTAGCGAGAACATCTTTTTACCTTCGGATGTAATCAATCGGATGAAGAAGTCTTTCTTTCCTAATTCGGTGGATGCCTTTAAGAAAGAAGTAGGGGTGGGGAAACAACCGAAAATAGTTTCAAATCTTTTTAGGGAATAGAAATCCTCAAGTCTAATCGTGAGGGAAGCAAAGGGCGTTAAGAGATTTAACTTAGAATCCAACTCCTTTTCTTCTTCTTCTATTCTTGAAAGGTAAGTCTTTAAATCCTTTATTTTCTGGATAATAAGCGAAAGGTTTTCTTGGGGGACTTCAAATTTCTCTCTTTCAATCTCTATCTTGGAACGGATGATGCCCCCCTTTTTCACTTCTGGAAAGAGACCCTCTATATACTCAATCGCCGCTTTTAGTTGAGCGGATAATGCACTTATGTCCGTTGTCCGTTGTCCGTTGACCGGTGACTGTTGACCGTTAAGTAGTGGGGCGGGCATCTCTCTCACTTTACTGATGTGGAGGAGAGCGGCGTGCTGTAATGCCTTTAAGAGCTCCTCCTTTTCGGAATTATGGCAGGCAATAAGGACCTTTTTTACTTTGGCGATAGCCATTGCCCTTTTATTCGGTTGATAATAAAATTTATCAGACTTTCTTTATTCTTTTCTATATTATTTCTAATCTTTTCTTTTTCCTGATTGGTTAACTCTTCTAACCTCCTTTTTTCTTTGGTCAATTCATCGTAAA
Source organism: uncultured bacterium (assembly GCA_964425275.1). Taxonomy (GTDB): domain Bacteria; phylum Hydrothermota; class Tepidihabitantia; order Tepidihabitantales; family JBDRVQ01; genus CAYRLZ01. Next base: position 406 of record CAYRLZ010000087.1, on the reverse strand, counting down.
GTTTCTCTCTCTCCCTTTCTATTTCTTTTTCTGCTTCCTGTTGGACGATTATCTTAATTTTATTTTTTTCTTCTTTTAAGCAGGCGAAGGCGTGTTCACATTCTCTTTTTGTTTGCTCAATAATCTCTTTCGCCTTCTCTTCGGCTAATTGAATCTCTTTAATAATATCTTCCATAGAGTCCGTCTTCTCATTATAATCACTTTTATTTACCTGTCAACCACTTAAGGCTTTTGGGATATTTTCCGCTTAAAGTGGTAAACTCTTTTGAGATCTTGTCAATGTTTGTGGAAAATTGAATGCCTCTTATTCTTCTCTCTATCATCTTACCTCCATCCCATCCTGATACCTCTTGCCGGCTATCACCCCACCTGCTCACTGCGAAGCACTCACTCCGGATACTCTATT
>CAYRLZ010000086.1:0-26371 GCA_964425275.1 uncultured bacterium | reverse complement strand
TAAGAGATAGACCCTGCCATTGGCATAAGCAATACCGGTTCCACCTTTCAGTCTCTTATTCTTTGGACCAAGGGGAACTGAGGGTAAGGTTTCCCAGGTTTTATTTGTGGTATCATAACGCCAGAACTGGTTGGTATTGGTCCCAGGAACAAAGTAGAGGTATTGAGTGCCATCAAAGACCATCCCGGTTCCTTTCTTTACACCTTTCTTACCAGTAATCCGCACCGAGTCAAGATAAACCGGTGTCGTGCCTGGAACATAAGAATAGAAACTCTTCGTATTATTTCCCTTAACGATATAGATTCGATCACCACCGTTAATCATTAACCCACCGCTCTTTACATTCTTATTATCTGGTGCTGTTGGCACTGCCTCAGTAAGTTTCTGCCAGGGGCTCAGGGGTGGTGGAGGTGGAGCACTCCGCACAATGAATGTATCGGTCATCCTGTCGTTCTCTGTATATCTATCACCGGTCAATTTGGTAGTGCATCTTGTGGCAAATCTTCCTAACTCATTAGCGGTCCAGTCATCAAACTCAACTATTCTCTCCTCATCAGGAGTAAGGTCTTCTACGGTCTTTGTTGAACCCCACTTTGTGCCTCCAATATAGAAAGTGGCATCAAATGTTACGGTTGTGTTTCCGAAATTTTTCACCTTTGCCTTCGGTGGCACAACTGTCCCCGAATCAATAACTCCAATTGGGGCTATAATCTCAATACAGCCAACATCAAGAACCTGAACCGTAACCGAATCGGTTGCCTTATCATTGTCATTGTTTATATCATCGGTAAGTTCGGTTGAACAAGAGACAATCCATTTTCCTCTTGGCCAGTGAGCAACGGTTGGTGAGAAAGTAACATAACGTTTTTCATCCGGGGTGAGGTCAGAAACCCAGGTAGTTGCGGTAAAGAAATCGCCAATTTTCATCCGCACCGAACAACTGGCAGTAGTGGTGCCATAGTTATAGACCGAGCAGGCCGGGGTTACTGATGAAGCGGAATCAATCGTTCCGGTCGGTGCCAGAATATGGGTGCAACCGACATCATTGATTGGTGGAGGAGAAAGGGGGGCTCGGAAGACATCCCCATTTGGTCCAGTTGCCGCATAGAGATAAACCATATCTCCGGTATTTACCTCAAGGAGTTTATACACAACTGTTGCTCCGGGTAATATCCCGGTGCTTGACCAGGTCTCACCACCATCAGTTGAGACAAAGACCTCGGCGTTTGGTGCTGTCCCAGCATAAAGGTTGCCATCCGATGTCCGACACAAAGAACGAACCCCAGAGGTATTATTAAAATAGCCATAACCAACCTGTATCCAGTTTGCTCCACCATCCGTAGATTTAAATACACGACCAATTGGCTCAATTGGACCAGTCTTGGGGTATGTTCCGGCATAAAGTATTCCTCCTGGGGCTTCAATGATTGTTGTGCTATGGCCAGCGTCATACATCGTCCCTCCGGTGCCAGTCCAAGTTGTGCCGTTATCGGTTGATTTGAGCGGTTGGGCGCCAGTTGCCCAGGTCCCGCAATAGATTATCCCATCCGATGCCTGTAAAAGAGAATAGTGGGGGAAAGCAAATATACCCGGACCGGCTGGTTGTATCCAAGTTGAACCACGATTAGTTGAATAGCATGGTGAGCGGCCGGTCATACCTGAGGCATCATGGGCGGCGTGAATCCTACCGAGGTTATCTTCTAATAGAGAAGTTATCGTTGAACCAACAGATGTTCCTTGCAACTGAGAACGGAGAGTCCAAGTTGTCCCACCATCAGATGATATATAGAGACATCCGGATGCGTAGCCGGCTACCCGAGTTCCAGCAAATAATGTATCACCTGAAGTTTTAATGAGGCATTGTATTCTCCGAACATTCCCAGGTAAATCACTTATCCTTTCCCAGTTATAAAAGTCGGTTGACTTAAAGACCCAGCCGGAATCCGCGGAAGTGGTGTCAATATTGGCAGCAGCATACAGCTCCTTCTGTCTGATTACCAAATCGGTAACCGTTAAAGCCTTTGGCAAATCACCAGTATTCACCCAGTCTAATGCTGGAAGGTCAAAGAAGATAAATAGAGATAAAAGAAAGAAAAAGGCTCTCATAAATCCTCCTCTCCCTTTTTCCCTCTCGGGAAAATTCTCCCACCCGCCTGTTCGGTAGTGGTGCGATTTATCGCACATCGGAAGCAGTGTTGGGTTTTACCTACCTGCCTAGCGGCGGTAGGCAAGTCCCAGCAACTAATGAGGAGATAAGGGTATTCATTTTCCTATTATTATAACTTATTATTCTAAAAAATCAAGGTCGTCACAACCCTTTTGGAATTTTTTATTACCCTTGGGAAAGAAAAAAGCCGGGATAGGGTGAGAATCAATAGAGAACTTTTATGGAGACTTTTTGATTCTTGCCCTATCCCGGTAGAAAACTTAAATTTCCCAAAAAAGAAGGCTGGGAGGGCAAAGAAAAAAAGTTTTTGAGCCTCTGGTAAGAGATTTTGGGAGTATAATAAGGCGGTCGGTTTTTTCTCTTTTACTTGCATTTTATTATATCTTCTATTAAAGAATATCATAATTGACATTTTACTTTTTAATTATTAATATTAAATATGCGCTTTGGATTTCATATCTCAATTAGTGGTGGTCTTAATAAGGTATTAGAAAGGGCAAAAATTCGGGGGTGTGAAACAATTCAAATCTTCTCCCGAAATCCAAGAGGTTGGCGTTATACAAAACTAAATTTATCCGAAGTGGAAATCTTTAAGAAGGCCATCGCCGAAAATGGAATCTACCCATTATTTGTCCATATGCCCTATCTCCCCAATTTAGCAACTAAAGCCAAAGATATATTTAAGAAATCGGTTGATTCCTTAATTACGGAATTAGAAAGATGCCAGATTTTGGGTATCCCATTTTTAATTATGCATGTTGGGAAAAGAATGACCGGAACCGAAGAGGAAGGTATTAGGCGGGTAGCGGAAGGAATAAATTCCGCATTCGGTAAAATAAAAAATAAGGTCATCCTCCTTTTGGAGAATACCGCCGGAATGGGAAGTGAGATTGGGTATAAATTTGAACAGATAAAAGAAATAATTGAATTGGTCGAAGAAAAGAATAGAATTGGGGTTGTCTTAGATACCGCCCATACCTTTGAAGCCGGATACGAACTGAGAGATAAGGAAGGACTCGACAGAACTTTGCGGGAATTTGACTCACTGATTGGCTTAAAGAGACTCTATTGTCTCCACCTTAATGATTCCAAGACCGATTTCTCTTCGCGGGTTGACCGGCATTGGCATATCGGTAAAGGGAAAATTGGCTTAGAAGGATTTCGGTTAATTGTCAATCACCCCTTATTGCGTCATCTCCCCGGAATTATGGAGACACCGAAAGATGACACAAGGTTGGATTTAATGAATATGCGGCAAATAAGGGCATTAATAAAAAGATGATTGCGGCGATAATAAAAAAGAGATTACGGCGATATTCTTTATCGCTGGTATCGGTCTTTATATTGCTGTAATCTTTCTTATTGGGGTTATCCCCCGATTCTTCTCAAAAGATTTCGGGCAACGCTGTCTTGGGGATTATGCAAGAGCCATTTATTTAGGACCTCTCTTGCCTTTGGGGTATCGGCCAGGGTTGAAAGATAGAGGGTATAAAGTGCCTGGACCGGCTCCGGGCGATTCGGGGCAATCCGGAGTGCCTCCTGAAAACTCTTCTCCGCCTTCTCATATTTGCCTAACATTTGCCAAGCCGCTCCTTTCTGCAAGGCTACCTGAACATCCGTCACCCCCATCTTTTCTAAAGAGTCCAGATAGGCAATCGCTAACTCCGGTTTTCCACCGGTAAGTCCGAACCAGGCTATATTCCAATAAAGCACTGATTTCCGGTGTTTATCCAAGTCAAAACTCGCCCCCTTCTGCATAATACTTATCGCCCGCTCGGTTTGACCTCGCCGGTAATATTCCTGGGCTAAGGTTAAATAACAGGCGGCGTAGTTTATTAAAAGCCCGCGAGTATTCTCATCCTTCATCACTCGCTTGTCTAACATACTTGTCATTTTATAGACTCTCTCCAAAAGTTCCTCGGTCTTTTCTACATCTACCTGGTCTTCTCCAGAATCGGCAACTACCAGGTTTACTAGCCCTTGGGTTTTCAGATACAGATTTACATATTTACCACCAACCTTATCGGCAACATCATAGAGGTTATCCTGGGAGACGGTGGAGGCAAAATAGATTTTGGTATTTTTCTCCTCTTTATAATTTTTCATAACCTTTTGGCGAAACTCGTGTGGGGGGAGTAGATAGTCATCTGGCCAGTTGAGTTTAATCCCGGCATTGGTGGCTAACATATCCCGGATGATAAAATCTTTTAAGAGATAAACCCGACCATCTTTACTGTAAAGCCCGGAGGGGAGTTTCTCAATTTCTTTCTCGGAAAAAGAGATGGGGGCTCCCCATCTCTTTAACTGCTTGCAATACCAGGCGGTATTTAATAGTGAAAGGTTAGCCACGGCAACATTTGTCATAAATGGCACCTGATAGTTATTGACAATGGAAGGCGTCTGCTGAACAAACCATAGTGGAAATGTGTCGTTGTCGCCATTAGTAAAGAGGACCGCCTTCTCACCTTCACAGGAGACGAGCATATTATACCCGTATTCTGCTGGAATCATATTATACCGTCGGGTAACATTTTGATAATTTAAGAGCGCAGAGATTCCGGGGATGAGAGAAAGGATTAAAATGAGGGTGATTTTGGCAACTTGTCGGAAAAAAGGTTTTGCCCGGCGCAGGGCGCTAACAAAGACTTCGGTCAGAAAATAGTAAATCCCAATCCCGATAAATATCGTGAAGAAGACATAAGAGAAGGCAAAGAAGTAGTCCCTTTCCCGGACCTCTTTGTATTGTAAATTTGGTCTGGGGTCAGAGGGAGAGTATTTCAAATTCAGGTAGGTTAAAAGCCCAATTGAGGTGATTAAAAAACAGAGGAAGATTAACAAAAATGACCTCCTTTCATTTTCGTAATGTTTGAACATCCCAAAGATACCGAGTAGGATTGGGATTAACCCAACAAGGGCAAAGGGTGTGATTCGGTAGAAGATATCAAAGTTCTGTTCTCCGGCCCACTGCCAGAAGAAATACCTCAAATAAAATTTTATCTGCTCCCAATAAGCCGGGATTAACCCAATATAAGGGGTAGAATTGGGGTAATTGCGGTAGTCCTCTTCGGTTAAGAACTGCGTCTTTCGGGGATATAATTTCATCGGGTCATACTGCTCTCTTTTTAAGACGCCAACAAAGTCACGCCAGCGGGTAGGCCAGACTTCGTTTATTGCTGGCTCTTTAGCACTCCGCACCGGTAGATAGAAGGGGGTGGTTGAGGCCAGAAAGATAAGGAGGAGACCAAAAAAGACATATCTTCTGTCTAATCGCTTCTTATAAGACAGGTAGTAAAGATAAAAAGAGTAGATTCCCCAAAGGATGAGAAATGCCCAGGCACGGTTTTTAAGTAAATCAATCATCGCTACGGTTGGGGAAGCCAGGAATAGGACAAAGTAGTCAACTAATTCAAACCCGGCGATTAAAACGAAGGCTAAATAGAGAATAATTAATTCAATCACCCGCAGTTCAAGGATTGCCTTCTTGTCAACCACCAGACCGTAAAAAAGCAAAGGGATGAATACAAGCATCGGAGTGAAATGGATCCCGGTGCTTAAAAATAATAGGAAGATGGAGAGTAAGACCAGCCGATTATCGGTCTCTCCCCTTTCCCGTTTTTCTCGCCAGAGGAGGGCGATATATATAACCGATAGGGCAATTATGACGCAGGGGGTATAGACCTCACTCTCTACGGAATTGTCCCAAAAGGAATAGGCAAATCCTAAAAAGAGCCCAGAAAGGACCCCGGAAAGATGGAGGTAGAAATTTGATTTAGTTTTTTTTATTTCAAGAATCTTTACGACCAAAAGATAAACCAGACCGCAGGATATGGCCCCCATCAGGGCGGTAAAGAAGTTCAGGCGGTAGGCAACCTCTTTTGAGATGGGAATTAAAGAAAAAATCCGTCCGAGGTTGACATAAAAGGCGGCGCCTGGTGGGTGGGGTATCCCTAAGATATAACTGCAAGCGATTAACTCGCCGCAGTCCCAGAAGGAGGCGGTTGGTGCCAGGGAGTAAAGAAAAACCAAAAGAACCATAATAACGGTAAGAAAAAAGAGGGCAATTTTTAAACGAAGACTATTTGATAGGATGCCTTTCAACATATTCGGAGATTCATTTTATCCAAAAAAAGAAAAAAGTCAACTATGATATTATTATATATCCCCAAAATCCCTTCCCACCGCCCCTATAACCCACTTTCTTTACCCTCCCGACCTTCTTTCCATCCTTTGGGAAATTTATGTAGGATTTTAATAACGATAGAATTTTTTACCGGGATAGGGTAAGAGTCAAAAAGTCTCCATAAAAGTTCTCTATTGATTCTCACCCTATCCCGGCTCTTTTCTCTCCCAAGGGTAATAAAGAAATCCCAAAAGGAAGATTCTTTCTCAGGAGAGAGTTTCACCAAAGAAAAATGACCAGCGGAAACACAGAGGATTTTTGAATAAGGTGGCGAAGGCAGTAGCAATGGTTATAACCCACCTGTCTCAGTCCATAGAGAATCAATTAGGCGGTTCGCCGATGACTAAGCCTTGACGGCTGGTTACTTTTTCCTTATATTACCTCGGATGTATAGAGTCTTAATGCGCCAGGAATGGTGTAAGGGTTGTTCTCTCTGTATTGATATCTGCCCAAAGGGTGTATTCTTAAATACCGAAGAAATCTCTAAGAGGGGATTTAAGGTAATAAAACCGATAAAGGAAGAGAAGTGCATCGGATGTCTTCTTTGCGAACTTTTCTGCCCGGATTTGGTAATTACCGTTGAAGAGATAAAAGAAGACCTTTCACCAAAGAATTCAAGAGGATATGCCGGAAAGGATTGAAAAATCTCTTCTTTTGCCCAAAAAATATTTCTGGTCGGGAAATATCGCCTGCGCCGAAGGAGCCCTGCAAGCCGGTTGTCGGTTTTATGCCGGCTATCCCATTACCCCCTCTTCGGAGATTATGGAGCATATGGCAAACCGAATGCCGCAACTGGGTGGCGTCTTCATTCAGATGGAAGATGAGATTGGTTCAATTTGTGCCTGTATCGGTGCCTCCTGGTCTGGGGTGAAGGCAATGACCGCCACATCCGGACCCGGACTCTCTTTGATGCTTGAAGGGATTGGTTATGCCTTAATGACCGAGACACCTTGTGTCATCGTTAATTGTCAGAGGCAAGGTCCAGCAACCGGTCAGGCGACAAGACCGGGTCAGGGTGATATGATGCAGGCAAGATGGGGTGCGCACGGTGATTATCGGATAATTGCCTTATCCCCCTGGTCAAGTCAGGAGATGTATGACCTCATCATTTTGGCATTTAACCTCTCGGAAAGATTTCGGGTTCCGGTAATTTTTCTTGCTGATGAAGTCATCGCCCACTTAAAAGAGGCGGTTTTGGTCCGACCGGAGTTTGTGATATTTGACCGGTATAAAGATAAAGAAAAACCACCTTTCGGTGAAGCACTTATTCCACCGATGCCCACCTTTGGCGAAGGCGCGGCACTTTTGGTTACCGGTTCAACCCATAACGAATGGGGAGTAAGAAAGGTGCAAGACTCACTGGCTCATGAGAAATTAAATATCCGACTCATCAATAAAATTGAGGCGAATAAAAAAGAGATAGTTAAAATTGAGCAATACTTTGTTGATGACTGCGAGATTCTGATTATCGCCTTTGGTATCACGGCACGGAGTGCCTATCAGGCGGTAAAAATGTTTCGGGAAGAGAATAAAAAGGTAGGCCTTTTACGCTTAGTGACCATCTGGCCCTTTCCCGAAGAGGCGATTCGGGAAGCGGGTGATAAGAGTAAGAAGGTCCTGGTCTGCGAGATGAATCAGGGGCAAATCTTTTATGAGATAAAGAGGGTCCTCGGCGACAAAAAAGAAGTCCTTCCCCTCTTTAAGACCTGTGGCGAGGCTATTTATCCCTGGGAAGTTATGGAAAAAGTGAACCTTCTTCTATGAGTCAATCCCTCACTAAATATCTCCGAGAAGAGGTCTTCCCTACCCCTTTTTGCCCGGGCTGTGGGCATGGTATCTTAATGGGGGCAATATTGCGGGCGATTGATGAACTACAACTTGATTTTCAAAAGATGGTCTTCGTCTCTGGAATTGGTTGTGGCGCCTGGATTCCTTCCCCTCATTTCAAGGCCGATACCCTCCATACTCTCCACGGCCGACCGATTGCCTATGCCACGGGTGTGAAACTTGCTCGACCCGATTTGAAGGTAGTGGTAATAAGCGGCGATGGCGATTTAGCAGCGATTGGCGGTAATCATTTAATCCACGCTGCCCGAAGAAATATACCGATGACTGTAATCTGTGCTAATAATAGTATCTACGGAATGACCGGCGGTCAAGTTTCACCAACCACCCCCAAAGGCGCCAAAACGGAAACGACACCATTCGGCAATCAAGAAACCGCCTTTGACCTCTGTAAATTAGTGAAGGCCTGCGGTGCCTCTTTTGTTTGTCGCTACACCGTCTTCCATATAAAACCTCTAATTAAGGCGCTAATCAAAGGATTGAATACACCTGGTTTTGCCTTTTTGGATGTCATCTCACCTTGCCCGACTCAGTTCGGTCGCCGAAACCAGATGCCAAAGATTTATGAGATGCTTCAGGACTTAAAGAAGCGGGCATTGCCTTATGATAAAGCCAAGGCACGGACAAGCGAAGAATTAAAGGAAAGGATTGTCATCGGCGAGTATGAATGAGACCGGGTGTCGGATTGGAGTTGATATTGGTGGGACGAATATTAAAATCGGCAAAGTAGTGGATGGAAAGATATTAAAGAGAAAGATTATCCCTACCCGGGCGGAGATGGAACCAGAAGATACAATAAAACGACTGGTGACCGCGATAAAAGAGATTGCTGGGAAAAAGTGGGATATTGAAAAGGTCGGTATCGGATGCGCCGGGTTGGTTGACCATAAAGAAGGGATTATCCGCACACCCCCGAATTTACCAAAGTGGCATAACCTACCATTAAAGGCAATGATGGAAACAGAACTCTTGACCCCAACCTTTGTCGGAAATGATGCCAATGCCTGTGCTTTAGGTGAATATTATTATGGCTTGGGAAAAGGGAAGAGGGATATCTTTGTCTTAACAATCGGGACCGGTGTTGGCGGTGGTATAATATCCCAGGGAAGGCTTATCTTAGGAAGTTCTTTTGCCGCCGGTGAATTCGGTCATACAATTATCTTCCCGGAAGGCAGGAGGTGTAAATGCGGCAATCGGGGATGCCTTGAGGCCTACATCGGACAGGAGAATATCATAAGGATGGCTAAGAGGCAGATTAAAAGAAAAAAGAGTATATTAAAAAACTTTACCGAGATAAGCCCCAGAGAAATAGGTTATGGGGCAAAGATGGGGGATAATCTGGCATTAAAAGTGATTGAACGGGTTGGTTATTATTTAGGGATTGCGCTTATCAATGTCATCCATCTTTTAGACCCAGAGATTATCATCATTGGGGGCGGTCAGTCCAAGATGGGCAAGAATCTCTTAACCGCGGTAAATAAGACGGTTGCCCAGCGGATTATGAAATTACCCGAAAGGAAATTAGCGATTAAGATTTCCCGTTTAGGGTCAGATGCTGGGATTTTAGGGGCAACAAAATTACCGGAGGCATTTTTGTTTTAGGGGCAAACAAAAGATATTTTCACTCTTTTTTGAGTAAACTAATCTCAATTTTTAGAGGCGGACGGTAAGCCGGATTCTGTTTTAGCGGTCATTTATCTAAGCGGCCAACCCGGAAGTAAAGCGAGGGGGCAATCCTCTCCTTCCTGTTTAGCCTTGCTTGCGAAGGGGTTTGCCCATCCGGAAAATTTCTTTTCCGGATAGTGCGCTCTTACCGCACTTTTTCACCCTTACCCTGAACTATATAATTCAGGGCGGTTTAGTTTCTGTGGCACTTTCCGTCTCTTTTGGGTCACCCCAAAAGAGCCCGACCTTACGGCCGGCATCGCTTGCCCACAAGTCCGGACTTTCCTCTCTGACTACGTAGCCGTCAGAGCGACCGCCCGTCCGCCACTGATTAATTTATAGCAAAAAACAAAATCAGTCAAGAGGGTGCCTTCCGAGGTCCCAAAAAAATTTTAAGAAACTATATCATAAATAGAAATGAAATTAAAATTTAGAGAAACACTTTGAGCGGATTTTTACTCTATATTTAGATATGAGAAAAAGGCTAATTTTATTAAGTATAGTTAAATCAATAACTTATATTTTTGGGCAATTTATACCAGGGGGTAAAAATGAGAGGATAAAATAACTTAATTAAAAAGACCTGACCGCTTTTATTTTGACCAATCCACCCAGCATAGGAGGGGATTTTTCTTTTTAGAGGGGGGAGTGCTACAGGGGGTGCTATGGGGTATGGTATTAAATATCCTATTATTCTACCTATTCTTAGTTCTAATCTCTATCCTATTCTCTTGCCTATTGATAATTCTATTCTCTTTTCTATTGAGAGTTCTATTTTTTGTCCTATACAGAAATCTATTCTCTCTCCTATTGGGGGTGCTATTGAGGATGCTATTCTTTTTCCTATAAAGAGTCCTATTCAGAAATCTCTTGTTGGTCCTATGCCCAATGGTAGTGAATAAACCTCAGGGTTTACAGACCAAGCAGGGCTTATAACCTTTCTCTTCAGCCTCTTTTTTACTCAATGACTTCTTTTCCTTTTTTAAGAACCGGCACCCTTCACGATGATACTTCTTCCCCTTTGGGGTGATATAAACTATATTTTCTTTCCGAATACTCAGTTTTATCACCTTCTCTTTTTTCGCCTCAGTCAATACCCTCTGAAAGTTCCCTTTCAGTTCTTTGGCGACCTGCGGGGAAATGACTTCCAGTAAATAAAAGTTCGCCGGCGCGCTAATGATATTTATATCACAAGGAAAGAAGAGGGTCTGCTCTTCATCAATCATTATAAGGCCTTGAAAAAAACCGCTGAGCGAGGTATCATAATAGACATCAATATTCTTTAAGGCAAGATAATTGCCAACTGAATACTCCGAGGTCGCTTCCCTGCCTCCAAGGAGAAGCGAAACTTTTATCCTTCTCTCTTTTGCCTCGGATAACTCTTTGGCGATTTCCCGATCGGAGAAGGAATTAAAGGAGAGGATTATCTCCCTCTTGGCCTCTCTTATCCTATGGATAACAATATCTTTAATATTGGTATCCGAGGAGAAAAAAATATTTACCTGAGAAAAGAGAAAAAAGAGGAGAGTTATGCCGGGCATTTTAATAAGCCGTCAAATATTTTTCTATCTCCCAGGTTGTTACCTGTAATTTGAATTCCTGCCATTCCCGAGTTTTAATATCAATATATTTTTCAAAGAGGTAATCACCTAAGACCTCTTTCAGAAGAGGGCTTTCTTTCATTGCCCTCAGTGCCTCCGATAAAGATGTGGGTAAGAGGTCAATGTTTCTCTCTCTTCGGCTCTCCTCATCAAATTGATAGACATTCTCTTCGGTTGGTTCGGGTGGCGAGTAATTATTTTTAATGCCCTCCAATCCCGCGGCGAGCATTACCGCAAATGTTAGATAAGGGTTGCTGGTTGGGTCTGGGGAGCGGAGTTCAATCCTTGCCGACTCGGGCTTAAACCACTGCGGGACCCTAATCAGAGCGGAACGATTCATCGAACCCCAGGTGATATAAACCGGTGCCTCAAACCCGGAGACCAGCCGTTTATAAGAATTTACCAGCGGTGAAAGAATTGCCGACATTGCCTTAATATGTCTAATCTGCCCGGCGATGAAATTATAGGCCAGACGTGATAAGTGATACTTATCACTTTCGTCATAGAAGAGATTTTGCCCGCTTGCCAAGCAAAATAGACTCTGGTGAATATGAAGACCCGAGCCGGGTTTCCCCATTATCGGTTTCGGCATAAATGTGGCAAAAAGATTATGCCGCTGGGCAATCTTCTTCACCGTATACTTCAATGTGAGGAGTTTGTCGGCAATCTCTAAGGCCTCTCCTTTGGTAAAGTCAATCTCATATTGCCCCTGCCCAACTTCGTGGTGGACGGCCTCAATCTGTATCCCAAAATCCTCTAAGGCGGTAACGATTTCATCAATTAACCGATAGCCTTCATCAGAAGATAACTCAAAATAACTACCATAATCAACGGGGCGCAACGCATTTTCTTCTCTCTTAAATAGATAAAATTCTGGCTCCGGTCCAACATTATATTGAAATCCCAGGCGCGCCGCTTCGGTAATTACCTTACGCAAAACCGCCCGGGGGTCAAAGGGAGCCGGTTTTCCATCGGATGAGTAAATATCACAGATAAACCTCGCCGTCTTCTGCTCCATCGTTAACCAGGGGATAATTCTATAAGTTGAAAGATCCGGTTTTAGAAACAAATCGCTCTCTTGGATCCGGGCGAAACCCTCAATTGAGGAACCATCAAACCAAACCCCAAAGGTGAAGGCATCAGTCAATCCGCTAACCGGTATGATTACCTCCTTCACCCCTCCAAGTAAATCGGTAAATTGGAGACTAACGAACTTCACACCAGCTGCCTTTATTTCTTCCAATATCTGACAAGTCTCCATTTTTATTTCAATCCCAAGACCTCCCTAAAGCCAGAGAGGTCCATAAATCCGTGGCCTGAGATATTGAAGGCGATTACCTTCGCCTCCCCTGACTCTTTTGCCTTTAATGCCTCATCAATGGCGCAGGCAATGGCATAAGAAGACTCTGGTGCCGGCAGATAACCTTCGGATTCAATGAAGAGTCTTGCCCGCTCAAAGACATACCGCTCATCTTTGGGATAGGCGACGGTTTCAATAATCTTGTGATGACGCAAAAGGCTAATGATTGGGGAACAGCCGTGGTATCTCAGTCCATCAGCCTTTATTGGCGCCATCTTAATCTTATGACCTAAGGTATACATCTTTAAGAGTGGGGTAATCTCCGCATAGTCAGCAAAGTCATAGCGGTATTCACCCTGAAGATTGGGCGCAACTTGACTCTGGGCAGCGATGAATCTCATCTTCTTGCCACCTTTAAGCATCTCGCCAATAAAGGGGAGAACAAATCCACCAAAATTTGAACCACCACCCAGACAGCCAATCATTATGTCCGGATAAACGCCAATTTTTTCAAATTGTCTTTTGGTTTCCAGGCCGATTATTGTCTGATGTAAAAGGACATGATTTAAGACCGAACCGAGGCAATAGATGGCATTTGGGTCGTTTGCGGCATCTTCCAGACCTTCGGAGATGGCAATTCCAAGAGAACCAGGGTGTTGACGATTTTTCTTGTATAATCTCTTACCGACTTTGGTCTTTGGTGAAGGGGAAGCGAAGACCTCAGCTCCTAAGAGACGGATAAAACTCCTTCGGTCCCGCTTCCAGTTATAAACCGCTCGCACCCAGTAGATTGTGCACTTCAATCCCAAAAGCGCTGCACCATAAGCCAGGGCGGTTCCCCATTGCCCGGCACCGGTCTCTGTCGTCACCCGATTATAACCTTCTTTCTTCGCATAATAACATTGCGCCAAAGCGGTGTTTACCTTATGACTGCCCGTCGGGCTAAAAAATTCTCCCTTGTAGTATAATTGGGCTGGGGTTTGTAATCTCTTTTCTAAGTTTATTGCCCGGAATAGAGGGCGGGGTCTTCCGGCTTGGGAATAGAGGAGAATTAGTTCTTCTGGTATCTCAATCCATCTCTCATTTGAACCTTCTTGTTTTAGGCATTCTGTAAGAAGAAGATTCGGGAGATTCCTTAAACGGGAAGGTCCTTTTTCTGGGTCTTTTGGTGGCGGCAGGGGTTCGGGTAAATCCGGTAGGATATTATACCACTGCCTGGGCATTTCGTCTAAGGTTAAATTAATCTGTCTTATTTCCTTCATTTTTCCTCCAATCCATGCATTGTGTCTGGGGCTAAGGCTAAAAGATTTTGTAAATATTCCTTCAATTTCCTTAATGCCTTTGCCCGATGGCTTATTTTATTTTTCACCTCTGCCCCCAATTCTCCAAAGGTCAAATTATACCCCTTGGGGATAAAAATCGGGTCATAGCCAAACCCGAGATTTCCGCGCCGAACCTCCGCGATAAAGCCAGTGCACTCACCCTCAAAAAAGAGATGCTTCTTAAAGGACAGGGCGAGACAAATCACACACTTAAACCTTGCCTTTCGTTTTTCAAAAGATACGCCCTTTAATAATTTAAGGACCTTTCTTAGGTTCGCGTCAAATGAGCGGTCTTTACCAGCAAAACGAGAAGAATATATCCCGGGCCTTGCTTTTAAGTAGTCAACAAGTAGCCCGGAGTCTTCGCCCAGACTTATCATACCCGATTGCCTTAATCCCTCAAAGGCCTTCTTGTAGGCGTTCTCCTGGAAGGTTGTTCCATCCTCAAACACCTTGAAACTTAACCCCAAATCTTTTGGGGAATAGAGATATATGTTGGTTCCCGCCAAGATTTCTCGCGCCTCTTTTATCTTATTCTGATTATTTGTGGCGAAAAAGATTTTCATAAATATTTAAACCACTTTGCCTTCAAATGGCACCACCCGTTTCACAAAAATCTCCTTCCCTTTAGGTCCTGGGCTAAAAAGGTTAAAAACTTCTTTATCTCCCCGGCCTTCGCTTTCGGACAGACAAAGACCAGGTCCTTGGTCTTAATTATGATGATATCCGAAAGAGAAAAACCACAGATTGGAATATCGTCGGAATAGATTATTGAGTCCTTGGTATCTAAAAGAAAGGTTTGACCGAATTTAATATTGCCGTTTTTGTCTTTACCAAAATGCCTTTCTAAGGCCAGCCAACTGCCCACATCATCCCATTGGAAATTTGCCTTAATCACCGCAATCCGCTCCGCCTTCTCCATTATTGCGTAATCAACCGAGATACTTGGGGAGTTCTCATATAACTTCTTTAATTTTACCTTCTCATCTTTTGTGCCGATGAATCTCTTAAACTCAAGTAGGGAAAGGAAAAAATCCGGAAAGTGCCTCTCCACTTCTTGCCAAAAGGTCGCCACGCGCCAGACAAACATCCCGGAGTTCCATAAAAATCTCTTGCTTGCCAGATATTCCTCGGCGGTCGCCAGGTCCGGTTTTTCCGTGAAGCGAATCCCTTGATAAGCAATCATCTCCTCTTTTTCCTCTATCTTATCTCCGATTTCAATATAGCCATAGCCGGTCTCCGGTCTATCCGGTTCAATACCGAAGGTTACCAAGAAGCCTTTTTCGGCTATTCCACAGGCAAACTGTACCGCGGCATAAAATTTTTCTTCGTGTCGGATAATGTGGTCGGCGGGTAAAACAACCATCAAGCCATCCGCGGGCAGATGGGCCGCCGCCAAGCAGATGGCCGGAAAGGTATTCTTACCTTCTGGCTCAATTAAGACTGATGAGCGATGAATCTTAAACTCCTGGAATAGAAGACCGGCTAACTCTTCTGGTATGACATAGCGATGAAAAGAAGGTGGTGCCAGATGTGAGATTCGTCTCTGGGTCTGGCTGATTAAAGAATATCTCCCGAATAATCTTAAGAATTGTTTGGGATAAGAGCGGCGACTCTTGGGCCAGAACCGTTCACCTTTACCCCCGGCAATTACTACTGGATAAACATTCATCTTACCTCCCTTGCCTTAATTACCGCCTTCACCATTCCCAATAATAGATTGGTCTTAATTATTAAGGGGAGACGAAGTGAATCCTCAGAGATATAGACATCCCCCAAGAGAGTTCGGGGAAAAGTCTTTGGCACTAAATGCCGGCTAAGAAAACTGCCCAAAGGAGTAGAAATCATACTCGCCTTGCGGGAAATTATCTTAACCTGATAATTCTTCTTATCAATATGAAGAGCAGTCTCCTTCTCCTCAGAGGAAGAGCGAAAATAATACCAGAGGGTGAGTAAATCCTTGGGCGGAGAGACGCAAGGAAAAACCTTTCCATCGGTATATTCAATTCTCCCCTCCTTAAATTGGAACTCTATCTCCTTTTGGTATCTACCTTCTTGCACCCGTTTATAAGATTTGAGGGTCGCCCAATCTTTCATCCGGGTAATGGAGAAAAGCGAGTCGTTAATCTTAAAGGGGAAGTTTGATTTCAGGGTAGCGGAAAAATAATAGACAGAATCCAAGTCTTGCAAACTGTCCGGTGCCAATTCCGCGGTGAGTCTTAACTCACCAATCGGAAAATGACCGAGATAGATATTATAATAGAGAACTTCTTGGTTAAAAGGAAAACCCGTGAGGAAGAAAAAGAGAGCCATCGTCAATCATAAAGAAGAAAAGAGCCCTTGTCAATATTGGCAAAAATAAAAAAGCCCAGCACTTATTGAGTAGGTGCTGGGCTTTCTCCTTTTATATCCTATGGAGTAACGAGCCAGCGCAGTCCTTCTATCTTCTGATAGGCGAGTTTCAGCACTACTTTATGCCCGGTAATCTCCTCAACCTTAACCTTGGCGAAATTATCCTGGGTATCCCAACCATTGGCATTCGGGTCAATCCAGAGGGAATAGACCGCGCCAACCGTCAACGGCTTTTGGTTAAGATAATCAGTTGTGCCGGCAATCTTTAGGGCATCAAAGTCAGTCGTCGCCTCTTCACGCGTGGAGTTATCTTCGGTATTATAGTTTCGGACATTGGGCGAACAGATAGTCATCGGTTGCCCAACATCGTCTAAATAGTAGTCAATCTTTGGCCAGTCCGCTTGATTAGCGAGTGCATAAGTTACCGCGGTGCCATCCGTGGTAAATCCGAAGGCGGAGGGATGGTCAGGCGATGGGTCGCCGCGGCCATAAACCGTAAGCGTCGCAGTAGTGACCGGTGCGGTATTTAAGATATAAGGGTCACTTTCCGTGCTACCGGCATAAGCGGTTATCTTTATCTCTTTTGCCGGGGTATCCACATCATAAGTGAGTTCCTTCGTTGACTTTTTTGTTCCGTCAATATAGATATAATAACCATCCGCACCATCAACCTTTGTCCAGGTGAAACGAATCTTGGCTCCGGTCTCAATCACCTGATAAGTAACGCTCGGCTTTTCCAATGACGGTGGTGGACAACTCCCGCCGATAAATACGATGGTGATAAATATAACAAGATATGGGATTAACCTTTTCATGGTTTAACCTCCTTCTTCTTAACCGGTGGTTTGGGTGGTGTTGGTGGTTTTGGTTTATAAATCTCTTGGCCGGGTTTTGTTACCTTGGTCGGATGGAACTTTGCGATATGCTCGTCATATTCCGCTTTAAGAGCCTCAAAGTCAGCGGTGAGTGAACTGATTTGGCTCTTTAAGGCTTGGATCTCTTCGGCCTGCGCATCAATCTTTGCCGTCAATTCCTTGGGAGGCTGACAGTTTAATAAAAGAAGCGGCACAAAAAATAAGGCGATGGGTAGTAAATACTTCATACATCCTCCTTTAATAAAACGGATTTGGGCAGCCAAACCTTTATTGTTTAGAATATCCATAAATCCTTAATCATACTAATTTTTTGAATGCTTGTCAAGGGGAGATGGGACTCGTTATTGACGAAGATTTCTTCTAAGGATATAATTCAGGGTGATTAGATACCTAACTGATTTCCTGGAATATCTAAAAAAGGAGAGGCGCTTCTCACTCCATACCATCCGTTCTTATAAAGTAGACCTGCAACAATTTAATGAATTCCTTTTGGACCGTAAAGACCAAAAGAGTCTAAGCCAAATAGGGCGAGATGAGATTCGGGACTTTGTCGCCTATTTATTGAAGTACGGCTATTCGGAAAAGAGCGCCCAGCGGAAGTTGAGTGCTCTTAGGTCATTTTTCCGCTTTTTGAAAAAAATTTCTGTTGTTGAAAAAAATCCAACACTAACTGTCCGTTCGCCAAAAGCTGAGAAGCGGCTTCCCAAATTTTTAACCCTGCGCCAGGTCGAAAAGGTTCTGGAGATGAAAGAAGGAAAGGTTGATACCCTGAGAGATAAGGCGATTTTAGAAATGCTATATGGCGCTGGCCTCCGGGTCTCGGAGTTAGTCAATCTGAAAAAGAGCGATATTGATTTTCAGTCTAATCTTATCCGGGTAAAAGGGAAAGGGGAGAAAGAGCGGATTGTCCCTTTTGGCCGTTGTGCCAAAAAATCGGTCCTAGAATATCTGGCGACGAGAGGAGATGAGAGGGAGGAACTATTTTTAAGCCGGCAGGGGAAGGGACTCACTTCCCGACAGATTCAAAGGATAGTGAATAGAGCTCTCCTTTCCCTGGGTGACGCTGCTGGGATAAACCCGCACATCTTGCGCCACTCCTTTGCCACCCATCTCTTAGAGAGAGGCTGTGATTTAAGGGCGGTGCAAGAACTTCTTGGTCATTCATCCCTTTCTTCTACTCAGGTCTATACCCATCTCGGGGTTGGCAAACTGCGCGAGATATATAAAAAGGCCCATCCCCGTGGGGAATAAAATAAACGGGCAAAAAGGCGTCGTAATTATTCTGGGGATTCTAAAAACCGCCGGAGGAAATTTAGTGCCTCCTCAATATTAGAAAATATATAGGTCGCCTCCTCTTTTTCAAGTTTCGGAAAAGGAGTAGAAACCGTCTTGGTGTCCGGAATGAGTGGCGGGGGTTCTTTTTCAAATGCCTCGTCAATTATTCTATCTATCTCCTTCATTATGTCCGCGGTATCTAAGGCGGGCTCTTTCCAGGGCTCTAACTCTTCGTCAACTCCTTTTGCCGCTTCGGAAGCGGAGAGTTTACTCAGGAGGGCGATAATCTTGCCTATAACCTTCATCTGCTGTTTTTGGGACCCCTCCAGAAAGGTTGGGGTGGTGAGCGGCTTCCGAATTCGGCAAATCCAACCATTTTCCGCCTTTTCAATCTCACAACTTTTATTAGAAGGAAAGGGTTTAAATATCATCATCTCACCCTCCTTGATAACTTCATAACTTCGGAAGTTAGGATTTCATTCCTGGCTAAAATTTAATCGGGCGGCTTGGCAGGACCTTAAGCCACGCCCAGAACCTTTTTCAGGGCGGCGATGAATTGTTCATTCTCCTCCATCTTGCCGACCGTCACCCGTAGGGCATTGGGGAAACCGTATTCCTTTAAGGTGCGGGTAATTATCCCCTCAGCAAGTAATTTCTGGTAAATCTCCATTGAATCCTGGGCAAAGTTGACAAAGACAAAATTCCCGTAGGATGGGAGATAAAAGACCTTTAGTTTCTCTAACTCCTTATAGAGATACCGCTTACCGGTGTCGTTTACCTTTATTGACTTCTTTATATGGCGCTTATCTTCCAGGGCGAAAATACAGGCCTGTTGGGCGAGGCGATTGATATGAAATGGGTAGCGGACTTTATTTATCGCCTCCACAATCTCCGGCTGGGTGAAACCATAGCCAACCCGTAAACCAGCCAAGCCGTAAATCTTAGAAAATGTCCGTAGGATGAGGATATTCTTTCCCATCTTTAAGTATTTGAAGGAATCAATATACCCTTTCTGAGTTATGTATTCGCGATATGCCTCATCCAATATAACAAGGATATTGTCCGGAACCTTCTCCATAAAATGGGCGAAGATTTCTTTTTTAATAATTGTGCCGAGGGGATTGATCGGGGTGTCGAGGTAGATTATCTTGGTCTTGGGGGTGATATTTTCCAGTATCGCCAATAAATCGTGGGTATATTCCTTGGGAGGAATTTCTATCACCCTCGCCCCCGCAACCAAACCACTTATCTTCCCGATGATAAAGGCACCACGAGTAACAATTATCTCCGCATCCGGGTCAAGATAGGCAAGACTAGCGAGGTAGATGAGTTCTACTGAACCGTTGCCCACTACAATTTTATCCATACTTACCTTGTAAATGTCCGCGAGCTTCTCTTTCAAGTAATAGTTAACATCATCGGGATAGAGATAAGACTCCTTCAACCCCTGTTTTAAGGCCCTTAATGCCTTAGGAGAAGGACCGAGCGGATTTTCATTGGATGCTAATTTTATTACCTTTTTCAGTTTCATCTCCCTTACCACCTCTTCAATCGGTTTGCCGGGGCGGTAAGGGGTTATTCGGTCCAAGTCTTTGCGTGGTGTGAGCATCTTTTTCTCCTCCTTTTATATAAATCTTCATCTCCTTTTAATGAATAAAAATATTAAACCACCGATTAAACTGTATAAGTAATTTATTAACAAAAAGAGCAGACTAATTCCGAGCGCCTCCTCACAAGATAAGCCTACCCCCTTAAAGAAATAGACGAAGGCATTTTCTCTCACCCCTAATCCCCCAAGGGTTATGGGGATCATCGTCATTAGACCAATCAGGGGGATATAGAGGAAATAATAGAGGGGGGAGATATTCTTTTTAATGGCGAGCCCAGAAAAATACCAGGTACCGGCGATGGTTAGTTGGACCAAAAGCGAGAGCAGAAAAGATAAAAAGAGTGGGCGCAGGTTCGTTGAGAAATTTCTCAATGTTGTGGCGAATCGGTCAATCCGTTCACCAAGTCCCTTAAATTTTAACTTTAAGTAGAGGCGACGAAAGAGACGATAAGGAGCCTCAGCGAGAATAGCCCAAATGCCCCCGAGGATAACAAAAAAGCCAATAAGATTAATAACCAAATAGTTTCGCCCCCCGGGCAATTTTAAGAATAATAAGACAAGGGAGGCAAGTAAGGCGAAAAAGAAAAGCCCAAGGAATCCAATCACCCGGTCAATAAAGACAACAGAAAGGGGAGTGCCTACTCCGGAATCTTTCTTTATCGTATAGGTAACCCGCATCACATCACCGCCAATTGCCGTCGGTAGAATATTATTAAAGAAATAAGAGACAAAATAAATTCTCAAAAGATAATTAGAAGAGAAGTCAAGTCCTTTAATATCAAGGAGGATTTTCCAGCGGATGTTGGATATCAAGAGAAAGAAAAAGAAAGAAATACCAGCGAGGATAATAAAAGTAGGTAGGCTTTGGCGCAAAATCTGGAGAGCCATTTTCAAATTCACCTTCCGCAAAAGGAAGAAGATAAGGAATAGAGCGATAAGGATTCTTAAAATGTTAAATAAGGTTTTCATATTCTCACTTCAAGCGCTTCTCAATTTCTTCCAACCGTTCAATTATCGCCGAGATTGACTCACCAAGAAGCCCTAAGGCAAAAAAGAGAATTCCGGAGAGGACTAACAATATCACCAAGTATAAGAGCGGACGGAAGCCATGTCCAAAAAGTCGTAAGATTAAAGCCAAAAGCCCGACCCCGATTCCCAAAAGGATAGAGAAAAAGCCAATTGTCCCAAAATAGAGGAGAGGTTTTTGGATAAAGGAGAGTTGAAAACCAACAGAGATGAGGTCAAAAAATCCGATGATAATCCGACTGGGACTTTGATACTTCGGCTCACCAAACCTTCGGGGATAGAGTTTTACCGGAATCTCGGTAATCCGATAACCCTTTGCCTTGGCTAAGGGGACGATATAACGATGCCAGTCCTTGCGCAGACGCATTCCTTCTAATACCTCCCTTTTGCAGGCCTTTATAGCATTTATATCATGAACCGGTAGGGCAAAGAGTTTCCGTGCCAAAAGGTTATAGATAAATGAGACAAACTTCTTCTCATACCTCCCCTTTTTCCAGCCAACACATACATCGTAACCCTCTTCAATCTTTGCCACCAATCTTAGGATATCAGAAGCGGCAAACTGTAAATCGGCATCATAGATGATAATGACATCGCCACTACTCAAATGTAGCCCAGTCAGGATGGCAGAGGTCTTGCCCAAATTCTTTTTATGTCGGATAACCTTCACCCCGGAATAATCGGGCGCGAGTTTTTGGGCAATCTCCCCTGTGCCATCAGTTGAGCCATCATCAACGATTATAATCTCATAAGTCTCATTTAGTTCTCTTCGTAATTCGGCAAGTAAGTGGGGGATATTTAATGCCTCATTGTATGCGGGACAGATAACTGACTTCTTCATAAGTTAGTTTTGGTTGGGGAGGGCTGATTTGAGGATGGTGAGGATAAGTTCGTCATAAGAGATACCGATACTTTCCGCCTCCTTAGGCAAGTCGGATAGTTCGGTTAAACCGGGCAGGGTGTTTAATTCCAAAAAGTATGGCCTCTTCTTTTGGTAGACCACCAAATCAACCCGGGAATAACACCGACAACCGATTACTTGATGGGCTAAAAGGGAAAGCCTTTGTATTCTTTTGGTTATCTCTTTGGGTAGCCGAGCTGGGATTATGAATTCGGTTTCGCCTTTGGTATATTTCGCTTGGTAATCGTAAAACTCACTTCTCTTTGGACAAAGTTCTAAGACTGGGAGCGGTCGGTTATTTAATATCCCACAGGTAGCAATCATCCCGGGGATATACTCTTCTAAAAAGACCTCCCCAAATTCCTCCTTTGCCTTTTTGATTTCTTTTTGGAGTCTCTCCTTGTCTCTTAAAATCTTAACCCCGACCGATGAGCCCTCGTAACGGGGTTTTAGGACTAAGGGTAAACCCAATTCCTTAACCGCTGAGGTAATTTCCTTTTTATCCCCTTTTTCAATTATCCTATATCTCGGGGTCGGAATTTTGGCATATTCAAATAATCTTTTGGTTGTTATCTTATCCATTCCGATGGCCGAAGCCATTACCCCACTGCCGGTATAAGGGATACCAGATAGTTCTAAAAATCCCTGAATCGTTCCATCTTCCCCGGGTCTTCCGTGAAGGGCGATGAAGGCAACATCAATCTTAGCCTCAATAATTTCTCGGGCAAAGTCTTTTGATATATCAAGGAAGAGGCAATCAAACCCCTGCCTTTTTAATGAGGCATAAACCTTTTCCCCAGTGAGAATAGAGATTTCTCGCTCCTTTGACCAACCACCGGCAATAACCCCAACCCGCATAAGTCAAAACCCGCCACTTAACTCATTGTTCAAATTGTATCACATTACAGGTAAGGGTCCTTTCAATCTCCGGAATTGATTGTATCTTATCAATAACAATTCGGCCGATGGCATTGAAGTCTGAGGCGGTGATAAAGGCAATAAAATCAAAAGGTCCAGTAATGGCATCAATATGAGTAATCTCTTTAATTCGGTTCAATTCTTCCCAAACCTTTCGTGCTCTTCCACTCTTAACATTTATTAAGATATAAGCGCTTGCCGTCATATCCCCTCCTCAAATATTATCATTTCATAACCTTTGATATGCAACCTTCACAAAATCATTATACAAAAAATAGACGACCTGTCAAGGATTTTATGCTAAATTTTGAACTTCTATCTAACCCTTTGATTTTACATCACTTATATGATGATTACCTTCCAATAAAATCCAAGGGTTAAGATTTTGGTTCTAAAAATAATTAAAATCTTCCTTTTTTTAATTCTAATCTTTAATAGTCCCCTAACTCTTTTTTATAGGCATCACATAGTTTTTTGCCCCAATTATCCAGAGCGGTCAACTTACCAAAGAAGAAGCGTAAAACCGGGGGTTCTTCGGTAAACTTTAACCCCTTGACCAAATCCCGGTGTTGATAAAGCCAGAGGATTCGGTCAACCCCATATTCAATGTGAGAAACTGTGTAAACCCTTCTGGGGAGGGCAATTCGGGTCAACTCCAAATCCGCCATTATCTCCTTTCCAGTCTCTTTATCTCGATCCGTAGAGATTGTTCCCCTTTCCATCGTCCGGATGCCGGAGGCTAAATAGATGGCCGCGGCTAACGCCCCGGCCGGATATTGCTCTTGGGGGATATGAGGCAGGAATCGTTTGGCGTCAAGATGACAGGCAAGTCCACCTGGTGGGGTAACGACCGGGATATCACACTCCAAGAGACGGCTGGCAAAATATTTCACCTGCTCAATCGCACAACCAGCGACATCTTCTGCGGTCATCTCCTGCATCCCAATCGCCATCGCCTCCACCTCCTTTACCGACATACCGCCATAAGTTAAGAACCCTTCATAGACGGGTAACCAATCGCGCATCGCCAGATAATACTTTTCATTATTGGTGGCAATCAGTCCACCCCGGACACAGGTATTTTTCCGGGCGCTCATATAATAAATATCCGGAAGGGCGCAGATCTCTTTCACAATCTCCGCCACCGTCTTATTCTCATAACCTTTCTCCCTCTGCTTAATCAGATAGGCATTCTCACAGATTAAAGAGCCGTCTAAGACTAAAAGGAGATTATGCTCGGCGCAGATTTTCTTCACCTCCCTTAGGTTTTCCATTGAGAAGGGTTGTCCACCCATTAGATTAGCAGTCGCCTCCATTCGGACATAGGCAATCTTATCCCGCCCGTATCTCTTAATCACTTCCTTTAATTTATTGGGGTCAATATTACCCTTAAAGGGGTGGGTGCTTTTCGTATTCAGGGCCTCGTCAGCATAAATCTCTAAGACTGTGCCTCCCAAAAGTTCAATATGGGCACGGGTGGTGGTGAAGTGATAATTCGTTGGCACAACCTGCCCGGGTTTTAAGAAGACCTTATCAATCAGATGCTCCGCGGCTCTGCCCTGATGAGTGGGAAAGGCATACTTATAACCTAAAACTTCGGAAACCGCATCCAAGAGTTTATAATAACTGGCACCGCCGGCATAGGCATCATCGGCCACAATCATCCCGGCTAACTGATTATCTGACATCGCATTCACCCCAGAGTCGGTGAGCATATCTAAGAAGATGTCCTTGGTGCGTAGGAGAAAAGTATTATAGCCCGCCTCTTCCATTGCGGAAAGCCTTCGGTCAACAGGCGGTAGTTCTAACTTCTGAACAATTCTTACCCGATGCCCTTCAATCGGGATTTCTTTTCCGCTGGCTAATCTAATCGGCATTATCTCCTCCTATTAAATAACTTTCTTTTTATCGATTAGTATAACGAAAAAGAACTCGTTGTCAATAAAGCACAAAATGACTACCGGCTACCAAGACAAAAGTTCGGAGTTGATTTTTGCCTGAAATTTGCTATCCTAACTCAGTGAAATACCATCTCGTGCCGGAGTTTTTCCTCTCGGTGCTAAAACGGACGGTTTTTTCCTTTCTTGATTTAATGAAGATAATCCTACCCGTCTATACGATTATCACCGCGCTTTCGCTCACCCCAATAATTAAAATCTTTGCTGATTTCCTCAAACCGGCGATGGCGCTCTTTGGTCTGCCGGGCGAAAGTGCCCTGGCTTTAATCCTCGGCAATTTCATTAACCTCTATGCCGGGATTGGTGTCATCCCGCTCTTAAACCTCTCCGGAAAACAATTGAATACCTTAGCCCTAATGCTTTTGACTTCCCATAGTCAAATCTTTGAAACCGCCGTCTTTATCAAATTAAAGACCAAATTTTTATTCCTATTATTATTAAGAATTGTAATGGCGATAGTCATTGGTTATTTAGTATCCCGTCTATGATTCTCCTCTCGTTTTTCAAAGGCTTAATTTCCCTGAGTGGCAAGATATTCGCCATCTTATTCCTAATCTTTTTCTTCTTAGAACTGGTGCAGCGGCAGAGATTTTTAACCAAGGGGTATAAACCGCTTGCCCGCCTCCTTAGTTTTTTGGGGTTCGCCGAGGCATCAGCCGCACCAGTTTTTGCCGGTATCTTCTTTGGCATTATCTATGGGGCGGGTGTCATAGCGGACTCAATAGAAAAAGAGGGGATAAATAAAAAACAGGTATTATTGGTCTCGGTATTTTTAGCGATGTGCCATGCCATCTTTGAAGACACCGGTCTTTTCTTAGCCTTGGGGGCCAATCTCTTCTGGCTAACTTTCCCCCGATTGATTATCGCTTGCCTCATTACCTTTATCACCAGTAAAATCTATCGTTAAAATTCTTGCTATTTTTTACCGGCGGGTGGCGCCTTGCCCGCCGTCTCTTTTTATGGAGCGGGTGGTAACGTGATACCAAAGATATCCACCCTTAATCGCTCTAAGACCGTAGCCGAAAGGGCCCGGGATACCCACTTCGCCTCCGCCACGCGCACCTCATCATATAAGACATCACCGCCATAATTCTTCTGCAACCGCCATATCTCCCTAACATAACAAAGATACATCGGATAAATACTAATCGGCACTCCCTCGGCATCAAGAACTGTCTTAGCCGCCTCTTCAATTGAGACCAACTCAGCAAAGATACCGGCCTCCTGTTCAACCATCGCTTGCTTCTGAACCTCAAACCGCTTCTTAATTATCTCCGGGTCTAACTTCGCCTCGTATTTCTGGATTCGGCGATAAGTATCTCTCGCCATATCTCTCACCCCCTTTCCTGCCCGGGATTTGCCCGCTTCCGCGGACAG
>CAYRLZ010000085.1:0-18580 GCA_964425275.1 uncultured bacterium | reverse complement strand
GGGTAGATACCATGTCTAGAAACAGTACGGAAAACCAATCTTGACTATCTATAATTTTTGGGTATTATTATGTTTTCTAATATGTTAAAGACACCGTTTTATGACTTTCATTGTAAGGCAAATGGGAAGATGGTAGATTTTTTTGGCTTTGCTATGCCTCTTTATTATCAAGGGATTATTCCGGAACATCGGGCGGTGAGAAATACCTGCGGTCTCTTTGATGTCTCGCATATGGGGAGATTTGAAATTAGGGGAAAGGATGCCCGGGATTTCTTAGAATTGGTCACGACCAATTCGGTAAAGGATTTGAAAGAGTTTCAAGTCCAATACTCGGTTATGTGTTATGAAAACGGCGGGATTGTTGATGATTTGGTCGTCTATAACTTAGGTAGTTCATTCCTTCTGGTCGTGAACTGCTCAAATCGGGAAAAGGACATAGGTTGGCTAAAGAAAAATCTTTTTGGTGAAGTGGAAGTTATTGACCGCACAATGGAATTAGCCCAACTCGCTTTACAGGGTCCTTTGGCAGAAAAGATTCTGCAAAAGGTTGCCGACTCTTCCCTTTCCGATATCAAGTTCTACTGGGCAAAGAAAGTAAGGGTAGCCGGTGTTGAATCCCTTGTCTCCCGAACCGGCTATACCGGAGAAGACGGATTTGAAATCTACTTTCCGTTCCACCCGGCATCCGGACCGAGGGTAGACATCAACCGTTGCGCGGCAAAAATCTGGGAGGAATTATTCTGGGTTAGTGGCAAAGAAGGCATCCGTCTCTTTCCCTGTGGCTTAGGGGCAAGGAATACTTTGCGGTTAGAAATGAAATACTGCCTTTACGGAAACGATATAACTCAGGATACTGACCCCCTTTCCGCCGGCCTCGGGTTTGTGACAAAATTAGAAAAAACCAATTTTATCGGTAAGCCAGCACTAGAGAAAATAAAGCAAGAGGGATTAAAGAGGAAACTGGTCGGATTTGAATTAGAAGGACCGAGGATTGTTCGGGAAGGGACACCAATTGTGCGGTTGCAAGACAAAGAAAAGATTGGTTTTGTCACCAGCGGTGGTTTTTCACCATCCTTAAATAAACCAATTGGTTTGGGATATGTAGCAATTGAATATGCCCAGATTGGTTCAGAGATTTTCTTTCCTTTAAGGGATGGGTTAGTTATTAAAGGAGAGATTGTTAAGACCCCGTTTTACAAAATGGGCAGTTTAAAAAGATAAAAGGAGATATTATGAGTCTGGTACCAGACAATTTATTTTATACCGCAACCCATGAATGGGTAAAAATTGATGGTGATACCGCTATCTGTGGAATTACCGACTTTGCCCAGAAAGAACTTTCCGATATCGTATATGTGGACATTACTGAGATAGGAAAGGAACTAAAACCAGGGGATAGATTCGGGACGATTGAGGCGGTAAAGACGGTCTCCGACCTTTATATCCCGATTTCCGGAGAAATCATTGAAGTAAATGAGATTCTTAAAACCGCCCCGGAAACGATTAACCAGGACCCTTATGGGAAGGGATGGATTATAAAGATTAAGATAAAAGATAAAGAAGAGTTAAAGAGTCTAATGACCGCCTCTGATTATAAGAAACATATCGGGGAATGAATTTATCATCACTGGTATAATTAGGATGAAATTTACTCCGCATAACGAAGAAGAGAAGAAAAAAATGTTAGAGAAAATAGGTATCACCTCTATTGACGAACTCTTCTCACATATCCCGCCGACAATTCGTCTCAAAGAGCTACTCTCGTTACCCCCCGGGGCAACAGAAGTAGAGGTGGTGAAACTTTTAAACGAGGTGAAAAAGAAAAATAAGACAACTGACGACTTTATCTCTTTTTTGGGGGCGGGTGCCTATGACCACGCAATACCCACGGTAATATCCCATATTACTTCCCGTAGTGAATACTATACCGCTTATACCCCTTATCAAGCCGAGGTTTCTCAAGGGACACTTCAGACAATCTTTGAATACCAATCTTTGATTTGCGCCCTGTTTAATATGGATATCTCTAATGCCTCAATGTATGATGGTGCGCAATCATTAGCCGAGGCCTGTCTTATGGCGGTGGCGATTAAGAAGAAGAATAAAATCCTCGCTTGTAGTTCAATCAACCCTCTCTATCTCAGAGTGATTGAGACCTACATTGAAGGAACCGATATTGAATTAAAAATCTTACCGACACCGGAAGGGAAGATTGACTTGGATTTATTAAAAAAAACAATTGACACTTCTTTTGCCTCCGTTGTGGTTCAGCATCCCAATCTCTTCGGACTCCTTGAGCCAGTTAAGGAGATTGAACAGATTGCCCATAATGCCGATGCGCTATTTGTCGTCTCGGTTGACCCGATTTCTTTGGGAATTCTCTCCCCGCCGGGTGATTATAATGCGGATATTGCGGTGGGTGAAGGACAGTCCTTAGGAATTCCCCTTTCCTTTGGCGGACCTTATTTGGGGATTTTTACCTGTAAAAAGGACTTTGTCCGGTTTATCCCTGGGAGATTGGTTGGGAAGACAGTTGACCTTGATGGTAATCCGGCCTATGTTTTAACCTTGCAAACCAGGGAACAGCATATAAAGCGCGAGCGGGCGACATCTAATATCTGCACCAATGAAGCACTTTGTGCCCTCGCGGCTACCATCTATCTCTCACTCCTTGGAAAAGAAGGCCTGAAAGAAGTGGCAACCCAGTCATTAATTAAGGCGCATTATCTCTTAGAGAGAATTGAGCAGGAGACAAATTTCCGGCGGGCATTTTCTGGACCTTTCTTTAAGGAATTTACCCTTAAAGGAAAGGATATAAAAAAATTACTCACCGCTCTAAGACGAAAAGGGATATTGGGGGGAGTGCCGTTAGGTAGATTTAATCGAAATTGGCAAGACCTCCTTTTGATTGCTGTTACCGAGAAACGAACCAAAGAGGAGTTAGACCTTTTGGTCGACTGCCTTAAAGAATTACCAACTTTGGGTAGTTCTTAAAAAGGAGTAATTTATGGAATGTAATCAGGAAAAAAACTTAAAGAATTGCACCTGCACTTATGAGCCGTGCTTACGAAAAGGGAAATGTTGTGAGTGTCTCCTTTATCACCGAAGGAATGGTGAACTGCCGGGTTGTTTTTTTCCACCAAATTTAGAAAAGACCTACGACCGCTCAATTAGAAATTTTCTTAAAGCCCATAAGTCGGATCAATGAAGACGATTTTTGAATACTCCCGACCCGGTAAGAGAGGATATTACCTACCAAAATTGGATTGCCCGGAAAGAAAATTAGAGGCAATGATTCCCAAGGAATATTTAAGAGAAGAACTCCCTCTGCCCGAAGTGAGTGAAGTGGAGGTGGTGAGGCATTTTATCAATCTCTCGGTCTTAAATCACCATGTGGATAAGGGCTTCTATCCCTTGGGTTCCTGCACGATGAAATATAACCCGAAGATAAATGAGACGATTGCCGCGTCTCCCCAATTCACCAATTGCCATCCCCTGCAACCAGAAGATACCGTAGCGGGAAATTTAATGCTAATAGAGGAGTTGGGTAAGTTACTCTTGGAAATTATCGGTCTGGATGCGATAACCTTACAGCCAGCCGCCGGGGCGCATGGTGAGTTTACCGCACTTTTGATTGTGCGAAAATACTTTAAGGAGAAAAGAGAGAAACGAGAAAAAATCTTGATTCCCGATTCAGCGCACGGCACAAATCCGGCGAGTGTTACGATGTCTGGACATAAGTCCTGCACTATCCCTTCGGATGAAACTGGACAGATTTCAATTGAGGGACTAAAGAAGGCAATCGGTGAAGATTGTGCCTGCCTGATGGTGACCAATCCCAATACCTTAGGGATATTTGAAGAGAGAATTGAAGAGATTGTGCAAATTTGCCATAACTACGGTTGCCTGGTATATATGGATGGGGCAAATCTTAATGCCTATCTCGGTTATCACCGACCCGGGGATGCCGGGTTTGATATGGTGCATCTTAATCTCCATAAGACATTCTCTACGCCGCACGGTGGCGGTGGTCCTGGCTCCGGACCGGTGGCGGTGAAGAAGTTCTTAGAACCTTATTTACCCTTACCCAAACTCATAAGAAACCCTTCGGGCAAAATCGGTTGGCAGACTAAGGGGAAAAAGAGTATCGGTCAAGTTCATACCTTTTATGGTAACTTTCTTGTCCTAGTCAAGGCTTACATCTATATTCGGATGTTAGGGAGTGAAGGGCTAAAGGATTGTGCGGAGTGTGCGGTCTTGAATTCTAATTATATTCGGGCAGGGCTTAAAGATTATTTTGATTTACCCTATAAGACGCCAACGATGCACGAGTGTGTATTTTCGGCGGGTAATCTAAAAAAATATGGAGTGAGAGCAATGGATGTGGCGAAACGACTATTAGATTTTGATCTCCATGCGCCAACCGTCTATTTTCCATTGATTGTTCACGAGGCATTGATGATTGAACCAACTGAGACGGAATCAAAAGATAGTCTGGACAATTTTATTGCGGCGATGATTAGAATTGCCGAGGAGGCAAAGACTAATCCAGAAGTCTTAAAGAATGCGCCAACCAAAACTCCAGTAAGAAGAGTGGATGAAGGGAAGGCGGCAAGGGACTTAATACTAAAGGAAACTCTATGACGACCGAAGAGTTAATTTCTAAGGTAGCAAAAAGGGTAGTGGAGTTAAGACTAACTCCGGTAGCCATTGTCCTTTTGGAATCAGCAAAACCGCTATCTTTTATTGGCTCACAAGTTTTGGTCTTCTTTCAGCCAATTGTTACTTCTTTTCTGCCGATTGCCTCTTATGAAGAGTTTATTAAGATATTAGAAGACCGGAATAATTTGGAAAAGTTGATTTGTGAGATTGAGAATGAAGAAAATAACCGGAAGATGGCAAGAACTAATCCGACGGCGAAGCCGGGAGGAAATCTTTACTTGGGAGAAAAGGAAAAATGAAAAGTGAGTTAAGAAGAATCTTGGCAACGGATTGTGGGTCAACGACGACCAAAGCAATTTTGATTGAAAAACGGGGTGAGGAATATCGTCTCATTGTCCGAGGTGAAGCGCCGACTACGGTTGAGGCACCGTTTGAGGATGTAACCAAGGGAGTATTGAATGCCACCCGGGAGGTAGAAGAGTTAAGCGGGGTTAAGATTTTAGATAATGAAAACCTACTTAAACCTTATAAGAATGAAAAAGAAGGGATTGATATTTATGTCTCAACTTCATCCGCCGGTGGTGGTCTACAGATGATGGTCGCCGGTGTGGTCTTGACGATGACCGCCGAGAGTGCCCAGAGGGCGGCTTTGGGTGCTGGGGCAATTGTGATGGATGTGATTGCCTCTAACGACGGTCGGCTACCCCACGAGAAGATTGAGCGAATTAGAAATTTAAGACCGGATATGATTCTTTTATCCGGAGGGGTTGATGGTGGCACGGTTTCTCATGTTGTGGAGTTAGCCGAGTTGATTCGTGCCTCTGACCCCCGTCCCCGCTTTGGCACTGGTTATGAACTACCGGTCATTTATGCCGGGAATGTAAAAGCCCGGGAATATATTCTTAAAATCTTACAAGAAAAAACCGCCCTGGTGATTGTGGAAAATATAAGACCGGTCTTAGAAAGAGAAAATCTCCAACCAGCGCGCAATCGGATTCACGACTTATATATGGAGCATGTTATGGCCCATGCCCCAGGCTATAAGAAACTTCAGACCTGGACCGATGCCCCAATAATGCCAACACCAGGGGCGGTCGGTCTTTTAATTGAAAATATCGGGAAGAGTGAAAATATTGAAATCCTCGGGGTTGATATTGGTGGAGCAACGACCGATGTCTTTTCGGTTTTTCGCGATCGGCAATCAGAAAACGAACCTCTGGTCTTTAATCGGACCGTGAGCGCCAACTTAGGAATGTCTTATAGTATATCTAATGTTCTGGTGGAAGCCGGGATTGAAAATATAATGCGCTGGATACCATTTCCGATTGAAGAGAAGGACCTAAGAAATCGGATTCGGAATAAGATGATTCGCCCAACGACAATCCCTCAATCCTTGGAAGATTTGATAATTGAACAAGCACTGGCCCGAGAGGCGTTGCGGCTTGCTTTGGAACAGCATAAATCAATGGCGGTCGGATTGAAAGGTGTCCAACAGGCAAGGACAATTTCGGATGCCTTTGCCCAGACCTTGACCGGTGAGACATTGGTTAATCTTCTTGCCTTGAATATAATTGTCGGCTCGGGCGGGATTCTTTCTCATGCCCCCCGGCGGATACAAGCCGCGGCGATGATGATTGATGCCTTCCTACCTGAAGGATTGACTAAATTAGCGGTTGACAGCATATTTATGATGCCCCATTTAGGCGTTCTCTCCACCGTCCATCAAAAGGCGGCAAGGGATGTCTTTGAAAAGGACTGCCTAATAAAATTGGGGACGGTCGTTGCACCAATTGGTGAAGGGAAGGAAGGACAAAAATGTTTGACCATTAAGATATTTGAACCGGATGGAAAATCGGAGATAAAGTCGGTCAATTTTGGCGATATGGCTCTCATCCCATTAGGGTTAAATGAAAAGAAA
This sequence comes from uncultured bacterium, assembly GCA_964425275.1. Classification (GTDB taxonomy): domain Bacteria; phylum Hydrothermota; class Tepidihabitantia; order Tepidihabitantales; family JBDRVQ01; genus CAYRLZ01. The sequence goes on along the minus strand of CAYRLZ010000085.1, from coordinate 12,000 downwards.
AGAGTAGAGTTAATCCCGGAGAAAGGATTTGATTTGGGAGCAGGTAAGGGGAAAAAGACGGAGACGGAAATTGAAGGTGGGGTCTGTGGTATAATCGTTGATTGCCGGGGAAGGAGACCTTTCTCTCTGCCCGCCGATAAGAATAAACGAATTTGTTCCCTTAAAAAATGGGCGGCGGAACTTGCACTTTATCCGTCATTACCTTAAAATAATATGTGTGGTATTATTGGCATCTTAGGGGAAGGGGATGTAGTTCATCAACTTTATGAGGGATTGCTCTCTCTTCAGCATCGGGGGCAAGACGCCGCGGGTATCATTACTTATGATGAGATGTTTCATCTAAAAAAAGGAATGGGGTTAGTCTCACAAGTCTTTGAGGAAAAAAACTTGCGGCGGTTAAGAGGTAATATCGGGATTGGCCATGTTCGCTACCCAACAATTGGCCCGGGTGATAACGAAGATGCCCAACCGTTTTTTGTTAATGCGCCTTATGGGATTGCGATGGCCCATAATGGCAATGTGACCAACTACTTCTCTCTAAGGCGGAAATTAGCCGAAAAGTCATTTCGACAATTAAATTCCTATTCGGATGTTGAGGCGATTTTAAATGTCTTTGCCGATACAATTGACCAAAACAAAAAATTTACCTTTCCCTTAATGGTGGAGGGGATAAAAGAGGTCTTTAAAAAAGTGGAGGGGAGTTATTCCTGTATCGGGGTCATCGCCGATAAAGGACTCTTTGCCTTTCGTGACCCAAAGGGAATAAAACCATTATGCTTTGGTAAACGCGGCCGGGCTTTTATCTTTGCCTCGGAGAGTGCCGCCCTTGACCTCTTGGGCTACAAATTAATCCGGGATGTGAAACCGGGTGAGGTGATATTTATTGATAAAGACCGGAAGATTTTTTCCCAGGAGATACTAAAGGGTGAAGTAATGCCTTGTATATTTGAATATGTCTATTTTGCTCGTCCGGATTCAATAATTGATGGTATTGGCGTCTATGAGGTGAGGTTGCGATTGGGTGAATACTTAGGAAAAGAGTGCCAGAAGGCTGGGTTGAAACCGGATGTTGTTCTCCCGGTGCCGGATACTGCTCGGGCCGCAGCAACAACTGTTGCCAAGGTTTTAGGCTGTGAGTTGCGCGAGGGATTGATTAAAAACCGCTATATCCATCGCACCTTTATCATGCCGAGACAAAAGATGCGGGAAATATCGGTTAGGCAGAAGTTAAATCCAATTCGCAGTGAGATTAAAAGAAAAAAGGTCTTACTGGTTGACGATTCAATCGTTCGGGGAACAACCTCAAAAGAGATAATTAAGATATTAAAACGTTGTCAACCAAAAGAAGTCTACTTAGCCATTACCTGTCCACCTTTAAGGTATCCCTGTGTTTATGGCATTGATATGATGACCCGGGGTGAATTTATTGCCCGAAGATATTCCGTGGAAGGAATAAGAGAGATGATTGGTGCCGATAAGTTAATCTACCAAACTTATGAAGGTTTAGTGGCCGCGGTAAGAGGAGAAGAAAAGGAGAGAAAGTTCTGCACCGCTTGTTTCTCTGGTGAATATCCAACCCGGGTAAAGAAAGAAGATTTTGCGATAATGGAAAGGGAACGTTGTGGCTGGAGAAATAAATGGCGCTAATCAATATTGAAAACCTTACCCGGGACTATCGGGTTGGTTTTGGTGGGTTCAAAAAGATGCGGGCCTTAGATGGCTTAAACCTGACAATTGAAAAAGGAGAAATCTTTGGTTTTTTAGGTCCCAATGGCTCAGGAAAGACAACGACGATAAAGTTACTTTTGGGCCTGATAAAACCGACTTCTGGCAAGATTACCATCTTTGGCAAAAGCCCTTACGATACAAGAATCAAAAAGAAAATCGGGTATCTCCCCGAATCTCCTTATTTTTATGATTATCTCACCGCTTATGAGTTTCTTTACTTCTGCACCCAGGTCTTAGAGACCAAAGAAGACAGGATTGATGAACTCTTGAAATTAGTTGGTATGGAGGAGGCGCGGAATATCCCGATGGGTAAGTTCTCACGGGGGATGCTTCAAAGGATTGGTGTCGCCCAGGCGCTCTTAGGAGAACCGGAACTGGTAATCCTTGATGAACCAATGGGCGGCTTAGACCCAATCGGACGAAAAGAGGTGCGCGATATAATTGTTAACCTACGAAAAGAAGGGAAGACGGTATTTTTCTCTTCGCATATCCTTTCCGATGCCGAGATGATATGTGACCGGGTCGGAATTTTAATCAGGGGTAAGTTAGTCAGTCTGGGGCAAATGGAAAAGATTCTCTCTGAGGAGATTGAATCAATTGAAATCACGGTGAAAAATATTTCGGATACGGTTAGGCAAGAACTACAGAAACTCGCTCTCCACTACTTACCGAGTGATAATAAGGTGATGTTTGTTGTGCCGAGCGAAGAAGAAAAGGATAAAATTATCAATTATGTCGTAAATAATAAGGGCACAATCGTTTCCGTCGTGCCCCGGCGGAAGACACTTGAGGAATATTTTATGACCTTCATTCACTAAGGAATATGCGCATCCGAGCGGTTCTTTTTAATACCTTTATTGAATCAATGCGGGATAAAATCCTCATCATCCTTATCGTCCTCGGTTTTCTTTTGATGGCCAGTTCTAAGATAATTCAACCCTTGGCCTTAGGCGAGGAGCATAAGATAATAAAAGACTTAGGACTCTCCGCCATCAATCTCATCACCGTCTTAATTGCCATCTTCGTTGGCGGGCGATTGATTTATAAAGAAATTGAGCGACGGACAATTTATATTGTCTTAGCTAAACCGATAAGAAGATGGGAGTTTATCCTCGGCAAATATCTCGGTCTGCTTTTAGTTCTTTTCGTCTCCCTCTTAATTCTGGCCGTTGGTTTCTCTCTCGTTTTACTTCTGATGAATATCCCGGGGGACTTCACACTACTTCTACCCCTTTTATTGCTTATCTTTCAACTCTCAATAATCACCGCTTTGGCGATATTCTTCTCAACCTTTGTTACGCCAATTGGCGCGGCCATCTTTACCTTCATTCTCTATTTTATCGGACACTTAACCCGGGACCTGAAAGTCTTCGGAATGATTTCTAAGAACCCGGTAATTAAAATCCTAACTGATTTCTTTTATTATATTCTGCCCAACCTCTCCAACTTTAATATTAAAGGTATGGTGGTGCATAATGTTCCCATCTCCTTGTCGGTAATCGTTTTCACCATTATCTATGGTATTCTTTATACCGCCGGCATCCTCTTTTTTTCCGCGGTCATATTCCAGAGAAAAGATTTCTAAACTACGAATGTTCCGAGCATGAAGCAGGGACGGAGTATTTATGTATCCCAATAAACAATCTCCAATCCGCCGGCTTCTTGGTTCTATCTTATTTCTAACGATACTCTTTTCTTGGGCGTTTTTAATTTTTCGTCTTCAGATAATTATCGATTGGCGGCGTAAAAAGCCTCTGCGGGAACTGGTAGTTGAAGAATTGGCTTATTTCCCTTCCGGAAAATTTTTGCATCCCGTGGTAATTGAGTACGAAAATCTTATGGCAGATTTAGTCTGGCTCCGGGCAATTCAGTACTATGGACACCATCTGATGACTGACCGAAAATATACCTGGCTCGGTCATATATTTGATATCCTCACCCAATTGGACCCAAAGTTTGTTGGTGCCTACCAGTTTGGTGGGACAATGCTCGCCTGGGATGCTGGTCAGCCAAAAGAGGGAATTGCTCTTCTCCGAAAGGGAATGCGGGAAAATCCACTTCGTTGGGAGTTACCGTTTGGTATCGCCTTCATATACTATTTAGTGTTAAAGGATTACGAGAAGGCGGGCAATTATTTCTATCTGGCGAGCAAGATGCCGGAGACCTGGCGAATCGCTCAACGTTGGGCGGCTTTTAGCTATGGAAAAACCGAAAAGCGACGTCAATTCGGTAAGATTATCTTCCAAGACCTCTATAATTCAACTGATAATTTAGAGTTAAAGAAAATAGCGAAGAGAGGACTCCGGGTAATCAAACGGGAAGAAGATATCGAATATCTCCAGGAGGCATTGGATAAGTACTATCAGAAATACAAAAAGTATCCAAAGGCAATAAGAGATTTACTTACCGCCGGATTTATTGATAGCATCCCGCACGAGCCTTTTGGTGGAATTTACTTAATAAAGGAAGGTAAGGTCAAATACGGTTTGCCCCGGCAGCGCTAATTTGTCAAAACGCCGATTACGCCGAAATTTTACGGCTTCTGCGGTTTCGGCGGGTCTTAATTCCTGAAGTAGCCGGCCTTGGTCGGCGACAAATGTTTTATGCGAGACAAGTCTCGTTACTCCCGACGCTGTTGCTTTCGGTGAGGATAATTTATGACCCAACCAATAAAATCAATTGAACGGATAATTGACTTAAACCTTAATCGCCTGCGCGAGGGACTAAAAATCAGTGAAGACATATTAAGATTCCACTATCAAGATAAGAAACTCCTCTTAGACCTAAGAAAGATAAGGCAAAAACTTCTACCGATAATGAGAGAAATTGAAGTTAAGGTAATCCCCTTTCGCGCATCCGAGAAGGACTTGGGGAGGAGGAAAGAGTTTGATAAGATAAAAAGGAGGGATATTTTTGACCTATTCTCGGCTAATATAAAAAGGGCCGAAGCGGCGGCGCGGATTTTAGAAGAATTCTTTAAGATTAAAGAACCAAGGCATTCCTCTCTCTTTAAGGAGGCCAGGTTTGCACTCTATGACTTAGAAAAGGAGTTTCACCAAAAATACAGCAAACCCTTAACCCTGACGATTTATACCATCTTAGATATTGAAAGCCTTTCCGCTTTTTTCCCAAAGGTTCCACCCCTCTCATCTTTGGGCTATATTTTGGCCACGGCTTCCGACGCAATTCAATTGCGCGGGAAAAAGGATTCTTCATCCCGTGAATTATTAAAACAAGCATCGGCAGTCAAAAGGGGAATCAAGCAGACAAAGCGGGATGTGAAATTTATTATAAACGACCGAGTAGATATTTGTTTGGCGGTTGGGGCCGATGGGGTCCACTTAGGAAAGGAGGATATGCCATTAAAAAAGGCGCGGGAGTTATTGCCGGAAAAGGTCATCGGTTTTACGGTAAGGAATCTCACTGACTTAAAAATGGCGGAAATGAGTGGTTGTGATTATGTGGGGTGCGGCTCGGTCTTCCCTTCACCGACCAAGCCACGGGCCCCAGTAATTGGGTTAAAGAGATTAAAGTCAATTGTGGAGAAAAGTTCTATTCCGGTCGTCGCCATCGGCGGCATAAATCGGAAAAATCTACCCCAGGTATTAAAGACCGGGGTGGCAGGGATAGCCTGTGTCTCGGCAATCTTTGGTGATGGGCAAATTGAGAAGAATCTCTTAGCCCTTCGGCAAGCAATTAACCGCTCACCGTCTAAAAGGAAATAAAATGCCGCCGACGGTAGAGAGTGAAAAGCAACCCAGCGAATTAAAGGCGGAACAAAGTGGTTTTGCCCGTAAGGTAAGTTCTTTCACCATCGGGACCTTAATCTCCCGGATAACCGGACTTTTAAGGGAATCGGTCTTCGCTTATCTTTACGGGGCATCAACTTCCACCGATGCCTTTCAGGTAGCATTTCGGATTCCCAATCTCCTGCGCGATTTATTTTCGGAGGCAGCGCTCTCCGCCAGTTTTGTTCCGACCTTTGTCGGTAAGATTAAAAGAAAGGATTCAGCCGAAGAGTTGTGGCGATTTGCCTCTAATCTCTTTAACCTAATTTTAATCTTCGTTGGCGGAATTGTCCTTCTGGCAATTTTATGCTCACCAGCCATCGTCAATCTCTTAGGGATGGGATATAAGAATATCCCACAGAAGATAGAATTGACCACCGCCCTGACGCGCCTAATGTTTCCCTTTTTATTATTTGTCTCATTGGCTTCACTAATGATGGGGATATTATTCTCCTTCGGCAATTTCTTCATCCCTTCCATTGCCCCATCCTTTTTTAATATCATCTCAATCATTATCCCCCTTATCACCTTTAAGATTTTTCTCGCCTCCGGAAAAGACCCGATTTATGCGATGGCTTACGGTGTCCTCTTTGGTGCCCTCTTCCAGTTATTATGCCAAATTCCGGCTTTAAGAAGTAAAGGCTTTAATTATAAATTATATCTCAACCTAAAAGATAGTGAAGCAAGAAGGGTATTTACCTTATGGATTCCGATGGTCTTCGGTTTAGCCGCCTACCAGATAAACTTTGCCGTGAATACCTTTTTGATTACCTTTTTAGCTGAGAAGTCAATCACCTATCTAAATTATGCCTACCGGATTATGCATCTCCCGGCCGGACTTTTTGGGGTAGCGGTTGGCACCGTTGCCTTACAAGAGTTTTCCTTAGTGGCAAAAGACGAATTCCAGAACAAGATTGATGAGGCATTAAGATTAACCGCTATTCTCACCCTGCCGGTCTCGGCAATCTTAATCGCCCTTGCCTATCCGGTCTCGCAGTTATTATACGAAAGAGGGCAATTCACCAATATTGATACACTATATACCTCTAAGGCACTTTTTCTCTACACATTCGCGGTCTTTCCCTCGGCTTGCGTCCGGACATTTGCCGCTTCTTTCTATTCCTTAAAAGATACCAAAACCCCGGCTTTTATCGCCATCTTCATCGTTGCCTTAAATATATTTATCAACTTAAAGTTAATGAAGATCTTAGGTTATCTCTCATTCCCTCTGGCGACATCCTTAGTCTCCACTCTAAATGCCATTTTACTTTATACTTTTTTACAGCGGCGGGTTGGCCGATTGGTAAAAGGCGACTTCCTATTTTTTATTATCAAGATTGGGCTTCTTTCTTTATTTTTGGGTATCCTCTCTCATCGGCTCTTCTTAGTCTTAAAACAATTTAACTTATCACCACTTTTTCAAGTCTTTATCCCCGGGATGGCGAGCCTTTTAATCTTTTACCTCTTATCCTTCCCTTTGGGATTAAAAGAGGTGAAGGACTTACTCCATTTACTCAAAAGAGGCAAAGAAAGACGATGCTAACGAACAACACAGATTTTCCGTATCTCTTGTTTAAAAGGACCGTAAGTCCGGGAAAGGAAATATACTCCGGGTCCGCTCGGTCCCCTATCCCGGACCACTAATCTCCCTTGACAATCATAAATCATCTCTTTGCCATTCAGAATTTTATTCAATTCTCCTAGTGTTATTATCGTCGGGATTATTTTGCGTGGATAATTCGGAATCTCCTTCTTTTCATCCTGAATACCAGTAGAGAGAAAGAGGCCTAATGAGAAAAAGAGGGAATTGGTATAACCACTACCACTGGTGAGATAAAGGAGAAAAGAGAGGATAGTGTCCCGGGGCGCCGCGGCGATGGTAAAGCGATAGGGTGAATTTCCATTGTTCACTTCTTGATTCGGAAGAACACTCCCAAAGGTAAATAAGGAATCGTTAACGGTCAAATCATCATCCCGGCTCTGTAAATGTCCGACGAGATTTGTCACCGGTGCCGTTCCCCGGTTTAAGAGATAGCAGGTTAAAAGGGCACTCTCCCCTGGTTCTAGGACCCCGTTGCCATTTCCCCCGGCGCGGTCATCAATTAACAAACGTTCCAGAGTGACCCAGGGTGAATTTGTCAATTGTGGAGGACTGGTAGTAATCTTAATTGCCCTCCCGGCGGTGAGATAAGAGGCATTTCGGTCATAATTACCATCATAGACATATTGAATCCCGATAGTTTTTGTTCTATCCTGATGCCCAACGGTGCAAGAGGAGGCATCACTAAGGGCATAATACTGAAAGATAATCTCACCGTCCCCGGTTGGTGTTGGATAAAAACGCGGGTCGTGGAGAATTAACTGAAATGTCTCCCTTTGCTGTCGCCCATAATGGGGGCAGTCGTAATATTCAATTATGTAGCGATTGTTATCCACATCATAGAACTGATAGACCTCACCATTAAGCCCTTGGCGCTGTCGGGTATCCAAATCATCCCAGAAGGGGAATATTGAAGATGAAGGTGCCCCAGGAGAAGGGATTGGTTTATTATGTCCCGAACGATAGGTTGACTGCCCGAAGGCAATAAAGCCATTAGAGGAGCAAGATATTGTATCATAGCCCCGCCCGTAGTATTGGAAGGAGAAAGGAAGAGGTATGGGAACGATTGTATCATCCGCATTGGTTGCCCCGGGGACCAAAGAACCAATATCTTTAATCTCTACCCAGGCATAGGTTGGTGCTCGGCCCGAAGAGACATCGGTGTTATCATAGACAAAATAGCCATAGGCATCAGGTCCGGTTGGTGAAGAAGAACTAAAAGGACCAATGGTGAACATTGTATCGGAGGAGTCCTTAAAGGTATAATTGCCGTCACTACCCCAGAAGACAATCCTTAACCAGATTCGGACACCCCTTAATCCCGGGGAAATTGTTAAACTGAAAGGGGTTAGGGTATTATATCTTTCTTCACCGGGAAGGAGGTTGCCAAAGGAGGCAAGAGAATCAATAACTTTCGCCAGGAATTTATTTGTCCGTAATAACCCTTGGCAATTCCTCATCACATCACCACCGGTATTCCGAATACCATAAATAAGATAACCACTCTCCCCCGGTTCAAACACCTGGTTATTATTACCACCGGGAGGGGTATCTTTTATTATATATTTAACAAATGCCAACTTGCCGGCCCGCACGGTAACTTCAAGAGAGAAATTCCATCTCTGCCCCTGGTCATCACAGGCGTCAAGTCTAAATAAACAGATATAACCATCAGGTATATTGGGTGAAAGCCGGAAGATATAATAACCATCATTCTCTCTTGCCGCATCCGGCGGGATTGTGCCATAAGATTTTAGACTATCAATAATCAAACAATTTGGGTCATCAGTTCTCAGAGTGGCAAAAACCGCCGAGGCTGGGGATTCCCCAATATTCTTCAGGATGATTTTTGCCCAGATTTCTTCTCCGGGATTTGCTACTCCATTTCCATTACCTCGGGGTGGTTGGTCATTAAGAATCTTATCTTGATAGATGAGATAAGGGCGGGAGGCCGGTAGACAGATTATCCTCTCTTCTCGGGGTAAAGAATTTCCCGCGGTCACGGTTAACAAAATCTCGCCAACGGTCCGGGGATTAATGTTGAGGGTAATTTCGCCATTATCATTGGTATAACCATATTTATAGACCTCACCTTCCTTCCAGAGACAGACCAAGGCCGAAGGGATTCTCACACCTGACCTTTCAACATAGATTGTAACATCCTGATTGCCTACTCGGACACTCTGGGGATAATAAACTGTAAGGTTTTGGGGGATACCGGTTAAAACCGGCAATTCCGGGTCACCGAGGAGATTAAATCCCTCATATTCCTTCTTGTTAGCAAACCGAACATAGATACTCTCTTTTGCCGCAAGGCAGGCCTTCCCTAATTGGCCGATATTGGCAAAGAGCGTCCGGAACAAACCGCGGGTGCAAGTCCCTCTTATCCGGGCGACATTGTTTGTGGAATGGGTATTGCCAAAAAAGGCAACCGCACCCTTTGGCCTCTCAACGCTTCCCGCCTTTAACCAGGCCTCGCCAACCATTGATTCGGTTGGAGAGAGAGTCATTGTCTGACAGGTAATTGAGGCAATGATTGGTAATGCCTGACCATTATTGGTCAAACCGGGATTGACATTAAATGGTGTCTTCCAGTTGCCACCAGCGGTTCCCCGATAGAGAACAATTCCCCGGCCCTCGTTCACCGCATTGATGACATTAGATGAGGAATGACCACGGCGCCTAGAAAATGTGTCAACCTGAATAAAACCGGCCTCACTCATTAGCTGACAGGCAAAACGGACATTATTCCAGTATATTGTATCATCCGATGAGCCATCCTCATTGACAATCCCCACACCCTTAATCATCCAGAAAGAATCAATAAGAGTTGGGGTCTTCTCATAACAAAGTGTCTTATAGACCATCAGACTGCATTGGGAAAGTGTCTTACAGGGGAACCGACCATAAGGGATTTCTGCCCGATAATCACCGCTAACATCCCCATAATAGTTGTCCGTATAAATATGTTGAACCGAATTCCAATAACTCGGAAGTAGCGAAGGAGAACCAACCAATAAGAGGTATTCCGGTTTAACCTCCCAGTTATTATAAGCCTGAATCACATAATTTCTAATCGCCGATGGCGTAGCGCCAATCTCCGATAGCCGGACAACCTTAGCCATCATCCCCTTTTGATGCTTCCATCGGGCAAGAGGCTGCACACAATCATAGAAGTTATCATGAGTGATAATTAGATAACGGGCACCTTCCTGAGCGATAAGAGCGGAGGTGGCAAAGAGAAGGAGAACGAACCTAAAGAATCTTGCCTCGCCCCTGATTTTTGTAAAATGTCTATACTGAATTCCCACAACACCTCCTTTTTAGCCTTTATACATTATTATACCAAAAAATTTCCCCTTTGTCAAGAATTCGGTTTGAAGACTTCCAAAAGTTATTAACCATAGAAGAGACTAAGATGGGGTGTTTAAGGAAAATCGTTTTAGAAAATCAAGGGACGGTCTTTAATGCGGGATGCGAAATGCAGAAAAATTCCTCCTCTCATATTACCGAGGTAATCCCTAAAAAGCATCGTGATTTTATTTTTGGCAAAATCAAGAAGTTTTGAAAATCCCCAGACCGCAATAAAAATTGTAAAATTGGTTGCTTAAGAAACAGCCATAGTCATAGCCGATATTTGCCCCCAACAAATTCCAGTTATTGAATAACAAAATAACTCTTCCATGTATCTTCAATCATTTGTGAAATAATCTCCCTTTTAGCGATACCTTCCTTTGCATATTTTAATTTAAAAAACCATCTATCATTTAACATAAAGCAATTTTCACAAACCAAATATTTAGTATAACTTATTCCATTATTTCGGTAATCTTTTACCCGGGCATTATTGATGCCACAAATTTCGCACTTAATTGACATCTAACCCTCCTTTTCTATATTCATTATGCCTCCGCGGCGCCTAAGAATTGAATTACATCGGCTAAATACCCGGCCTTATTTTTCCCAACCGGTAATATTCTATTCTCAAAAATGTTGTCATATTTATTAAGTAGGTAACTTATAATATTGTTAAGTTCGCTCTCTCCACACTCCGAATTTATGAGAGCGTCATACTTTACTCTCAAATCTTTATCTCTATTTAATAAACCCAAAAAGATGGTAGTAAAATTTTTCCGATGCTTCAGTAACATAGCCCTTTCCTCAATCGTTATTAGTTGCGATAACCAGATATCATCGTATCTCAATAAAAGTAAATCCGACACAGGAAAGGGTTTTCTAAAAAGTTTTAATGTAATATCATTCCCATATAAAGCACCAATCTTTACTTTTAAGGGGGAATAACTTAAATTGACCACCATCTGTAAGTTATCGGCATCTTCCTCAGTTATCTCCATTGTTGAAGTCTGTTTTATCTGATTCCGTAAGTATTCAAAACCTTGCTTACTTGAAGAATAAAACCCATTTGTTTTATCACTCTGAATCGTCGCTGGATTATCACCTTTATCAAACAAGACACCAATGTATATTTCAAGGTTTTCAATACCAAAACTCTCAAGTAATTCGGTTAGAGAAAATTCTTTGCCACTTTTTCTAAATAATTTTTTATTGGACTTAAAATACTCGACGAAAATTCCAAACTTTTCCGATGTCCAAATTTCTCGCCGCCCCGCCGTTCCCCCTGTATCTACTCGATTTTTAAGTTCAACCAGGACCATTGTTTTTTCATCTGGGATAATGCTTCCCACGTCCGTGCTCACATCTTTCTCCCCTAACCAATCCCATTCAATTGTTCTTAAAATTTTCTTTTCGTCTAATGATAATCCTTGTTGGGTAAAAATTCCTTTCTTTTTATGCAGAGATGGATATTCTAACCAGAATGGCAGTTTGCTAAGTTCTATATCAAGTGAGCAAGTTTCAAAAGAC
>CAYRLZ010000084.1:0-7184 GCA_964425275.1 uncultured bacterium | reverse complement strand
GATAAATAGTAGAGACGGAAAGTTTTTTCCCGTATCTTTTCGCTAATTCGATTTGGATTTTCTTCGGTCCAATTCTTGCGTTCAGTTTGTCGTTTGGTTTTCGGAGAGAGATGACCTGCTCCTTAACCTCTTCTTTTGTCCAATTGGGAGAGTTTAAGGGTCTTTTGGAGCGGTCAGCTAATCCTTTCATTCCCTCTTCTTTATATCTTTTCCACCATTTCCGGACTGTTTTTGGGGTGGTGCCAAGTTCTCTTGCGGTTTTTGCGATGTTAAATTTATTCTCTTTAAGGATTTCAATAAGTCTCTTTCTTACCCGGACCGGGTCTTTTTCATAGCGGATCTTCTCATAATATGTTTCGGTGATAGCCATAGATTACTCCTTTTTGGGAGATTATAGGATTTTAAGAATCTTTTCAAGTCACGGATCCAAAAGATCTCTCTAGGGTAGATACCATGTCTTGAAACAGTACGTTTTTTTGCCTATTGACAAGAGGAAATATTTCGTTATGATATATCTCTATGCTAACGATTTTATTGATTCTTCACTTTTTGGTCGCTGCCCTTTTGGTTTTAATTATCCTTCTCCAGCAACCCCAGAAGGGTGGTATGTCAACGGTCTTTGGGGGTGGTGAATCTATTTTTGGTGGCGGAGGCATTTCCCCATTTATGACGAAATTAACCTCAGCCCTGGCGGCTGTGTTTCTCCTCACCTCTCTTCTTCTGGTTCTTGTTTCCACTCAACAAGCAAGAAGCCGAATACCCCAATCAAGAACACCAACCGAAGAAAGGAGCCCTTAATATGTTTGCGATTGCTAAAATAAAAGGCTTCCAATATTTAGTGAAAGAGGGGGATAAGATTATTATCCCTCATTCACTTATTCCCGAAGGGGAGACGGTTAAATTTGATGAAGTGTTATTTATCAAGACACCAGAGAAGTCAATTATCGGTAATCCAGTAATTAAGGAGGCCTCAATTGAGGCAAGGGTTCTATCTCATTTTAAGGGGGAAAAGGTAAGGATTTTTAAGTTTCGGCGACGAGAGAATTACCGTCGTAAAAAAGGACATCGCGACCTTCTCACCCAAATTGAGATAACTAAGATTAACCTACCTCCCTTTTAAACTTCTGAAGTTCCGAGGCTCAGAATCAAAAATTGGGCGGTAGAGGAATTGAACCTCTAACCTTCGGTATGTGAGACCGACGCTCTAACCGTTTGAGCTAACCGCCCGATAAGCCAGCACGCTTCTTTAATAAATCCCACTCAAAATCTACCTTCTTCTGAATTAATTCAATTTCCCTCTCTCTTAGGTGAGAAAAACGACCCTGAATTCTAATATAATCCCTGACTGGTAATTTTTCTTTCGGAAAATAGTTTATCTTATATCTTATCCCCTCTTCTATCTCATAAAGGGGAAAGAGACAGGTCTCAACGGCCAGGCAAGCAACTTTAATCATTAAGTCGGGTGCCATCCGCCAGCCGGTTGGGCAAGGGGCATAGATATGGATATATTTTAATCCCCGAATCTCCTTTGCCTTCTTAAATTTGGCAATCATATCTTCGGGAAAACCAACCGAACAGGTTGCGGTATAAGGAATCCGATGGGCGGCAACTATCTCCACCATATTTTTTTTCGGTTCTCCCTTTGGCGTTCCTTCGGGTGTTGTTGTCGTCCAGGCAAAGAGCGGGGTGGCCGAAGAACGTTGGATTCCGGTATTCATATACGCCTCATTATCATAGCAGGCATAAATTATATCATCGTTCCGCTCGCAGGCACCAGAAAGGGCTTGGATGCCAATATCCGCGGTCCCGCCATCTCCGGCAAAGGCTAAAACGGAAATATCGCCTTTCCCTTGAATCTCCAATCCGGCTTTAATACCTGATGCCATAATGGCCGCGGTCTCAAAGGCCGTGTGATAGAGCGGCACCTTTAGGCAGTGTAGAGGGAAAGGTCCATCAATTATTGACCAGCAGCAAGCTGGGATGACAACTATTGTATTTTTCCCCAGGGCCTTCAAGGCATAGCGCATTGCTAAGGCACCGCCGCAACCCGGGCAGGCAAAATGACCGGGGTTCATCAGTTCTTCAATCTGGTTTGCCTCCTGCCATCTTTTGGGAGAAAAATCCTTATTGATTAACTCTTGCCTTTTTCTTTTCAATTTCTGCCTCATAGTCTCACCCCTCTCAAAGTAAAATCCTCGGTCGGCTGGTCTTTTTTGAAGACATAATCAATTATCTCTTCAATATCTTCTGGTCGCACATCTCGGCCACCGAGTCCAATTATAAAGTTAAAAATTGGTGGTCGGCGGGGCTCATTATAGAGAATTGACTTTATCTCCTGGGCAAATATCCCAGAATGGCCAAATGATATATTCCGGTCAATAACCGCTATCTTTTCCGCCCTCGTCAGAATTTCTCTGATTCTTTCCCGCGGGGTGGGTCGGAATAACCTTATTTTTAATAATCCAACTTTCCTTCCCTTCCTCCGCTCTTTATCAATAACCTCTCGGGCGGTCCCGGTTATTGTTCCTGAAGTAACGATTATCACCTTGGCGTCATCGCAATTAACCGGTTCCACCAAACCATAACCGCGACCAAATTTCTCCTGGAACTCCTTATCTACTTCTTCGGCTACCTTTAATGCCGCGCGGTGTGCCATCTCAATCTTGATTCGGATTTCAAAATAATGGTCAGGATTAGTCAATCCACCATAAGAAGCCGGATGTTCAATATTGAGGTAATGTTGTGGTTTATAAGGCGGCAAAAAATTGTCAACCATTTCTTGTGATGGTATATCAACTGGCTCAGAGGTATGAGATAAGACGAAGGCATCTAAAATGACCATCACTGGTAGCAAGACCTTTTCTCCAATCTTGAATGCCTGAATTACTGTATCTAAGACCTCTTGGTTGCTTTCGCAGTATAATTGAATCATACCAACATCTCTCTGAGAAAGGGAATCGTTCTGGTCCGTCCATACCGACCAACCCGGACCCATTGCCCGATTAACATTCGCCACCACGATTGGTAATCGGGCACCTACTGCCCAGTGGAGCATCTCATGCATTAGGGCAAGACCATGGGCCGAAGTAGCGGTAAAGGCGCGAACCCCGCTGATTGCTGCGCCAACGCAAGCCGACATCGCCGAGTGCTCTGATTCCACCTTAATAAATTTTGCTTTTAAAAGACCAGTGGCACAGAATTCAGAAAGTAATTCCACAATCTGAGTCTGCGGAGTGATGGGATAAGCAGCAATTACCTGAGCCCGGGATAGGAGCACACCATAAGAGACCGCATGATTTCCGGTAACGACCTTCTTAGTCCCGGTAATCGTCTCTAATTTCATATCTCCCCCTCCGGATACATTGTGATGGCCGACCTTGGGCACTCCGCGGCACAAATCCCGCATCCCTTGCAGTAATCATAGTCAAACTCATATCCGTCCTCTAACTTTTTAACGGAAAGGTCGGGGCAGAAGACATAGCAGTTATCACAACGATTACAGACCCCACAGGAGAAACAACGTCCGGCCTCGGTTAATAATTCTTCTTCCTTATAACCAAGATTTATCTCCTTAAAGGTCTCTCTTCCCCTTTTTTCAATCTGTGGCATCTTAACCTGAGGTTGCTTTTCAAAATAGAAGGTATTGAGTTGAGCAAATCTGACGGGTTCTCTTTTATCTTCGTCGCTCAATTTTTCTTTCATCCCCAAATCAAACCGAATCTTTTCGGCGGTTCTTCTGCCCGCGGCAATTGCGGCGACTACGGTTCTTGGTCCGGTGACGCAGTCGCCGCCGGCCAAGATGTTTTTCTTGTTTGTGTTTCCCCAGATGTCCGTCTTAATTCCCCATTCGGTCTTCTCCAATTCCGCCGGAATTGACTCCAATTCAACCACTTCACCAATTGCCTTAATTATTGTATCGGCGGGAATGGTAAAATTTGAACCCTTAATAGGAATTGGTCTTCTCCTTCCCGAACTATCCGGGGCACCTAATTTCATCCTTAGGCATTCCAATCCCTTCACCGTCTTCTGGCGGGTGAGAAGGACTTTAACCGGGGCAATTAAGAACTCAATCTTCACTCCTTCTTTTTCCGCTTCGGCCACTTCTTCGGGACTTGCTGGCATCTCCTGTTTTGTCCGACGATAGAGGAGGGTAGTTATCCTGCCTAATCTTTTGGCAACCCGGGCACAGTCAACCGCGGTATTACCACCACCAATCACTAAAACCCTTTTCCCAAGGTGAACGCCCTTTCCTAAATTTACTGACCGCAAAAAAGCAATCCCCTCCAAAACTCCCTTTTGTTCCTCCTGCGGAATCTCTAAGTCTCGCTCCTTCTGGGCACCGATTGCCAAAAATACCGCGGAAAACTTCTCCAGTAAAACATCTAATGTTAGGTCCTTGCCGAAGGTTGTATTGGTTATAAATTTGACACCGTTTTTTTCTAATTTCTCAATCTCCTTATCCAAGATATTCTTAGGCAGGCGATAGGCGGGAATACCGGTCCGCAAGAGCCCGCCCGGTAGCCTCTCTTTCTCAAATACTTCAACACCAATCCCTTCCCGGGAGAGATAATAGGCACAGGCAAGTCCGGCCGGACCAGAGCCGATTATCGCTACCCTTCTTTTTTCTTCTGGTTTCTTTCTTTTCTCTTTTTTTTCCACATTTTTCAGTCCGTAGTCGCCAAGGAATCGTTCAATGTTATGAATACCAATTGGTTCATCGTATTCTTTTCGGTTGCAGGCATCTTCACAGGGATGGAAACATACCCGACCGGTAATTGCCGGGAAGGGATTTCTCTCTAAGATGGTGCGATAACCTTCTTCATAATCTCTTTTACTTGCGAGATAGATGTACCTCTGGATATCTTCTCCCGCCGGACAGGCATCCTGACAGGGAGGAAGTTTGTTTTCATAGCGAGGCCGGAAGATGCGCCAGGTTCCGGTCTTATTCAAAAGGGTTGTCTCTAAGGAAATGGCGCAGATGGGATAATCCGCCTCCTTCATCTCCTTAAAATTTCGTGCCATTATATGCCTCCCGCATGGCTAAGATATTATCCTCACTCCTTTTTTCAATATATTCTCTTATACTCTCTTCTAAGGTTTCCATAGAAATAATCGGTAGGATGCGCAAAATTGCCCCGAGCATTGCGGTATTAACAATCGGAGAGGTCTTTGGTCCTAATTTATATTTTATGGCAATGGCTGTCGCATCAACGGTGGCCACGGAATAATCAGGGAGATTATACTCCGAAGGCTTGACGTTACTGTTGATTAAGACCCAGCCGCCTTTTTTTAACCCCTCAAATATCGGCACCTGATTTATCAAGACCTTATCAAAGATTACGATATGGTCAGGGTTATACACCTTATACCTTATCTTTATTGGGCTGTCGGCATAACGGAGAAATGCCTGAACCGGGGCGCCTCGTCTTTCCACACCAAATTCGGGAAATGTCTGGACGAATTTCTTTTCTTTGAATAGAGCGGTGGCTAAAATTTCTGAGGCGACAACCGCTCCTTGTCCACCTCTTCCATGAAATCTGATTTCAATCATATTTTACACCGAGACAGTGGGGCGGCAAAGCCGGGGTGGAAACTCATTCACCACTTTAATAAAATCGCCGCCCAGGTAAAACCGGTGCCAAAGGCGGCAAGCAGGACCTTTGTGCCATCTTTAATCTTACCTTCTCTTTTTGCCTCGTCAATTGCTACCGGAATTGTCGCCGCCGACATATTACCGCATTTAGAAAGATTCAAATAACTCTTCTCTTTTGAGAAACCCAACCTCTCCAAGGTCGCATCAATAATTCGCATATTTGCCTGATGGGGTATGAAGAGGTCAATCTCTTCGGTTGAAACTCCGGTCTCTTCCAAGACCTTGGCTGCGGCCCTTCCCATCCAAATTACGGCATACTTGAAGACCTCTCTCCCCTCCATATGGACGGAATGGAGTTTCTTCTTAACCGTCTCTTCGCTGGCCGGCATCCTTGTTCCACCAGCCGGTTGATAAAGCAAGGGAGCCAGATTACCATCCGCTCCCCAATAAGAACCAAGAATTCCGGAATCGCCATCAGTTGGGACAACAACACAGGCGCCGGCGCCATCACCAAATAAGACACAGGTTGCCCGGTCTTCCCAGTTGACCGCCTTGGACATCACCTCGGCACCAATAACCAAAACCCTTTTTGCCCTTCCGACAACAATCAGGCTGGCAGCAACCTCTAAAGCATAGAGAAATCCACTACAGCCGGCATTCACATCAAATGCCGCTGAGCCTTTAACCCCCAGCGCCTTTTGCAACCAGCAGGCCGTTGAAGGATAAGTTGTATCGGGTGTGGAAGTCCCGACAATTATCGTATCAATCTTTTGGGCAGTGATTCCGGCTGCCGCCAGTGCCTTTTTTGCTGCCTCACAGGCTAAATCAGAAGTCGCTTGGTTCGGTTCGGCTACCCGCCGTTCCTTAATACCGGTTCTTTCCGTAATCCACTCATCAGTCGTATCCACCATCTTTTCCAAATCAAGGTTAGTTAAAACCTTCTCCGGTAGGTAAGAACCGGTCCCGACAATCTTTATCCTTTTCATATAGTCTGATATAATAACAAATCTTTTCTAAAAGTCAACTTAATTTCGGAAAGATTATTGGCAGAGATATTTCGTTAAGAAAAGAAAGATTTTAGAGCCTTCTAAAACCAGCAAAAATATATTGACTGTTGTGACCTCCTCGATTGGGGTAGGGTTCATTCCTGCCTATTTCTGCCATATCTTCTCCAATTTTTCCTGTAAATCTATTGTCAATTCTATCGCCTTGGTGACTTTCAGGTAGTGGTTGATTTCTTCTAAGGAAAGTTTCCTGCCTTTTCGGTCTTTTAGATATTTTTCCAATACCTGATAGGCGCCGATTTTATATTCATAGACTTCTTTTTCTATTCCGACAAAAAACTGCTCTTTATTGATAAAAACCCTTTTCTTTTCTAAGTCATAATGAACTCTTTCAACCTTATTGGAACCGCTTTTCGGAAAGCCAACCTTAGTCTTTTGTAAAGACTGGTGTTTTAAGAGATGTAAATCAACCAGTTCCTGACCAATCTTACTCAATCTCTTAAATGATTTATAATCCTTTGGTGGAGGGATTCTTGGGAAATCAATCTTTAAGAATTCCTCGTATTTTTGGCGATAGGTCGGAGAAT
>CAYRLZ010000083.1:0-16826 GCA_964425275.1 uncultured bacterium | reverse complement strand
GGACTTATCGGATTTTTCTTTGATTTTAGGGTATCGCCCCCTCTATGCCTTACCCTACCCCTTACTTAATGCCTTACTGGGTCTCTTACTCTGTCCCTTACTCTATCCCTTCCTTAACCCCTTTCCCTGCCGCCTTCTCTTCCCCTTTCTCTCTCCCCTTCTCTATCTCTTTCTAATAGGCTCTCTAATCCTATCCCTGTGCCTTTCCCTGTATCTCTCCCTTACTCCTATGGGGGATGGTATTAAATGCCCTATTCTATGTTCTATTTTCTTTCCTATCCTAAGTCCTGGAACGGAGAGGAATGGAGCGCTATTCGTTCAGCGGCTCGGGCTAAGTGAAACTTAAAAGGAAGTAAAATTTTTATATCTTTTTTTCCGCTGTCTTTCTTTTGGTCTTATATAAAACTACGATTATTCCCCAAAAGCCAAAGGTCGCTAAGGTAATCACAACCCCTAATGCGATATCTTTCCAGAGATTTGGACCGATGAGAAAAAGTTCGCCATTCCACAGATGGTCAACCACTCCGAAAATCGCCGCCCCAAGGAGTAAAAGATTAAGCCAGCCACTTTCCGGTTCACTCTTCCATTTATATCGCCTTATCACACCGACGAGCAGGGCGGAAACAGTTGGGATGACATAGCAGATACCACAAGCCATAAAACTTAAGGCAATTAAAATCATCCCGACTGGATGATGCATTACGACGCTGGAAACTAATATATTCATATCTACCTCCTAAATTTTTTTATCTTTATACTTATCGTAAATTTTACCGAAAGTTTTCCAAAAGTCAATTATTTTTGCACGGTTTTTTAGGGATGGTGTCTATTGGAAAGAGAGGTTTAGATTCCTGACGCGAAGCGGTATGTAGCGCCCTGCCACAAATTAAGCGATTTGGGTTTTAATTTCACAAAAATGGTTTTCACAATTTCTCCAGCATTGTCGGATTATTGCCTCTCTTGAACTCTCATAGAGGTCGGTAGAAAAGTATCGTTCCGCGCGGTCAGGAAAAATAGTTACTACATTACAAGACTTACCCAATTTTTTAAGGACATTGATGGTGGCTAAAACATTTGCCCCGGAAGAGATACCAACCATCATCCCATACCGGCGACCGATTTCCTTTGCCATTTCTACTGCCTCATCGCTTTTTATCACCTCGGTCCAGTCCAATTTATTCACATCCAATAACTCCGGGATAAATCCGTCACCGATACCGACAATTTTGTGAGGCAAAAGATTTACGGTCGCGGCCGCAGAACCAGTAATGACGGCCGCTTCAGCCGGTTCAACCGCAATCAGTTTACTGGACGGATTTACTTCGCGCAATCGCTGGCCAACTCCCATCAGAGTGCCGCCGGTTCCGACACCGGCAACAAAGGCATCAATTTCTCTCTTACCCATCTGCTCCACAATTTCCCGGCCGGTTGTCTTATAGTGGCACTCCGTATTGTCCGGATTTTGAAACTGGCGGGGAAGGAAAACCTGGGGGTTTTGCGCCGCGATACGCTCGGCCTTGACACGGGCCAAAGTAAATCCTCCTTCGGTGGGTGTCAGACAAATCTCGGCTCCCAAATTGTTCATAATCTTTATTCGCTCCCGGCTCATATGCTCAGGCATAACGATGATTACTTTGTAACCTTTTACAGCGGCGACCATTGCCAAACTAATACCGGTATTACCACTCGTTGCCTCAACAATGACCGAATCCGATTTTAACTCACCTCGTTTTTCTGCCTGCTCAATTAGGTATTTGGCAATCCGGTCTTTCACACTACCGGTCGGGTTCATAAATTCTAATTTGGCGAAGAAATGCCAGGTCTCATTCTCATATTGGACATTCATCTCAAGGAGTGGGGTATTCCCAATACAATCTAAGATTGAAGCGCAAGGATTATTACCCAAGACCGGTATTTTCCCTTTTTGCCACCGTTGATTTTCAATATTTAACATCTCACTAAAATAATAGAAAAATTTTATCTAGTCAAGGGTAATTTGCATTGACATAACATTTTTTCCTAATATATTTAATCTATGAAAAAAGAGATTAAAAAAGAAGGGTATCGGTTATTACACCCAAAGTTAACCTTTCTCTTAACCTCGGTGGATAAGAAAGGGAAGGCGAATGTGATGTCCTTAGCCTGGGCAACACCACTCTCAATGGAACCATTCCTCGTTGGGATTGCTGTTGGTAAGGAGAGCCAAACCGCAAAAAATATCAATGAGACAAAAGAGTTCGTCTTAAATGTGCCGGATGTTAAACTTCTTCATCCCATCTGGACCTGCGGTCGAAAATCAGGTAGGGCGATTGATAAGTTTAAAACCGCAAAGTTAACCAAAGAAAAGGCGCGTTTCGTAAAACCACCAGTTATAAAAGAATGTATCGGACATATTGAATGCCGGGTGAAGGAGAAGATTGATGCGGCGGAGTGCTTTTTATTTATCGGTGAGGTGATTCATTGCACAGCGGATACTTATCTTTACCGGAGATATTGGCAAGAAAAGGCCAGGGTGGTTCTCCACTTGGGTGGAAAGAATTTTGCTACCACCAAAAAGATACGAGACGACTGATACCCAGAAGTTATAAAGATATTAGATTTTTAATTGTTAAATGCGCCTTACCGCTTTAATAAAAGAGCAGGAGGAATTAACGAAGAAGTTAAAGATAAGCAATGATTTCCAAAGGTTGGAAATGATTGGTGCCGCGGATTGTGCCTTTGATGATAGATATATCTACTGTGTCTTTGTCGTCTTTCTTTATGAGGAGTTTAAGGAGAGGTTACCTAAGAGAGATTTGAGACCCATAGAAGTTAAGACAACACGGGTAAAGATTGACTTTCCCTATATCCCAGGATTTCTCTCTTATCGGGAGAAGAAGGCATATCTAAAAACATATAAGAAGTTAGAAATTTTACCGGATGTGATTCTTTTTGATGGGCAGGGGATTTCCCATCCGCGGCGGTTTGGTCTTGCTTGCCACATCGGAGTTCTTCTAAATAAGCCGACGATTGGTTGTGCCAAGAGTCGATTGGTTGGAGAATTTAAGATGCCGGGCAAGCGGCGTGGTTCTTGCTCGCCTTTAATTTATAACGGAGAGATGGTTGGTTATGTATTAAGAACCCAAGATAATGTCGCCCCTTTATTTGTTTCACCTGGGCAGGGGATTGATTTTGCTACGGCAAAGGAGATTGTCCTGAAGACTGCGACAAATTACCGGCTACCGGAACCATTAAGATACGCCCACATAATTTCAAAATCCCTGAGGGAAAGTAAGCCGAGAATCGGAAGCAGAAGGTAGTGAAGAAGGAAGGTTGTATGAGACGTCTCTTTATGGATTATGGAGAGGAATTGGAATGATTTATCCACGGGTTACGGAGGTTAGGAATGACGAGAATTTTAGAGAAGGGGTGTTAGTGGCTTGCCGATGAAAGATTATGCAATTGCTATTGACCGGCAGAAATTTTCGGCTACGATTCAAATATGAAGAAGGGTCAAAATGGGTTTCCCATTACTAAGTGAATCAGAAGACGAAGCTAGAGAAGATGGGAGATGGATTGAGGTATGTTCCTTACTGTGTAAAAGCAATTCATGCCGGGTCCTTCACCGAAGGATTTGGTGCCGATCCGATAAAGAAAGTATCAGAATATGCCGCCTATTTTCACCAATTTGTATTTCAATGGTATCAAGAGGCCAAGCATTATGTGGAGCGAATTAACGGGCGTATAGACTCAACTGTTACTTCGGTCCGTTCGGGATGGTGGTAATGCCGAAAGGATATAAAAACTAGGAATGAAATTGGTTCATCTTACCTTTTTCTTTCTTATTATTAACGGTCAAAATCTTTCTCTCCGTCTATTAGGAAAAGATACCTCTTCTTTTCCGACTTACCGGGAGAAGTTGCTTTTACCCCACACCAACTACCAAGACGGAGATGCGGACGCCGGCCGGAAAGTGAATACCGAAACCATCAAAAAATTGATGCCCGGTTTACCCAAAACCTCTTATCCTATTTCTAAATCCTTTGATTCTCTTAACTGCCGGTTTATTGGAAACTGGCCTTTTAGTTCTTGCCTCACTTCTACTATTGATACCTTACGAAGGCTATTCTACATCGGTTCGGGAGGTGGCGTTTATATCTACTCTTTTGCTAATCCCCTCCACCCGGAAAAGTTATCGGAAAAAATCCACACCCGGCGGATAGTCCAAGGGTTATTTTCCGATGGAAACTATCTTTATATTGCTACCGCGGGCTGGGGTGGTGAGTTTGAAATCTGGGATATCTCCAATTCCCATCTCCCACAAAAGAGAGGCTCCCTTTATTTTGATGACTGTCGCCCGAGGGGTGTCGTAGCGCAATTTCCTTATGTCTTCTTAGGGACATCAAACGCACTGCGGGTTATTGATATCTCGGACATCGCGCGTCCGGTTCAAATCGCCTCCTTACCGATAGGTGGAATTTACAGTTTAGTATTAAAGGATTCTCTCGGTTATTTGGGGGCGAGCGATTCCGGACTCCGAATCGTTAACCTCGCCAATCCTCGTATTCCTTTTGAAGTGGCAAAATTCCCTGCCCCGGCCGGAGGAGTGGTCGTTTCTGAGACACTCGCCTATATTGCCGCTGGTTCCCAATTTAGGATTCTTAACATCAGTGACCCATCTAATCCCCGTCAGTTAGGCTTCCTTGATATCTCTAATTGCAATGCGATTGATTTAGAGGTTAAGCCAAAGTTCGCCTATATCGCGGACGAAAATTCTGGCTTAAGGATTCTGGATATCTCTGACCCATCCCGTCCCTCGCTAATTGGACTTTTTTCGCGCCCTTTTGCTTATGAAGTCGCCCTCTTCTCTTCTTATGCCTATCTGAGCAGTAATTTTTTCGGCCCGGTTTTAATCATTGATTTGAGTAATCCCCGAAGTCCAAGAGAGGTTGGGTGCGTGCCGACACCTGATTGGGCATGGGATGTAATTGTTGCCAATAATTTTGCCTATCTGGTAACTGAGGAAGGTGGTTTAAGAGTTATTTGTCTCGCTAACTTAGAGGAACCTTATGAGGTTAGTTATTATCCCGAAAGATTACCAACCAAGATAACGATATTTGATGTCGCAGTAAAGGATGGTTATGCCTATCTATCGGCCATTCCATTTATCATACTGGATGTGCGAGACCCAGCCCGTCCTTGTTCGGTTGGCGCACTTCCCCAGATTTTTGGCAGTGGTGTGGCTGTGGCTGATACCTTCGCTTATTTAGCCTGCGGTTCTTTTGGATTGAGAATTATAAATGTCTCCAATCCCCGGGCCCCGCAACTTGTCAGTTCCTATGAACTGGGTGGGCGACCCTATACTTTGGCGGTTAAACATCCTTATGCTTATCTGGTATGTTGGGAAAGTGGCTTAAGGATAGTAAATGTTGAAGACCCTTTCCGACCTTATGAGGTTGGCTATCTCTTAACACCTTGTGCTGTGGACATAGCGATTAAAGATTCTTTTGCCTATGTCGCGGACCGGTATGAAGGCTTAAAAGTGGTTAATATCGCTGACCCACGCTCTCCTTATGTTGTTGCCTCTCTCTCTCCTATTCCGAATGTTGGGGCGTGGCAGTGAACAGTGGGTTTTGCTATATCGCCACCTGGTGGGATGGTTTAAGGATTATTGATATCTCTAATCCATCCAATCCGTTTGAAGTTGGATATTACGGAGTTATCAATATTGCCCAAGGGGTGGCGGTCTATCCTCCTTATATCTTTGTGACTACCGGAGCTGCCGGGATACAAATCTACCAGAATTTATCGGCTGGTATCAAAGAAGAGCAGGGGAAATTTTTTTCTACTCTTTCGGTCCTCGGTAGAAGAGGGGAAGTTAAGGTATCTCTTTTTCTAACGGAAGAAAAATTCTTAACTCTTTCCCTTTTTGACTCGAATGGAAGGATGATAAAAAACAAGTGTTACGGAATAGTCCATTCGGGCAAAAGTTCAATATTTTTAGATATGAATAGGTTACCATTTGGTCTCTATTTCTTATTAGTTAAACTTCGGGAGGGCGGAAAAGAAGAAATTTTTATGAGAAAATTTATATATTTAGGAGATTAAAAATTCACACCGGGAAATGGATTAAGGTTGACTTTTAATCTTCTCCTTACAATATTAAAGGCGATAAATAATGATAAACCCAAGTGAGCCAAAAATCGATAAAACTCTCTCTCTAAACTCATTGCTTTTCACTTTTTTAAAGATTGGGGCAATTGGTTTTGGTGGCGGGATGGCGATGCTCGCTTTATTAAGGGAGCATCTGGTAAAGAGGAAAGGTTGGATTAGTGACGACGATTTAACCACGGCGGTGGCGATGGGCCAGATTCTTCCCGGACCTTTTGTCCCCAATTATGTAGAATTTATCGGCTATAAACTCTTTCGCCTAAAAGGGATGATACTCTCGGTAATCTCTTTCCTTATCCCCTCTTATTCTGTTACCCTTCTTTTAAGTTTCCTCTATTTCCAATACCAAAGGGTTGCCCTTTTAGATAATGCCTTCTCTTTCCTATCACCGGCGATTCCCGCTCTTCTTTTATATTCTGCGGTTCGGATGGGGAGGGATTATTTTAAGGATTTCCTCTCTTATATCTTTTGCCTACTTGCCTTTTTCGGCCTCTATTTCCAATTGGAGTTGTTTTTAGTGATTGGACTTTTAGGATTTTTGGGTATCGTCCGGCAAGGTATTACCAAATCGCCAAGACAATTATTTGCCTTTTCGCCCATTTTATTATTAGAACTGTGTTATGTATTCTTAAAAATTGGGGCTTTAATCTTTGGCGGCGGGTTTGCGGCAATTCCTTTTATTGAAAGGGAGGTTGTCACCGGACGCGGCTGGTTAACTTCCAAGGCATTTATTGATGGCGTGGCGATAAGCCAAATTACCCCGGGTCCGGTAGCGATTCTGGCTACCTTTGTTGGCTACGGGGTTGGGGGTATCTTAGGAAGTTTCGTGGCCACCATTTCAGTATTTCTGCCATCTTTTCTAATGCTTTTCTTCTTAATCAAGGTTTATGAAAGAGTAAAAGAGAACTTTTATGTGAAATCCTTTTTAAGTGGGGTGAAGCCGGGGATTGTTGGGGTAATATTATTTGCCGCTTTCTCGTTAGGCCGGGCAAGTATTGTTGATATAAGGTCAATAATTGTTGCGGTGATTGCCTTTATTTCCCTTTGGCAGATAGAACCGGTCTTCATTATTCTCGGTCTTGGGGTTTTGGGGATTATTCTGGGATAGTTGACATCTCCGATTTGATTTTCTATTATTGACTATGCGCCGAATTGGTGAACTGGTTGATATCCTGCGCCACAAACCCTACCCTGAGAAATTAAAGGCGATTGAAGAGTTAAAAAGTGGTCAATCATCAGAATCGGCTTCGGTTCTGGTCACGGCCCTTTACGATGGGGATACCCGGGTGACAACTGCGGCAAGTGCCGCCTTGGTATCTCTCGGTGAAAAAGCAATAAATTCACTTACCTCCGCTTTAAAGACTTCGGACCGAAATGTTCGGCGGAATATCCTTTTAATCCTCGTGAAAATTGCCGAAGACAACCCCTCTTTGCGCTGTAAAATTGAAGAAGTCTTAATCCATTGCCTTAAGGACCCGGATCCGGTAGTCAAGGCCCAGGCCGGGGAAAACCTGGGTAAGATGAAGAGTAAAAAGGCAATCCCTCATATCCTTCTTCTCTTAACGGACATTAACTTCTGGGTTCGCTCCTTGGCCGCTTTGGTTTTAGGGGAATTGGGGTTAACCGCTGACGAAGTGAGCCGAAAGGAATTAGTTGACGCTCTTATTGAACGGTTAAATGATGTCAACTATTGGGTGAGGCGAAGTGCCTGTGAAAGTCTGGGGAAATTGCAAGCAAGAGAAGCGGTAGCGAAGTTGAGTGAACTTACCCTCAACGACCCTGTAGATATTGTGAGCGATACCGCAATTGACGCCTTAAAAGCAATTGGTGAGGTTTCAATTACCCCCTACCAAAAGGCACTTTTGAGTCCGGACATCAAGGAACAGATGAAGACGATTGAGACTCTTATAAAGGAAGGAGAGGCCGCAGTTTCTGCCCTTCTTGGGCTCTTAGCCAGTGAGGATGCGAAACTGAAAACAATTGTCTGCTTCATCTTAGGAAAGATTGGTAGTCCAAAAACCGCAGAATACCTCCTCCAATTGCTCTGCGCGGAAGGACGGGAATTGCGCATCTCAGCGATAAATGCCTTATCCCAAATGAAAAAAGAGAAGGTAGTAAAGAATTTAGTCTCTCTCCTCTCTCATCCTGACCCGGTAGTTTCTGATGGAGCAAAGGTTAGTTTGGATAAGATGGGTGAATACGTTGTCCCTTTTTTAATGGAAGAACTCACCAATCAAGATCCGCAGGTGCGAATGAAGATTTGCGAAATCTTAGGGAATATTGGAACCGAGCAGGCGACCGATGCCTTAATTAAAAGACTGTCGGATGAAAACCCCTGGGTGCGGGTTAAGGCCTGTGAAGCCTTGGGTAAGATTGGTGGGGAAAAAATTATCCCCCAGGTCATTATTGCCCTTAAAGATACCTTTTATTTGGTGCGGACCAAGGCTTGCGAGGCATTAAGACGCCTCCGGGCTCCTCCGGGGATTGGAGAACTTACTGCCTTATTGAAAGATGAGGAATTCTCGGTTCGGATTGAGGCATTAAAGACGCTAACCGAAATTGAGGGAGAGCGAGCCAAACCGGCAATAATTGAGGTGATGAACGATAAAAATATTGAGATGCGGGTTGAGGCAATTCGTGCCCTTGCCCGACTGAAAGCGATTGAAATCCTGCCTCTTTTAGAGAAGATTGCCCAGCCCTGGCCATTCAGCCGGGAAGATGATACCGTGAAAGAAGTAGCACGCCAGGCGATAAAAAAATTTAAGGAACTTATCGCCTCGCGCCAAAAGAAGCGCCTTTGACCATTTACTCTAAAATCGCCTCAGCAAATTCCTCCGGAGAGAAGGGGACCAAATCTTCAATCCCCTCCCCCAAACCAACAAATCTTATTGGTAGGGATAGTTCCTGGGCACAGGCCAAAACAATTCCCCCTTTGGCGGTTCCGTCTAATTTTGTTATAATTATTCCAGTAAGACCCAATTCTTCTGAGAAGACCTTTGCCTGAACAATGCCATTCTGACCAACTGTCGCATCCAAAACTAAGAAGATATCATCCGGTCCATTTTCTTTCACCTTTGCCACAACCCGTTTTATCTTTTTTACCTCGGCCATTAAGTCCTTTCTCGTATGAAGGCGGCCAGCGGTATCAATTAAGACAATATCAATTCCTTTGCTCTTTGCCTTACTAATAGTATCAAAGGCAATCGCCGCGGCATCCTGCCCCTTCTCCGAAGGGACAATTTCTACTCCAGCCTTCCTGGCCCAAATTGCCAGTTGCTGAGTAGCCGCATCACGGTAGGTGTCGCTCGCCGCAATCACCACCTTCTTCCCTTTCTCTCGGAAGTGATAAGCCAACTTGCCGACTGTTGTCGTCTTACCGGAGCCATTCACCCCAACAACCATAATTACATAAGGCGGTAAAGGACAACTTTTCTCTTTTGTGCCTTCTTTTAAGATTTTCACAATCTCTCTTTTCAGTATCTCCTTTCGGTTCCCGGGTTCTCTTTCGATCTTGGCCAGAAGATTTTTGGTAACCCTCACCCCGCAATCGGCTGACAAAAGAATTTCCTCCCACTGGGAAAGGTCTTCCTCCCGAAAGATATTTTTAAAAAGTTCTTTGGTCTTCTTTAATCCGGCCTTTAATTTCGCCAGTAGCATCACATCTCCATCTTACCAAAAAATCAGAAAAAGGCAAGGGTTGGTTTCAACCCTTGACAGATTGAAAAATTAGGTTAAGTTATAGTTAGTGGTGAAAGTTATTACAATTGCCAATCAAAAAGGCGGAGTCGGCAAGACGACGACGGCAATCAATCTCGGTTGTGCCCTGGCATTAAAAAAAGAGAAGACCCTCCTCTGTGATTTAGACCCTCAAGCCCATGCCACCCTGGGCCTGGGGATTGATAAAAAAAATCTCCCCATCTCAATCTATCATATCCTCATCGGGAAAGAGACAATAGAAAAGGCAATAATTACTGAGATCCAAGAGAACCTTGACCTCCTACCATCAAGCATTGATTTAGCCGGCGGTGAAGTAGAATTCGTCAATTTAGAAAACCGGGATTTAAGATTAAGAGAGGTCCTTCGGCCGATTACGCAAAAATATTCCTTCATTTTAATTGACTGTCCACCTTCCTTAGGGATATTGACGATTATGGGTTTAGCGGCCGCAAACAGTGTTTTAATCCCAATCCAATGTGAATATTATGCCTTGGAAGGGATTGCCCGGCTTTTAGATACAATAAACTTAGTAAAGAGAACCATTAATCCCAATTTTGAGATTGAGGGGGTTTTATTGACGATGTATTCCAGTCGCTTAAACTTAACAAAACAGGTTGAAGAAGAAGTGCGAAAACACTTTGGGGAGCGGGTCTTTAATGTCGTAATTCCAAGAAGTGTCCGGTTAGCCGAAGCCCCCAGTTTTAATAAATCAATCTTCCAATATGACAGAAACTCTTATAGTGCTCAGGCCTATTTAACCTTGGCCGAAGAGGTATTAAATAATACCCGGAGGTGCAGATGACAAAAAAGGTGTTGGGAAAAGGACTCTCGGCTTTATTGTCCGAAGAAGGTAAAAGTTTAGTTGAAGGGGAGACGCGCCCAATAAAAATTGAAGAGATTAAAATCAACCCTTACCAGCCAAGAGAAAACCCGCAAGAAGACCTGGCGGAGTTGATATCTTCAATAAAAACGAAAGGTATCTTACAACCAATCTTAGTTCGTAAAACAAGTAGCGGTTATGAATTGGTGGTTGGTGAACGGCGGCTGCGCGCGGCAAAAGAAGCCGGGCTGACAACGATTCCGGCAGTGGTCCGAGAAATCTCTGAACCGGAGATGCTGGAACTGGCCCTGATTGAAAATCTCCAGAGAAAAAATCTTAATCCCTTAGAGGAAGCGTTGGGCTATAAGAGATTAATTGAGGAATTCGGATTGACGCAGGAAGAGATTGCCGACCGGGTGGGTAAAAGCCGTCCAACAATTGCCAATGCCCTGCGATTGTTGACCTTACCACCAAAGGTGAAGGAATATTTAAAAGAGGAAAAAATTACCGCTGGGCATGCCCGCGCCCTCCTTACCTTAACCGACCGCAAGGCTCAAGAAGAGTTATGCGAAAGAATTGTTCGGGAATCACTTCCGGTGAGGCAGGTGGAAAAATTAGTGTCCTCAAAAAGGGAAGAAAAGGAAAGAGTAAAAGAGCGTGATGTTTATCTCCAGGCAATGGAAGATATACTTCGGGAATTTCTTGGAACTAATGTTGAGATAATCAAGCGCGGTGAAAAAGGGAAGATAATTATTGAGTTTGTCTCGGAAGAGGACTTTAACCGGATTATTCGGTTGATTAAGAAGTAGACCCTCCTAAAAGAACAATCCAAAAGATGAAACTACAAAGTTACCGAGTGTCGTTCGGTTTGTGAGAAAGCCCTTCCGTCCGCCTGAGGCGGACGCGGCGGATTGCCCGCTCCCACTGCGAGAGGCAAACTCAAAACAAAAGAATATATCCGTGGCTTATCTTTTCACATCTGGACTTCCGCATTTACAACTTTTGCCGTCGCAGGCGGTTGGCATTGGTGACGACATTTATTGAACTCATTGCCATGGCAATTTCGGCAATCACCGGATGCAAAAGTCCTAAAATCGCAATCGGTAGCGCAATCACATTATAGAAGAAAGCCCAGAATAGGTTCTGTTTAATCTTGACAAAGGTTGCCCGGGAAAGTTTCACCGCGGTAGAGACCGCTGATAAATCACCGCGCACCAATACGATATCCGAGGATTCAATCGCAATATCCGTTCCCGTTCCGATGGCGATTCCCACATTTGCCTGAGTTAAAGCCGGTGCATCATTGATGCCATCGCCGACCATTGCCACCATCCCGTATCTCTCTTGCAATTTCTTCACTATCTTCTGTTTATCCTGGGGCAAGACATTAGTCATCACTTCGTCAATTCCTACTTTATTCGCCACCGCCTTACCGGTTCGGTCATTATCCCCGGTAATCATAATCAATTTCAGACCCATATCCTTTAAGGATTTAATTGCCGATGATGAATCAATTTTTAAGGGGTCAGCAACACCGATGATGCCAACAAATTTTCCATCAACCGCTACTAAAATCGTTGTCTTCGCTTCGTTCTCCAATCCGGAAATCTCCTTCTCCTTTGCCTGATAACTAATTCGGTAATCATCAAGCAATCTTCGGCTCCCGACCAATACTTCTTTTCCTTCAACCTTTGCCTTTACTCCTTTGCCGGGAATGGTAATTAAATCTTCGGGCATTACCAGTAAGATATCCCTCACCTTGGCCGATTCAACAATCGCACCCGCCAGAGGATGCCCGGAACCGGATTCAACCGAAGCGGCATATTTCAAAACCTCATTTTCTTCAAAATTGGCTTCGGTAATTATATCGGTAACTTCTGGTCTCCCTTTGGTAATCGTCCCGGTCTTATCAAAGACAATCACTTTTATCTCCTTCATCGTCTGGATTGCCTCACCACAGCGAAAGAGGATTCCCCTTTCCGCACCCCTGCCCAAACCAACCATTAAAGCGGTTGGTGTTGCCAGACCAAGGGCGCAGGGGCAGGCAATTACCAGAACCGCCACCGCGGCAAAGATAGCCAGTGAGAGATTATCCAGATTCGGATTAACCCAGGGGATGAAGGATGAGACCGTAATCAGAATCCCCTTTAATTCTGAAGAGAAAAGAAGCCATAGAATAAAGGTTAAAAGAGAAATTAAGAGTATTACCGGTACAAACTTTGCCGTGACCCTATCCACAAACTCCTGGATGGGCACCTTTGAACCCTGACTTGCTTCCACTAATTTTATAATCTGTGCCAAAAATGTATCCCGGCCAACCTTCGTTGCTCGGATTCTTAACAATCCCGACTGATTTACCGTTGCCCCGATTACCTTATTTCCTTCTTTCTTCTCTACCGGCAGAGATTCCCCGGTTACCATAGATTCATCAACCGTTGAGATACCGGAAAGAATCTCGCCATCCGTTGGAATCTTCTCGCCGGGCTTCACAATCAAAATATCACTAACCTTCACCTCTTCAATTGGCATTTCTTTCTCCTGATTATCAATTAAGACCCTGGCCCTTTTTGCCCCCAGTTTGAGTAATTTCTTAATCGCCTGTGATGCCCGGCCCTTGGCCATCGTTTCCACATATCTCCCAGTAATGTGAAAAGCCATAATCATTCCGGCGATGCCGCTATAATTCGCCACCGGCAATGATAAGACCCGCAGGGCTCCTGAAAGAAAAGCGGTAAGACAGCCAATGCCAATCAGAACATCCATAGATGGTGATTTGTGTCTTAGCGCATTAACCCCGGCTTTTAAGGTTCTAAACCCGGTCACAAAGACCGCCAGTCCGCCCAAGATTATCATCAAATAGTCAATGTCGGGAATATGAACGATAAATACCATCTCCAAGAGCATAAGAGCAATAATTGGAATTGTGAAACCCCAGACGAGATAAAGCCTAATTCTTGCCTTTCGCCCTTCAATTTGAACTTTATCTTCTCGGTCGCCAATTTCTTCTCTAATTTCATAACCAACATCCGTTATCGCCTTCTTAATCTTTGCCACCGGGGTAATTTTTTCATCGTGTTCAATAACGGTCTTTTCCGCTGCAAAATTTACCGTAATACTGACAACCCCGGGCAAATTCTTTACGGCATTTTCAATCGTCAGGGCACAACTGGCACAGGACATTCCGCTGATTGATAAGGTAGTTATTTCTGTCTTACCTAACGCAAAGCGGGGCGTTAGCCCACACTTATCTTTTGAAAATTTCCTCATTGGAATTGGGGATTCCCCTTTTGTAAGAAACTTCTCCGGATTAGCCTTAAATCTCTCTAAGCAGTTGGGGCGGCAAAAATAATAGACCGTTCCTTGATATTTATATCTTCCGGCCGCTTCTTCTTCATTTATCTCCATCCCGCAGACCGGGTCTTTATATATCTTCTCTTTTGCCATAATGATATTATACACGAAGAATTTCCAATTTCCAATTATCAATCATTAATTGAACATTGTCAAATTAGCTATTTATTGAATCTGCCTGAGAAGGAAAGAAAATAGAACCACAGTGCCGTAGGCAAACACAGATAAAATCCTAACAGATAAAATTCTAAATCCGAAATTCTAAACAAACTCAAAATCCCAGATGTTGCAACCGCAGATACACGCGGACGTCGTTCCAAGCCCTTCACTTTTGTCATTCCGAGCAGTAGTGAGGAATCTCACCCTGTCGTTCAGGGTAAACTCTGCGAGGAATCTCAAGAGATTGCTTCGCCTTTGCCTACGGCACTGCTTCGCAGAACGGCTCGCAAGGGCGGTGCCGCGTGCCGCGAAAACAGCGTCTGGAGTAGCGAGACTTGTCTCGCATAAAACATTTAGCGCCGACCAAGGTCGGCTACTCCAGGCGGGATGGAGCGTAAAAAGCGACATCTTGCCGAAGCGTGTTATTTGTTCGCATCATTTAATATTAGCAAAAGGGGAGCGAAAGTCAAGCCTTTGGTTTAATTGCCCCCAATTAGAGAAAGGGATTGGGAAAGCGTTGGGAGAGGGATTGAGGGGACGGAGAATGAGATTCAGAGGAAGACACAGAAAGAGGCACAGGCAGAGGATTAGAGAGCCTAACAGGGAGCCTATCAAGAGGAGATAGAGAAGGGGACTGAGAAATGGGAAGAGAGAGGGGCGGATAAGGAGACAGGGAAAGGGATTAGGGAAGGGATAGAGAAAGGGATAGAGTAAGAGACCCAGTAAGGCATTAAGTAAGAGATAGGGTAAGGCATAGAGGGAACGATACCCTAAAATCAAGAAAAAATCCTATAAGTTCTGTAAAATCAAGATGTTAGAGGCAAAATCAGGTGATAAAAAAGTTTCCCCACAGGAAACTTTATCCATTAGAATCAAAGTTAATAAACGCAAGAGCCGACAAAATGAGGATGTGCGCCTTCGGGCTCCCTTATTCAGTCAAGACGACCTTGCGGATAGTATTCGTTG
The DNA here is from genome assembly GCA_964425275.1 of uncultured bacterium. Classification (GTDB taxonomy): domain Bacteria; phylum Hydrothermota; class Tepidihabitantia; order Tepidihabitantales; family JBDRVQ01; genus CAYRLZ01. The sequence continues at coordinate 1,663 of CAYRLZ010000083.1, read as the reverse complement.
ACGGCTCAGACCGAATGAAGTATACGCCCGGGTGCAGGTAGGTTACCTTCCGGCCGGAGATGTCAAGCAGCTCGCCATTCGTCAAAAGTCGATTCAGTACTCGGCGCACGGTAATGGCTCGTGGCTTGATGCGTAAATACCGAGGCGGGAATCCTTCTTCTACTCCAAGTGCGTTCGGATTCCGCCGGTAGTAGATTTCCCGGTTCCCGTCCCGCATGTCATGCCAGACAACATGCAGTGCCGAACCGTCGGTGGTAATTGAAGGGTAGAATGACCGATTCGGCGCGCTACACAAGAAGATAGGGGTTGTCCAGGTGTTGCCGCCGTTGGTGGACATCGTGAACATAATATCCCAGTCGCCCCGGTTTTCATCAAAGACAATGAAGACATTGTTGCCTGACACCGCAATGTTTGGGTCCTGCGAGATGCCCCAAGCATTGGTAATCCGGATGTCGGGCGTCCAGTTCATCCCATTGTCGTCGGAGCGCTTATAGAATATCTCTGAATCGTTGTAGCGGTAGTCATTCCAGGTCAGGTGCACATGCGAGTTAGAGACCGCCAAGCACGGCGAGTAGGTGAAACTGTCAACCAGAACCAGTCCAACTTCGGGCTCCCAGGAAACGCCATAATCGGTGGAGCGTCGATAGTAGACCGAGCCCTTCGGTTCCCGCCAATCCATCCATACCAAATGAACATAGTTGCCGATTGCGGCAATGCAGGGGAAAGCCGGGTAGTAGGTATTGCCAGTCAGTCTCACTTCTGGTTCCCAGGTTGCACCCCGGTCCGTTGAACGGCGGTAGTATATATAACATAGCCCGCCTCTCTGGTCGTCGTAGGCGACATAGAGATTATTGCCCGACACGGCAATGCACGGATTGTTGGATATGCCTGGGTCATTGGTCAGGCGCGTCTCCTGCCCCCAGGTTAGGCCGACATCGGTTGAGCGCTGGAAGTAAATCTCGTAGTCGTTGCCATTCCGGTAGTCCATATAGACAAGATAGATATTTGAGTCCTTCACGGCAAGGCAGGGTTGTTGCGAGGTGAGTGGCGCATTAGTCAACCGTATTGGCACCGACCACGATGTCCCGGCATTGGTTGAGCGGCAGTAGTATATCTCGTAGTTACCTGGGTCCACTGGTGGGTACCAGTAGACCATATGCACGACAGGATTCGGACCGGCCGCAATGCACCAGGCATTGCTTGGCGATGTATACTCGCTGTTCACTGTGTTCGTCATTCTAACCTCTGGCTCCCATTGGGCAAAAGAGAAACTTAGCGCACCGATAAGAAATATTTTTATCGCCGCCTCAGCGGCCGGCGGTAAGCGGTTAATATCTGATATTCTTTTCATATCATATCTCCCGGCGGGCATCAAACTATCCTTTCAATTCGGCCTTTGAGCTAATATTAAATCCAATCTTTTAGGATAGGCACCTTTTCCCAAATCATTTTTAAGATATTAGACTAATAATTTCCTCCGGAAAGTCAAGTGTTAGAATCAAATTATTCACCACTGTCCCGGCGTCTTTCATCATAATAAAATCTTCCCGAAATTAGATTAAAAATATTCACCATTTTCTTCGTCATCAGCTGTAATACTATACTTCTTCCGATACGCAGCGCCAAGCTTCTTCGTCTGACTCTCTATCTCCTTCACAATCGC
>CAYRLZ010000082.1:0-23650 GCA_964425275.1 uncultured bacterium | reverse complement strand
CCTATTGGTAATCCTATTCTCTATCCTATTGAGCGTTCTATTCTCTATCCTATTGGGTGTTCTATTCTCGGTTCTGTTCGGGATGCTATTGGGTGTTCTATTCTCTTTTCTATAAAGAGTCCTATTCAGAATGCTATTATTGGTTCTATGCCAAAAGGCTAACCCACCTTTTCACTTGTCTTTTATTTTTACTCCACCTTGACTAATACTTAAATTTTCTTTATAATTAGGTATGTTAGGTATGAGTAGAAGATTTGGACTTTCGTTTCTTATCTTTACCACGGCCTTTGGTTATTTCGGATATCCGGGGGCGGTCTTTTTAATGATTTGGCCGGCGGCCCGCCCAACTTCCTTGGGTGGTGCCTTTGTCGCAATTGCTGATGATGCGAGCGCTACTTATTACAATCCGGCTGGCCAAGCCTTCCAGAATTCATTTAATGCCACCCTGATGCACTGCAACTGGCTCCCCGGTCTCTATCCCGGGATGTATTACGAGTTCTTAGCCCTTACCCATTCCTTACCAAAAGGGACGATTGGTGGCAATATCATCTATCTCAATACCGGAAAGACTGAGGTGATAAATAGCCGGGGCGACCTCTTAGGTGAATATACGACTTTTGATTTAGCCGCTACCTTATCTTATGGTTATCCTTTACTTTCTAACTTGGGAATTGGTTTCTCCTGGAAGTTTATCTATTCCTTTTTGGTTCCGGAATGGGTCTGGGAGGCGATGCCGGAATTAGGGATAACCAGCGGCGGGACCGGCATAACCTGGGGAACCGATTTCGGTATATTGTATAGACCATTTCGGTGGTTTAATCTTGGCACTTCTTTATCCAATCTCGGTCCTAATATCTCTTATACCGCTTCTGGTGAATCTGACCCAATCCCCCGAATATTAAGGCTCGGGGTAAACTTCATCCCGATAAAAGACGAGTTGTTAAAACTCTATATCCCCGTAGAGATGGCTATCGGTCTTACCGGTTTTTATTGGGATTCCTTAGGTTATGAATTTAAAGACGCCTGGAAGAGTTTAGGGATTGAATTGTCTTATGCTAATTTGGTGCATGCCCGGGTTGGTTATTTTGAGGATGTTCACGGCTGGCGCGGTGGGGTAGAAATGGTAAAAAAGGAGGGGGCGGAGGAAGAAGAACAGGTCAAATCAATTCTGGATTGGCTTTTTGGGGAAAAATCCGGGGTTAAGAGACTCGGCCTCTGTTATGGCTTTGGCCTGGGAGTAAAAAATTTCTCAGTTGACATTGGCTTTGACTACCTAATCTATTCCTTCCCAACTTCCAACTGGAAGATTTCCCTCTCCTATAAAATGTGAGGAGTTATATTATAAATCAAAACGCAAGGCACAAGACGCAAAACTTAACTTTGAGTTCTGAACTTTGAGTTATGCCGGGGATTGCCATAATCGGCTGTCAGTGGGGCGATGAAGGTAAAGGGAAAATCGTTGACTTTCTTTCCCAGGATGCGGACATTGTTGCCCGTTTTAATGGTGGACCAAATGCCGGGCACACGGTTCTTTATCAGGATAAAACCCTCATCTTCCATCAAATACCCTGCGGGATTCTTAACCGACGAGTTCTGGGAATTATCGGTCAGGGCTGTCTCCTTGATATCCAGGTCTTAAAAGAAGAGATAAATGTCTTAAGAGAACTTCGCCTTGATTTTACTGGTCGGCTCTTTATTGACCCAAAGGTTCATCTCATCTTTCCCTATCATCGGATTATTGACCGGATGCGCGAAATGAAAGGCAGGAAAATCGGTACCACCGGTCGGGGAATTGGTCCAGCCTATGAGGATAAGTATTCCCGAATTGGCATCCGGGCCGGGGAGTTAAAATCCTGGGATAGATTTGAGAAGCTACTCCGAAAAAATATCGCCCAGAAAAATTTTTACCTGATGGAACTCTATGATGCCGAACCGATAAAGGAGAAAGAGGCGATTATTGAATTCAAAAGGGAGGCGCCGGAGATAATTCCCCTCCTGACCGATACCGCAAGATTAATCCAAGAGAGCCTCTTAAAAGGGAAGAAGGTTATATTTGAGGGGGCACAAGGAACACTTCTGGATATTGACTGCGGGACTTATCCTTATGTTACCTCCTCTTCCACTACCGCGGCCGGAGTGGCTACGGGTCTTGGTATAAGCCCAAAAGAGATTACTGAGATAATCGGTGTCGCTAAGGCCTATACGACAAGAGTTGGTGAGGGGCCTTTTCCCACCGAAATAAAAGAGCCGATTGGCGAAAGATTAAGAAAAAAGGGAAAGGAATTTGGGGCGACCACCGGTCGGCCAAGAAGGACCGGTTGGTTGGATTTAGGGATTATCAGATACGCCCGACGAATCAACGGCTTTGAAAAGTTAATTCTTACTAAACTTGATGTCTTAGACGATTTGGCGGAAATCTTGGTCGCGGACGGTTATGAAACCAAAGAGGGTAAAGTAGATGATTTTGACCCAGAGATTGTTGAGCAATTGAAACCTCGGTATCGCAAACTGCTGGGCTGGCAGAAAAGTCTCGGTTCACTGAAAAGATTATCGGATATGCCGAAGGCCGCCCGTTACTATATTGAAGTGATTGAGGAGAGGACCGGTTGTGAAGTGATTGGTGTCTCGGTTGGTGAGAAAAGAGAGGCGACGATTTTTAAGGACGGTTGGATGTAAAGTTTTATTACCCGGAGTGTTTTCCACACCGGTCCCCATAGATATCAATCCTTTCTCCTTCCCGCCAGGTCTCAATCACCTCACACCGATTCGGGCAGTCTTCGCACTCAAACGCCTTGGTCTCAAAGTGGCAATCGGCAATCCCGAAGCCGGAAAATTTACTCCCCCGGCCATTGGTCTCTTCATTGGCTAAGATGGCCGCACCAATTGCCCCCATAACTAAAAAGTGTTCGGGGACAATAATCTCATAACCCAATTCCCTCTGAAATGCCTCTTTCACTCCAATATTTGCCGCCACCCCTCCCTGGAATAGAATCAAAGGTTTAATATCCTTTCCTTTTGCCACCGCATTCATATAATTCCGGACGATGGCATCACAGAGACCGGCGATGATATCAGCGGTTGGCAGTCCTAATTGGGCCTTATGAATCATATCACTCTCGGCAAAGACTGTGCATCGACCGGCAATCTTCACCCGGTTTTTTGCCTTTAAGGCAATCTTTCCAAACTCTTCAATCGGAATTCCTAACCTTTGTGCCTGATGGTCTAAAAAGGAGCCGGTGCCGGCGGCACAAACCGTATTCATAGCAAAGTCAACCGGAATCCCCTGCCGAAGAATTATTATCTTAGAATCCTGGCCACCAATTTCAATGATTGTCTGACAATCAGGATAGAAGACAGAGGCGGCGATAGCGTGCGCAATAATTTCATTCTTAACGATATCCGCGCCAACCAGAACCCCAGCCAGTCTTCTCCCGGAACCAGTTGTCCCGACACCAATTACTTCTACCTCTTCTTCTTGTATCGTTCTTCTCAGTCTCTTTAGGAGTTCCCTGATTGCCTGGATTGGATTACCCTGGGTTCGGAGATAGATGCTTGCCCGCACTTGATATCTTTTATCCCTGTCCAAGAGCGGTTCAACGATTACGCCCTTCGTTGAAATTGAGCCGACATCAATGCCTAATAATGCCTTCATACCTTAAAATTATACTTGATAAATAAAAAAAAGCAAGAACTATAAGAGTATCAGGTTGTCGCACCTTTTTCTTAATTTCCCACCCGGAAGGCAAGTTTTTAGCCTTTCCGCCGTCATTAACCGGTTGAAATTCTATCACTTAGAAAAGTAAGTTGGCATAGATTTTGTTCTTTATAAAAGTAATTATAAAAAGGGGGTGTGTATGAAGAGATTCCGGAATAAAATTACTATCTCCTGTCTGCCGTTTATTTTATTGTTCTCCATTTCATCAGGTCTGGTATTTTTTATTCACTATTTCAAAATTTACCATAAGATATTAGAAACGAAGGCATTACTGGTGGTAAGATTTTTAGCGGTCGCCCGGGAGCATAGCGAAGAATGTCTTTCACAATTAGAAAGGCAAAGTTTTTTAAGAGGCACAATTAAGGGTATATTAAAAGATGCGATTATCGGGGCATCATTTTATAACCCGGATGGTTCTCTGATTATTGGGGAAGGAGAGTCTTTTCCTCTGAGACTTAATTCACTCCAGATAGAGAGGATGGTCCGGGGTGCGCTCATCTTAGATAAGGGAAAGGATATAAATAATTTCTTTGCCCCGGTGAGGTCATTTTATCCGGCTCACCGACCCGATACGACCGCGCTCGGTTTTGTTGGTGTAACTATCTCTTTGAAAGGGATTAATAATATGAGGAATCTATTCCTCACCATCTTAATCACAGTTGGCTTATTTCTCGCGCTCTTGGGAGTTGGGGTTTCTTCTCATTTGGGGAAGAGAATGACCTTGCCGATTGCCCAACTGATTGAAGGGACAAAGACGATTGCCGATGGTAATTTGGATTATCAAATAGAGATAAAAAGTGAAGATGAATTGAAGAGCCTAGCATCTTTCCTTAATCGGATGGCACAGCGATTAAAAGAGACCGAAAGCCAATTGATTGAGAAGACCCGGTTGGCGGCGATTGGTGAATTAGCGGCCGAGGTCGCCCACGATTTACGGAATCCTTTATCGGTGATTAAGAATGTCGTCTATTTTTTGCGGATTTCGGTCTTAGGAATCAAGGATACCCAGATGGGCTCATTGATGCTAAAGAATCTCAATCTGATTAATACCGAGATTGCCCGGGCGAATAAGATTATCACCGACCTTCTTGAATTCTCTCGGGAGCGGACGCCAAGGTTGATTGAGGTCAATTTAAACGCGGTGGTGGAAGAGACATTAAAGAACTATTCTTTTCCGGAGAATATTAAACTTAACCTCCAATTATCACCCAACTCACTTGTGGTGAAGGGTGACGATGTCCAACTCTTACACTGTTTTATCAATATCATAAGTAATGCGGTTGAGGCGATGCCCGATGGCGGTGAATTGACCATTATTACCAAAAAGAATTCCTCTTATGGTGAGGTGGAATTTAAGGATACCGGTCCAGGTATTCCTAAGGAGGATTTGGGGCGAATCTTTCAACCGTTCTTCTCCACTAAGGCAAGGGGGATTGGTCTGGGGCTGGCGGTTACGAAAAAATTAATCACCGCTCAGGGCGGGAAGATAGAAGTGGCCAGTGAGTTGGGTAGAGGGACAACTTTTAGAATAAGCCTGCCTCGGGGAGATTGAGATTATGCGCGTCCTGATTGTTGACGACGACTTCCGATTCGCCTCTTCCCTTGCCGACTGTCTTGCTTTGAAGGACTACGAGGTCCAGAAGGCAAAGGATGGGGTTGAGGCATTAAGGCTCATCCAGGAGACTTTTTTTGATGTGATATTTCTTGACCTTTTACTGCCTAAATTGGATGGCCTCCAATTATGGAGGATGGTTAAGGGTAATGTGACAGTAATTATTGTCAGCGCCTATTCGGATATGCTGGAAGAGGCCGAGGCATTGGGTGCCCAATATACCTTCTCAAAACCCCTGGACTTAGAAGAGGTCTTTAGGGTTTTGGAGAAGAGAAAAGGGGTTGAGGTTTTTCAGGAGGTGTGATATGAGAATATTAATCGTTGACGATGAGGTGGGGATTCAGGAGACCCTTTCTTTGTTATTTGAGATGCACGGGTTTGCCGTGCTTACCGCTAAGGATGGGATAGAGGCCTTAGAGAAGATTTCCCAGAATGATATTGATTTCGTTCTGATGGATATAAAGATGCCTAAGATGGATGGCATTACCGCCTATTATGAGATAAAGAAAATCCCTCGAAGACCGCTTGTTATTCTAATGACCGGTTATACCGAATTTATGGAGGTGATGCGCGAAGAGGGCGTAGAGGTTTTAGAGAAACCAGTTGATGTTAATAAGATACTTTCAATTATTGAAAAAGCGGCCCAAAGAAATGGTATAAAGGTAGAGACCGAAACCGGGACTATTTAAGTTCTTTGAGTAATCTTTGAATCTCTTCTATCTGGTCAGTGGGGAGTTGGTCTTTATTTTTTAGGGCTTCTTCATACCAATACCTTGCCTTTTCTCTATTGCCTTTCAGTTCGTAAACTTTGGCTAACATTACCATCGTCGGAGCTAATTTCGGGTTGAGGGCAATCGCCCGGCTAAAGTCCTTAATTGCCTTGTCCAATTCGCCTTGATTGGCATAGGCAATCCCCCGGTTATTAAGGGCCGAGAGTAATTTTGGGTTAAAATCAAGTGATTTGGTATAATACTCAATCGCTTTATCTAATTCCCCGGCTTCATAATGGACATTTCCTTGGTGGTAAAACTCCTCGGCGTATCGCTTTTTAAGTTCAATCATCTCTTTATAACCATAGAGATGCAAATCTCGTAACAAGTTCTTAGTGCACCTAATTAGTTCCGTGTCCCGAATCGTCCAGAGCCTTTCGGTATTATAGTCAATATCGTTCGGTGATGTATTAAATCCACTGGGATAATAATAAGCACCTAGGAAATGGAAATAGATTGAGATTGCTAAAAAGAGGTAAAAGACCAGTTTAAGATACCAGATTTTAACAATTGTCCTTTCCCAGAAAAGAGCCAAAAAGATACAAAGCATCGGAATCAGTTCAATTAATAACCGATAACCAAAAGAGTGTCCTCCCCACCACATACTCCATCTGGAATATAAAAGCAACGAGGCGATGACTGTTATTGATAAATATTTCAAAAGGGGGGCGGTTCTTTTCAAAAATAGTAGATAAAGAGAATAGACAAAACTGAAGATGAATATTGGGCTAAAGATAAATAGACCGCGGGCCGGACTAAATAATAATCCGGCTAATATCGGAAAGAATTTACCACCGAAGAGACCAAAACCCGGGGCACGCCCCAAGGCGAAGATATTGCCCCAATAGATATAGGAATATAAACATAAAAGAAATCCTGGGAGAGCGGCTAAAAGGATATATTTTAAAAAAATATCCCGCTGGTTAAAAAATAGATAAATGGTTAATGGGATGGCGATTATTATATTGGTCGGGCGATTAAAGACCGCTAGCCCTAAGAAGAGACCAGAATAGGGGACAAGGGAGCGGTTTTTATTAAGTAATAAGAAAATTGATATATTGATGAATAAGAGGGAAGGTCCATGTTGCCAGAGCCCGCGGCAGGCGGTGCTAAAGACTGAGGTAGCAAAGGCATAGATTAAAGTGAAAAATATTGCGGTGGATTGTTTCGCGCAGCAATTTAATAGAATAAGATAGATAAAGACAACGGAGAGGGCCGAGATTATTGAGGCGGTTATCATTGATAAGAAGAATCTTTTGGCGAGTAAATCAACCCCAAAGATATGAGCCAAAAGATATACCGGAAGGTTTAACAGGCCGGGGATGATGGGCACCGAAGAAACCATCCTGCCGTTAACATTCTTAATCCAGTGCGGTAGTTTATCACCTTCCCCAACGAGCCACTTATAAGCAAGAAATTCATTAAGGTCTAAGTCTCTCTCTTTGATGATTGATATTGGTAAAAGTTCACTGGGGACGGTATCGCCGGAACCGATATAGCGGAACTTTATATTAAAGACAAACAGGGTAAGAAGAAAGATTAAGATGACCGGCGTCCATTTATTTCTGAGAACTTTAATTAGTGCTTGATTATTGGGAATAAGAAACACCTTCTTAGGGTGAAAGTCGGGTGATTTCATATATCGCCCCGCGGTTGTTCTCGGTTATGGCCAGGAGGGTAAATTGTAAATTACCAAAGATAAAGTTGGTTAGGGAATTTAAGTGGTTAAACATCTCTAAATACGGCCGTTGGTCTTTTAATAACCAAAGGGCTAATGCCGGAAAAAAATCCTCCTCGGATTCCTTTCCCTCAGTTAATCTTATACTTCCCTGGCGATAGTCAATTATCTTTTGCGGTTCTTTAATTGTTTCTCTTAAACCAGCGATGACTTCGTTATCGGGCGGGACAAAGAGTCTCCGGTATTGAGCCAGTCCAATCTTATTTATCACTTTTGTTGTCGCTTCGGCTATTTCCCTTTTAACTGGATTCTCATACAGTGTCCATTTTTCGGCTCTATTTAATAACCGCCATTCCTTTGCATATTCCGAAAAGTTAGGCGGTTCTTGGTATACTAAAAAATAATCGTAGATTATCCAATTATCCGGGAATAAAAAAGATGGTGGATTCCACTCATTTATCCAAGGGAGCAAGGGGGGAAATTTATAATGGATTGGGAAATAATGGTGATGAGCCAAAGAGAAGCCAACAAAACCATTATAGCGCGCGGCATAGTAACAGGGAAAATGGAGAAAAACCGGATAACCGGCGATACTGGAAGACTCGCGTGTGTAGGGTAACATCACCATAATTTTGCCCGCTTTTAACCCCTCAAATACCTGAGTTACTGGTTCGGCCTCATCGTTGAATCTTTGGAAACGAATTATTGTATCAATGCCATTAAGAAGCACTACTCCTAATAGGAGAATATGAATTAATCGGTGGCGATAGATGACTAAACTGATTAAAGGGATTGAGAATAAGAGGACGCATATCGCAAAACGTTGGTTTAAGATATTGGCGGTTCCTATTTGGTAAGGCAGGAAAAAATAAAGTAGGAGGCTAATTAAAATAAGGGATAATGATAAGATTACCGAAGGTTGTTGCAATATCTTTTTTGATTTCAATAACCGGTATACCGAATAGCCCAATAGACAAAGAAACCCAACAATAGAAAATTTATAGAGATTGTTATTCTGTACCCCCAAGAAATTCAGAAAGTTTATAATCCGAGTTAAGACTTCTTTTCCCGAAAAGGAGAAAAGGCTAAGTGTTGTCCCGGCTCCTTCTTTTTTTAATTGGTGGTAAAGCCAAGGGAGGGAGAAAAAAAGAGAAGGGATTAGAGGAAGAAGAAACCGAAGAAGCCGACCTTTTATTCTTTTCCACCGAACGAAGAAACAACCAAGATAGAGAAGGAATGAAAATAGGTAGGTTAGGGCATGGGCGCAGAAGGTAAGGATAAAGAGAAGTCCGGTGATAATCCTTAATTTGAGGTCTTCTCTCTGAAGCGAATGTTCGTGCAGGGCAATTATTATGACGATTATTGGTAGGGCAAAGACAAAGCCAATAAATCCCCAGAATAGATTGAAATTATAGATAAAGAGAAAGGAAAGAAGTGCAATCCATTTATTTCCCCTTAATGACCGAAGGAGATAAAGGACAGAAAGCGGAAGAAGGATTACCGAGAGGATGATAAAGATTCGGAGGCTTAGCGCCGCTGATGAAATTGGGCTTAAAATATAGGCGAAGAGTAAGTAAATAATGTTGTGGTTGGGAAATAGTTTCATCTCATAAGCATTCTGATAGAGGGGGTTATTAAAATTGAGAAAGATCTGAGTGAAGTATAAGTGTTGGGGTAAATCAACAAAAGGGAGGAATCTAAATCTCAATAGGGGAAAGGTGTAAAGAAGGAGAGTAAAGAAAAAGATTAAAAGAAAGTTATGTCGCTTTAAGAAATTCATTTTGGAATGTGCCGGAAGAGCCAGAAGTTTTCAATCCGCCCCTCTAAGTAGTAGTTTCTTTTGACCCAGCGCGAGAGTTCTAAGAATTCTTCAAATATTTCTAAGGAGGTTTTATCTTCGGCTAATCCCATATAGGTAGGAAAGTCATCGTCCTCAATTATGAAATACTTCGGGGGCGTTGCCTGTAAATCCCTTAGGAATTCTTTCCGCCACCTTTCTTGGAGGGGAAGCAGGGGGCGCCCCTTTTTATGGGCAACCAAACAAGCCGAGGCCTGAAAGCGAGAGGCGGCTTCGCGTTCGGCCCGATAGTAGATAATCGCCGCTCCCCCCCATACTTGGATTCGGTCATTGGGTTTTGTCTTTTCTTTTAGATATTGGGCAACCTCTAAATCTTTATCGACAACATAGCGGCGCCAAAAGATTTCCTTGGGATAATGGCCTTCAATTGACCGGGTCTTAATGACATCGCTTATCGTCTCCCAGGGAAAGACATTTCTTATCCAATAGATTAACGATAAAAGGACAATAATTTTTAGCGCCCGCCTTCCCCGGGGAGATATCTGAGTTGACAATGGATAGATGGCTTTTGATAAACCAACTCCCCCCAATAGACTGGTAAAGGCAAAAATTGGGATGAGGTGATAATCCCAGATTTTACCCTCAATAATTCGGGATAAGAGGGAAACGATTAATATACCAAAGATAAGGATTATCTGTTGTGATTTTAACTCGTCACCCTTTAAGGTTACGATTGCCCAGATTACCCCCATCCAGAGAAATAAGGGCACGGGCGCTAAAAAGCCCCTCACCACATTAAATAAACTGTCCCGAATACCAGAATGAACTTTAAGGTTATAATAGACAACTGCCTCATAAAGGTCTTTAAGACCACCCAGCCGCCAATACAGGATGAGTAATAAAAAGAGGGGCAGGAAATAAAAGGTGGTTAGATAAATCAGTCTTTTAATTCGGTCCTTTTTCGTTTCCCAAATCAGCCAAAAGGCAAAAAGAGGGAGACAAAGAAGATACTGTGGTCTCATTAATAAAGAAAGACCACCAATGAGACCAGTTAAGACCAGCCATTTGTTAGAAAGGGATTTCCGATAATTTAAAAAGGCGTGCGCCGCCAAGAGAAGAAAAAGGGTCAAAAAGCCATCGCGCTGAGCGGTGTGCCAATAACCCAACTTTAAGTAAAGGAGGGTATAAGAAACACTGGCAATGATTCCAGCCAGTTTGTTTACTAAAAATCGGGCAAGGTGGTAGATAAGAGAGATGATTAGTAATTGAACGATAATATCAAAAATCCGAAAGGCCGGTATTGAATTGCCCAGTAAGGCAATCGCTAAGGAATGAATAAAGACGATAAGTGGTAGATTGGAATCCCAGGTAGCGAGGTAAGGGAATTTACCTCTTAATAACATCCATCCCATATAACTTAAATTGCCTTGGTCGCGGCCAAATCCCCAGAAGAGCATCGGCGACATAAGAAGCAAACAGAATAGAATGGTTAATAAAAATACCTTATCAACCTTTATCCTTTTCGGTGCCATGCGGTCAAGAAGTCAAGAGATTTTATCGGTCAAGGGATTCCAATATTTCTAATATTCTCTTTCCCCGGTCTTCAAGTTTGTCTTTATCGGCCAGCGCCGCTAAGAGCCAGTATCTTGCCTTTTCTTTCTCGCCCAGTGCACTATAGGCATAACCTAAATTTGATTTACCGGCCGGGTCCTCAGGATTGAGTTGGAGGTAGTGATGGAGATTTTGAATTGCCTGATTATAATCTTTCAGGAGCAAAAAAGCCACTCCCCGATTATAATACGCCTCAGCAAACAGTGGATTTACTCTAATCGCTTCGCTATAATCCTTAATCGCCGCCTCATAAGAACCCTGCTTCATATGGACATTTCCTCTCTCATAATAGGCACTATCAAAATTCGGGTTCAAAAGTAAACATTGATTGTAATTTTTTATCGCCGATTCGTATTCCTCTAATCTTTGATAGGAATTCCCCAAATAGAAGTAGATTTCCGGTTTGAAGGGCAAAAGTTCTTTGGCGGTATTGAAATCTAAGATTGCCCGAGAAAATTCCCCCCGAGAATAAAAAACCTTGCCCCGGGCAAAATAGGCCTCCCCGAATTGCGGATTTAATTCAATCGCCTTCCGATATCTCCTAATCGCTAAAAATAGATTGTTCTCCTTGACACAGATATCTCCTTCTCGGAGATAAAATTCGGGAGATTGGGGACCCGAGCAAGAAATAAGCAGAACGAAAAGATAAAGGAAAGCTCTTCTCATCCGCTTAGGAGACGCAAATCTCTTGCGATTTAACTTCACCGGGCATCTAGTTTCTTTTTGAATTATATCAATATTCTTCTTCCGGTCAAGATTCTGATTCATTTAACCGTGGGCGGCGCCTCATATAAAGACCAGATGCCAACTCTATCAATCAGCCGTAACTTTTCAATTATAACTTGGTCGCTTGCCCGGGGTTCTCCGGCAATCAAGAAATAATTGAATTCTTCCCAACCCTCCGGAAATATTGAATCCCAGGTATCTATCTCATCAATTGGAGAAGAGGACGGTTTGGTCTTGACGATTGGGGAGAAGCGAAAATCGGTGAAGGAAAATCCACAGAACCCTTTCTTGTAAATTGCATAATAGCAAGGGAAATGAATAAAGACATCGTTACCAAAAAGGTCAACCTTTGGTCGCTTTTGATAAAAGAGACCAACCATCTTCTTACCTTCGGCTAAGTTTAGTATCATCTTTTTTACCGGTCTTGTCTCTTTATCAAATAGAATAAACCTCAATAAAATACTTATCCAGGTAACCCCCAGAATAAGGATGAGAAAATAGGTAAACAGACGATACCGGAAATTACTCAGGGCAAGAGAAAGGAAGAGTAGGAAGGAAAGAAAAAGAAGAAGGGCGAAAGATTCCTGCACCGCTACCTTCTGATTAAACATACCAGGAAAGAAGAGATAAAAAAGAAGGGAGGAAGAAAAGAGAAGGGTGGGGAAAGAATAGTTATCCCGAAAGAGCAATCCGATACCTATCTTTTGAATCAAATAGATTATAGTGAGTAAACTAACGACAAATATTATCTTGAAGATAAAGACGATGGTCTCATCGGTTGTGATGCCCAGTCTTCGGAAAAACTCCCAGAGGGAACTATAGATGGTGGCAAGCGAAATTGGTTGCCGGAGATATTCTAATAATTCACTACCGCCATTCCGGAACTGCCCAATTTGCCAGGGGAGGAAGGTAAAAAGAGAAATAATAATTAAGACCGAGAGGGAATAAAACCCCTTTCGGAAAAAATCGCCTGACCGGGCAGAAAATAGAATTATCAGAAGGTAGGTGAAAGCGGAGAAGATGTAAATTAGGGATGAGCAAAGAAAAAGGAGAAGAAATAAGATACCGATAATCAAGAGATATAAGGTTTTAGAGGTCTCTCTCCAATATTTTATCTCAAAGCCAATTAAGAAGATAACAAAGGCAATACCGATGTTAATCCCCATAAATCCCAGAAAGAGGTTATAGTTATAGGAGAGGAGGAAACCAAGGAGGCTAGAATATTCATTACCGCCTAAGGTCTTTATCAAAAACCAGAGGGCAAGGGGAAAGAGGAGAATAGAAATCGTTACATAAATTTTATTACTTATCTCTAAGGGGAAGACAAAACTCAAGGCATAATTGAAAAAGAGATGAAAGGTAGTGGGCATGGGAAAGAGACGAAGCGAATATATTCTATTATAGTTTAAGGTCGGGTTATGATAATTCTTTAAGATGAAGACAAAGTTTAGATGCTGGGGGAGGTCAACAAAGGGTAAGAAATCAACGACCCAGACCGGCAGGGTAAAAAGGATAGAGAATATTATGAATAACCAATGGAAGGTTTTTTTATCCACAATCTTTACTAAGAGGCTTTTTTCCAGGCGGCAAGGATTATTGAGAGCCCAAGGGGAAAAGAAAAATAAGGGAGGAAGAGACCCTCACTGGCAAATAGAGTTCGGAAGAGTGTATTGAGTGGCTCTTTGGGCAGAAAGAGGTCAGGCGCATAACGGTCAAGACCCAACTTTTTTTGTAGGATGCGCAATCCGGCAGCGGGCAAAAAGAGAAATGTATTAAAGTGAGAGAGTAAGATTATCCGCCACTTCTCTTTGGGGAAGAGTTTTTGGAGGAGACCTCTGGTGTAGCGCCGCTTGTGTCCGTGAAATTCATCTCTCTTTGTCCAGAGCCAAGGATAAGCCGGTACTGTAACGAGCAATAAGCCTTTATCCCGCAAAATTCGGAATACACTCTCTACCGCCTCACGGTCTTTTTCTATGTGTTCTAAGACATCAAGTAAAAAAACGACATCAAAAGAGTTTGGTGGGAAGGGAATTGCCTCGGGTAGGCTGCCCTTAATTACTGTAACACCTCTTTGCCGGCAAAACTCCATCGCCGCTTCCGACCTATCTATCCCTTTTGCCTCGTAATATTTATTTTTTTTCAGTTCCCAAAGCATAATACCGCAGCCCGTCCCAATATCGCAGATGGCTAATTTAGGAGGCGGTGGCTTTATTTTTTTTGAGAGATAACGGAAAAGCGCAAGGATAATCTGGCGTCGCCCGGCAAACCACCAGTGTCTTTCTTCCATCCGAAACATCTCTTCATAAAGAATCTTCTCCATCTTTCTCCTCTTTTACGATATACAAAGGTCTCTCCTGAACCTGACGGTGAATTTTGGCGATATATTCTCCGACGAGCCCTAAGTAAATTAATATGAGTCCGCCGAGGAAGAAGAGCCCGGTGGCGATTAAGGCGTAACCGGGAATCGGGAGGCGGAAAAAGACCTTCTGGCAAAATATAATAAGAACGATGAGAAAACTGACGAAGGCGACGATGAAACCACTGAAGGTCGAAATCCGCAGGAGGGAGGTGGAGAAACTGGTGAGGGCATCAAATGCCAGATAAGTCAATTGGAAGGGGTTATATTTTGTCTTTCCTTTGTAGCGCTCCGGTCGCTCATATTCCACTGAGGTCTGGCGGTAACCCAGCCAGGCGATTAACCCACGCACGAACCGATTCCGCTCCGGAAGTTTCTTAAACTCCTCAAGGATTTTTCTATCCATTAAACGGAAGTCGCCAACATCTTCGGGGATTTTAATTTCCGAAAAGAGATTCAAGAGGCGGTAGAAGAGCCAAGAGGTGATTTGCTTAAATAGAGATTCCCCGCGCCGCTTCTTGCGCCGGGCGTAGACCACCTCGTAGCCTTCCTGCCATTTTTTGATGAGGGTTGGTATAAACTCGGGCGGGTCCTGAAGGTCAGCGTCCATCAGGATAGCGACTTCCCCCCGGGCCCTTTCTAAACCAGCCGTAGAGGCCGCCTCATGACCAAAATTTCTTGAGAAGGAGACATAACGACATTTGGTATCACTTCGGCAAATCTCCTTGATAACCGCCAAGGAATTATCCTGACTTCCATCATCAACGAAGATAATTTCGTAATTTAATTGATTCTCCTTAAAGATCTTCTTTAGGCGGTGATGTAATTCCCTTAGGTTTTCCTCCTCATTGTATAAAGGGATGACCACCGATACCTGATGGATTCCGCGCCAGACCTCATTATTCTGTTCCAACATTTTTGCCGTTCTTAATTTAATTAAGTATTATATACTAGTGAGCGATTTTGTCAACACGACCAAATCATTTTGCCGGGAAGCGAAGGCAAATGATAATCACTGTGCCGAAGATGGAGAGGAGCGAAAGTGTGATGAGGTATTTATCCATCGGTCTCTCAATGTCAATTTTAACCCGGTGCCGACCCGGGGGAAAAGGGAAGAATAAAAAATGGTCTTTTGTCTCATAAACCGAGGTCTTCTGTCCATCAATCAGAACCTTTATCTCGGGATAATAACTAAAAGCCGCTCGTAAGAAACAGTCCCGGGACGAATAGATAACCGCGGTTATCTGGTCATGGGTGATAGAAAAATCCTCCACTTCAATTATTGGTTCTTCTCCGGGGAGTGATACCGGCAAGGAAGTTTCTTTCGCCGGAATAAAATTGCAATTGCCGGCTGTATGGTTAATCTCAATCTTTGCCAAAATTTCTTCCCAATCGTCGGCAATATAAAAAGCCCTCTCGGGAATTAATGACTCCGCTCGGTGGGGGATGATACGAAGGGAGGCAAGAAATAGAGGATTTTGGGGATATTGGCCAATCGCCAGAGGTGGTTTCCTTTCACTGAGAATGAACCGGTCATCCCAGATTAAACCCTTTTTTAAGACGACAACGGTTTGGTCAACTTCCCCTCCCAAAAGAGTAGGCAGGGTGATTATGTGGCTTAGGCCGCACAAGCGTATAATCTTAAGGGATTTATCGCTTAACTCCCGAGTGGTTGAATCACCAAGGTCAATGGCTAAACTATTTATCCAGGGATAGACATATAGCATATTCTTGGCGGCAAACTGATGATAAGGGGGGCCATAGACCGTAGGGAAAGGTCCGAATAAAAACCCCATCGCCGGATACCGGCAAACCCGTTTGAAGATATCAATCCCCGAGATTGGGATATCAATATCGACTAATTTTGTCACTGCCTCTCTTTTTAGAATCTCATAAATCTCCTCCCGCAGACCCAAGACCCCTTCTTTTGTCTCATAAGGGAAATAGATGGTGCGCGGTAAACAGTCAAAGCAAATAATAAGAAATAATAGATAAAATGTGGTATTTCTGGCTGGTAAAAAATTTGTCAATTTCTCTTTTAAGAAGGAATAACCATCCGTTATCAATATACCAGAGAAAAAGATAAAAAAGGCCAAAAATCGTTGGGGTGGTAAACCAGCGGTAATGATTGGCTCGCCCTTTTTTAAGAACCCGGGCAAAAAGGTTAAGAAGAGAGAGAGAAATAGACCAAAGGTGACACCATCAGAAAGCCAGGCTCTCTTTTTAACCAGATGATAGATTCCTAAACCGCTGGCAAGGATAACACTCCATCCCAGATAAATGCCGGTATAACCACCAATCTCGGGGCGCAGACCAAGAAGGACGAAGGGATTGGGAGGCGGTAATTTATTGAAGACCTGAGGGAAACTATAAGAATTGAATTTGGTTAAAAAGGGGAGGAGAAAAAAAGCGGAGTTTATGATACCAGATAATAAAGAGACCAAACCATAAATGAGAATCTTTAAGGAAAATTGGCGGCGGAGGAGGAAATAAAGGAGGAGAAAGAGAAAAGACCAGAGGGCATAAATGAAATGGGCGAGAAGCGATAGGGATAATGTTAGACCAAAAAGCAGACTATTTCTTAATGAAGGGTTTTTTAGAAGTCGCTCCAGGGCAAGAAAAGAAAAGGGGAGAAAGATGAAGGTCAGGGCTAAGGGATAAGTGCCAATTCCCGCAACATACATCGTCCGCCAGGGGACCAAAAGGTAGACCACGGCACCTAAAAGTGATTGGAAATTATCTCGACCGATTTCTTTCAGAAACCAGTAGAAGATAAAACCCGAAAGGATATTGGCGATAAAAAGAATCAGTTTCATTGCCCAAAAGATATTACCTAAAGGTAAGGCTAAAAGGCCAGTTAGGATAGAGAGAAGCGGGCTATAAAATCTTAAAGCGGGATAACCGGAATAGAAGAAAAATGAGAAAAATGGGAACTTTCCAACTTTTAGCCAATCGTAGACAAACTTTGTTCGGACCAGATGGGGCCAGACATCACCAGCGATAGGATAGCCGGGCGAGATAAAACAATAAGAGGCGATGGCGGAGATAATGAGAAGAATCAAGTAGATATGCCTTTCTCTTATGTCTCTTATGGTAAAAGGTGATTTCTCTTTTTCTGGTCTCTTCACCTCCTAAGTTTATTACAAAATCCCAGGCTGTCAAGTGAGGTAAAGTTATATTAGGGGAAATCCTCTTCTTTAAGAAATCAGAAAAAAACCAAGACCGGAGGTTAAGGGTAGAGGTACAAAAAATATTAGTGTCACTAATATTTTTTAAGGGCGGTTTTTTGAGTTAAGTCATTGATTATACAAGACTTAGAGGATTTTTCATTAAAGATACTGGGTGGTAGAGGGGGTGCTATTGGGGATGGTATTAAATGCCCTATTCTAAGCCCTATTTTCTTTCCTATTCGGGGTTCTATTGGGGATTCTATTCTCTTACCTATTAGAAGTCCTATTCTCTACCATACTGAGAACTCTATTCCCTTTCCTATTCGGGGTTCTATTCTCCGCCCTATTGGGGGTGCTATTCAGGATGCTATTCTCTTTCCTATAAAGAGTCCTATTCGGAATGCTATTATTGTCTTCCGAGCTCTTGTCAATTTTTGTGGAAAATTGGATGACCTTTATTATTTTCTTGCCGTTGACTTTTTGGTAAAATGCGGTAAAATAAGTTATGATTTCTAAGATGCGAAAACGAGTAAAGGTGGTAATGTTTATTGTCGCCTTTAGTTTTGTCGGCGGGTTTTTACTTTCCGAATTGTGGCAACTGCTGCGCACCGGCGGGTTGGGTAGTCGTTCACCTTGGCAAAAGGGTATTATTGGTTATATTGGCGAAAGGCCGATAACCGTCAATGAATTTAGGAATGTCTATGACTACTTCTTATACCGGATATTAAGGGAGAGGAAGGCGAAGGATATTTCCGAGGAAGAGAGGATAAAATTAGAAGACCAGGTCTGGCAATATTTGGTGCAGGAGAAGAATTGGGAGGAGGTATTAAAAAAATCAGGCATTACCGTAACCGGGCAGGAGATATTTGAGATAATGAAAGGAAACCCGCCACCCGAACTTTTAGAGCGACCGGAACTAAAAGACAGTGCGGGTAATTTTGATTATCAGAAATATTTAACACTTCTGCAAAGTAGAGAGAATCAAGAATACTTTACTCTCTATGCCCGAGAACTCTTTGAGATGATACCAAAGGAGAAGTTCCGGATTGATGTCCAATCCTCTTTTCGGGTAACATCGGCGGCAGCAGAAGAAAGGGCAAGCCGAGAAAATAAACGGATTAAAGTATCCTATATTACAATTACCCACCAAAAATTCTCAACCGAGGAGAAATTAAACGAAAGGGAATTGCGTAGATACTATGAGAGGCATAAGAAGGACTTTGAGGCAAAACCTTTGGCTCAGCTCCGCTGCCTGGTCTTTCCAATTCAAATCCCCAGTTCCGATTCTAATGAAGCCAAATCTAATATTGAAGAGGCCGAGAAGCAGTTAAGAGGCGGGGAAGATTTCTCACTGACGGTAATGGACTTTTCCGATAATCCGCAGGATACCTTTCCTTTGTGGCTCAAATTTTCCTCAATTGATAGTAGCCTGGCTAAACAACTTAAAAAGATTCCGCAAGACTCATTCTCACCGGTGTTCCAAAGAGGTGATACCTATCAAATCGTGAAGGTAGAAAAAATAGACAAAGATAGTATAAGAGTGAGAAGGATTATTTGTCGGATTAAATTATCCCCCTCAACCCTTGCTGCCCTTTTTGATTCAATGGCCACATTTATTGAGAAGGCAAATACCGAGGGTTTTGATACGGTTATCAAGCAGTATGGTTATTTTGCTATTCCCCTACCACCACTGACCAAAGGGAAAGGGCTCTCCTGGCCGAGGTTAGCCAGTCCTTCCCAATTAGAATGGTTTGCTTTTAATTCCAAGCCAGGCACTTGTTCCCAGCCGATAAAAGGCTTGGGAGACGAATATTATATATTCGTATTGGACAAGGTGGAGAACTTAAAATACCGACCATTTGACCAGGTAAAACATATTATAGAATTTAAGGTAAAGAGTGAAAAAAATCAAAAGAGGATGGTAGAATATGCCCAGAGGGTCTATGAGCGAGTTAAGACTACGAGGTCCTTAAAAACGGTGGCGCAAGAGGAGGGTTTGGAATATAAGACCGAAGAATTCAATTCTTTCCAGGTCTGTCGGCAGACCAAGGGGAGTGAATTTGCCGGTGCGGCTTATGCCTTGGAACCGGGTGAACTTTCACCGCCGATAATCACCGATTGGGCAGTGTTTATAATTCTCGGTGAGGGGAAAGAAGAACAGAATGTATTTAATCCGGAGATGTATCGTGAAAATCAGGTTAGGTCTTTTACCGAACGACTCTTTTATGAACTTACCAGAACCCCGGAGATTAAAGACTTCCGTGCCACCCCACGTGCCTCCCGCTAAAAATACCGATTTTTAACCGCCCGAAAAGTCTAAACCGGTTCATTTAAGTCCTCTCGGTTAAATTCTTATTTAATAAAAGGATTTTGGATAAGTTTGAATTCACCTGGACCTGTCAAAACTTGACACAAATTAGAATTTGGGTATCATAAAAGGACGGGGAGTAGCGCAGCCCGGATAGCGCACCGCGCTTGGGACGCGGGGGTCGCTGGTTCAAATCCAGTCTCCCCGATGCGCCTGTAGCTCAGTTGGATAGAGCATCGGATTTCTAATCCGACGGCCGGGGGTTCGAATCCCTCCAGGCGCGGGTAGTTAAAAATCGGGAAGATATTTTATGGTGAGTGTAGCTCAATGGTTAGAGCACTGGACTGTGGCTCCAGTGGTTGCGGGTTCAAATCCCGTCACTCACCCTGGCGCCCGTAGCTCAATGGGAAAGAGCGCCGGGCTTCGAACCCGTAGGCTGCGCGTTCGAGTCGCGCCGGGCGCATGGCCAACATCCGGCCCCGCTAGCTCAACTGGCAGAGCAACGGATTCTTAATCCGTGGGTTGGAGGTTCAACTCCTCCGCGGGGTATAAATTAAAAGTGTGCTACGCACCTGACGAGCGGAAGGAAGAAATAAAAAATTTAGATACCGAAAGGCTGAATGCCTTCATTGATATTTTTTATTTGCTCAATGTCACTTGGCTCTATATCTTCTCACTGATCTATCCCTTCTTTGGGATAATCGTTGGTCTTATCCTCCTGAATGCTGGAAAGACATCCCAGGCAAAGCGAATTGGAAAAATCTGCCTTATTTTTGGGATAATAAACATCACCCTCGCCTTGGTCTTTCTTATTGTAATGATAATTACCGGAATAACCCAGTTTTCAAGATTTTTCGCTCCCCGGGTATGATGATTAAAAGGGAGCGGAAAGGAGAAAAAATGATATCTTTTACTGGCAAAGAAAAAATCGGTAAGGGTTTTATATTAGCCGTCCTCTCTTTCCTTTTCCCAACCTTATATTTAATTGCCTTTCCTTTTTATCGGGAACCGGTAAAGAGTAGACTCTCTTTGAGTGAAAGTAATCTGGTCTGGATATTTTTTACGGATAAGGGTTTTAGAACCGAGGGCGAATACCAGAATCTCCTTAAAAATTTCTCTTTGGATTACCCAGCGGCGGTAATTGAAAAGAGATTACAAAAGAGAGGTGTGGCTTATGACTTTTATGATTTACCGGTTTACCAAAAATACATAGATGAGATAATCGCCTTGGGCGGACGGTTGCGGAATGTATCTAACTGGTTGAATGCCGCTAGTTTTGAGGTTGACCAATCGCTCCTTTCCAAAATTTACCGCCTCCCTTTTGTCTATGAAATAAGGCCATTAAAGATGAATACCTTTGAAGTCCAGGTACCGGAAAGAGTTCAGGGCGAGGATACCGCGCCGTATAGCAAACTTTACGGGATGTCTTTTAGACAGATTGCTATGCTTGGCGTTCATAAGGCGCACGAGAGAGGGATTTATGGCTCTAATGTGAAAATTGGACTTTTAGACACTGGGCTGAAAAGAAAGAAGAGGAATCTTGAAGATACCACGGTTCACAGTGCGGTTGAAAATATTAAGGTCTTTAAGGAGCATGACTTTTTAGCCGGTTCTAATTTCTTCCAGGCAAGAAGGGGTAATGGATTTATTCCGGAGACGACGCGGTTAAAAAACTTCCGTAATATTGAAGACGCAAAAATAACTTATCTCTTTTCTAATAATGGGAGAGATACCCAGCCCGGTCTTTTTTATATTGCCGACACCACTTATCTAAACTATCCCCGCCGGGCGGTGTTTTATTCTCTTTTTTCGCCCTCCGGCTGGCAATCACCGGTGATGATTTCTCATGCTTTACCAAACTTTGTCTTCCATCACCTTTCTTTCGCTTTTGACAAATTTTTCCATACCCTAATTACCTTTGAAGGCGCTGACCCGGATGAGCGAACCAATACCAATATCTATTTTGGTTATTTTCAAGAGATGGTCTTAAAGCCAATTGAGGCGCTGGGGAGTGGCAAGAGACCATTTATCTTTTCTTTCGGGGACAAGGTATATTTAGTCTTTACCGAAATGGATTCGGTGGTCAAGATAAAAATTGCCCAGGCCTTTCCCGATTCTATCGTTTGGCAGTCAACCGGAGTTATCGCCAGCGTTCCAGAAAAGATAAAGGAACTTACGGGCGCCAGCACCAAGGAAGGAAAGGTTTCTGTCTTTGCCCTCGGATTAAAGACAGGTTCAGTTTATCACTTTCACTCTGAGGATGGTGGCAATACCTTTACTGAAATGCCCTCACCATTTCCGGCCAATGTTTCTCAGATAAAGGTCCATTCCGTATTGGATACCATCCTCCTTTTTGCTAAGTTATACTCCCTTCCCCCTTTAATCTCTCTCAGTTATAAGGCTTATTCCGATGGGAATTGGGGCGAAGAGAAAAAAATCTTAGAGAATCTTTCTCACCTCGGTAATTTCTCCTTTTTAGGAAGAGATACATTTTATTTGGCGTTAGAAAAGGATGGCCGGATTCATTTATTTAAATCTCTTACCCGCGGCGAGTGGGAGAAGATAAGTATTGATACATCGGATTTTCTCTATGACCCACAAATTTTTCTGGTTGGGGGAGATATATATACCCTCTGGCTAAAAAATGGTGATGATAATACTGATGAAGAGATAGGAGAAGAGATAACCTTTCCGGAACAACCCTATCATGGAACCAGGATGGCTTCGTTAATTGCTGGTTATTCTAAGGGCAATCTGATTGGCGTTGCCCCAGGTGCGGAACTGATTGTCGCCAAGACCGAGAGGCTTTATGTAAAGAACCGGATAAATTATGAGTTTATCGTAGAAGAAGATAATTGGGTAAAGGG
The DNA here is from genome assembly GCA_964425275.1 of uncultured bacterium. Classification (GTDB taxonomy): domain Bacteria; phylum Hydrothermota; class Tepidihabitantia; order Tepidihabitantales; family JBDRVQ01; genus CAYRLZ01. The sequence goes on along the minus strand of CAYRLZ010000082.1, from coordinate 1,039 downwards.
CTTAGAATGGGCGGAAAGGAATGGGGCTGATATCATCTCCAGTTCCTTAGGCTATCGCGGCTGGTATACGGATAAAGATTTTGATGGCGCAACTTGTGTCACATCAATTGCGGCGGGTATTGCGGCAAAACGCGGTCTAATTATTGTAACCGCGATGGGAAATCGGGGGAGGGATTCTTTAACCTATCCTTGGCCTACCCCTTATTTAGTTGCCCCCGGTGATGCCGATGGGGTTCTGACAGTTGGTGGTGTAAATTTGGATTCTACCTCTTGGAAGGGAAGTGGTGCCGGTCCGACCGTTGACGGTCGGATAAAACCGGACTTAGTCGCCCTATCTTCTAATGCGGTTGTTGCCTGTCCTTATCTTAATGGTTGTTATGAATACAGCATTGGCACATCATCGGCAACGGCCTTAATTGCCGGTCTTTGTGCCCTTGTTTTAGAGTCGCATCCCAACTGGAATATTGATTCAGTAAAAAAGGCGCTATTTTCTACGGCTAGCCAAAGTGTCCCGACAAACACTATGGGTTGGGGGCTACCGAATATTGATTCCTTATTAAAAATTTATCCTCCCCAACTTTCTCCGTATAAAAAGAATGAGATTGGCGATATTTTCCCACAGCCATTTATCATTGGTGCGCATGATAAGATTTATTTCCCTATTTATCTAAATAATCTTACCTGGATAAAAATTCGGATTTATGACCTGAGAGGAAAACTGATTAAAAAGATTGAAAGTGAAAAAAAGGTGCCACCAGGAAGATATACAAGAAAAGAAGAATTAGAAGCGATTGGTGCCTACTGGGATGGGAAGGAAAACGGCAAGGAATGTTCTTCGGGGTTATATCTCGTTTTGCTTCAAACCGGCTTTGGCAATAGCGTAAAGAAATTTGTCCTATTGCGCTAATCTACCCCTTCTTGACGGGTGATTAAAATTTACTATAATCAGACATTCCCCGGTAGCTCAATCGGTGGAGCAGGTGGCTGTTAACCACAAGGTTGCAGGTTCGAGTCCTGCCCGGGGAGTTTTTCCTTCTAT